>BQJF01000110.1 GCA_021604565.1 Minwuia thermotolerans | reverse complement strand
CTTCACCGGTTTCCGCACCCTGTTCTGGCAAAGCCCGACACGGCCCTGGTTCCTGGTGGTTCCCGGCGAAGGTCAGCCCATTGCCGTCGTGCCGGAGATCGGCGCCGCCCTGATGGCCGAAACATGGATCGACGACATTCGAACCTGGGCATCCCCGCACGCGACCGACGATGGCGTCAGTCTGCTTGCCGATGTCCTGAAACGTTTTTCCGTGGTCGGAATGCCGACGGGGCGGGAGAGCAGTCTGCGCATGGCAGTGACCGATTTCGAGAAACTGCGGAATGGCTTGCCCGGCACGCGTTTCACTGATTGCACGCCGCAGGTCCGGGAACTGCGGATGGTGAAGTCGGAAGCCGAGATCGACGTGCTGCGGCGTATCTGCACCATCGCCTCGGATGCGTTCAATCAGGCCCCGGACCTGTTTCATATCGGCCAACCCCTGTCGGAGGCATTCCGCGCGTTCCGCATTGCGCTGCTGCGTGCCGGCGCCGACGATGTGCCCTATCTGGTCGGCGGGGCCGGTCCGGGCGGTTATCCGGACGTGATCTCGCCCCCAGGTGCGCGCCCGATGCAGCCGGGTGACGTGCTGATGCTGGACACCGGCGCAACCCTGCAGGGCTACCACTGTGATTTCGACCGCAACTTCGCCTTTGGTGATGCAGACGAGACCGCCCGGGCAGGCTACCGTACCCTGCACCGCGCAACCGATGCCGCACTCGCGGTCGCGCGTCCCGGCGTGACCTGTGCCGAACTGCATCGCACCATGCAGGCCGTCATCGGACAGGATACGGGTGATGTCGGGCGCTATGGCCACGGCCTCGGCATGCAACTGACGGAATCACCGTCGATCATCGGCTTCGACGATACCGTGATGCAGCCGGGCATGGTGATGACCCTGGAGCCCAGCATGGTTCTGGCGGAGGGCCGGATCATGGTCCACGAGGAAAACCTGGTGATTCGCGACGGGGAACCCGAACTGCTGTCGCGCCGCGCGCCAGCCGAACTGCCGGTCCTGGAGGCCGCGGCATGAGCCTTCCCTATCAGCTTGATGGCGGCGCGGGTGCCGCAGCGCGGTTCGGGCTGATCGTGCTGCAGAACGATGAAACGATGGAACCGGAACTGGGCCCGATGTTCAGCCAGCCCGGCGTCGCGCTGTACCACAGCCGCATCCCGAGCGGCCTTGCAGTCACCCCTGAAACACTGATGCAGATGAAGACGGAGCTGCCGCAGGTCGCGGCCCTGCTGCCCTCGGCCAGTCCCCTGACCGTGGTCGGCTATGGCTGCACGTCAGGGGCCACCATCATCGGCCAGCAACTCGTCAGCGTGCTGATCCGGCAGGTTCACCCGACCACGCTGACTACCGACCCGATCACTGCCGTGCTGGCCGCCGCCGCGCATCTGGGTGTCCGGCGCATCGGTTTCATCACGCCCTATGTGGCGGAAGTATCGGAGGCCATGCGCAACCTGCTGCAGCAGAACGGGCTTGAGATCAGTGCCTTCGCGTCCTTCGAACAGGCGGAGGAAGCAACTGTCGCCCGCATCACCACCGACAGCCTGTTGCAGGCCATCTGCGACATGGACGCTGCGGCAGAGATGGATGCGGTCTTCGTGTCCTGCACCAACCTGCGCAGCCTCTCGGTCATTGCCGAAGCGGAAGCGCGGATCGGCAAGCCGGTGCTGAGCAGCAATCTGGTACTGGGCTGGCACATGCTGCGCCTCGCCGGTCTGACCGCCGCCGGAAACGGTGTCGGGATGCTGTTCGACGACTGAGTACCTGACAGACAGGGGCTTTTGTCGCATTGGTCCGGCACTTCGGGCTATGTAGGAGACAGCTTCTTTCCGAAACGGGACCGGTCTGCAGATGGAACAGGTCAATATCGTCACCCTGAAGTGGGGCGACCGCTATCCGGCGCTGTTCGTGAACCGCCTGCACAGGGCTGTTGCACGCAACCTCAACCGCCCCTTCCGGTTCCTGTGCTTCACCGAGGATCCGAGCGGGCTCGACGCGGGGATCGAGGCCTTTCCCCTGCCCGACATCCGCATGCCGGACAGCCACTACTACACCCCCTGGATGAAACTCGGCCTGTTCCAGACCGGCATGGGCAACATGCAGGGCGAATGCCTGTTCCTGGATCTCGACCTGCTGATCATCGACAATATCGACTGCTTCTTCGAATACATGCCGGGCAAGCGCTGTATCATCCACAACTGGATCCAGGGCCATCTGGTGTTCAAGAAGCGCCCCGACATCGGCAACTCGTCGGTGTTTCGCTGGACTGCGGGCACGACGCAGTTCATCGTCGACAAGTTCTATGCGGAGGCTGACTGGGCGATGGCGAACTTCCGCCCGCCGCAGACCTATCTGACCTACGGGCTCGGGGAAAAGTACTACTGGCCCGCCGAGTGGGCCACCAGCTTCAAGCGCCACGCCATCCCCACCTTCCCGCTGAACCTGCTGAAGATGCCGCAGATCCCGCCAGGCACCCGCATTCTGGTGTTTCACGGTTTCCCGGACCCGGATCAGGCACTGGACGGCTACCGGCCGAAGGGACGGCCGCACCGGCATTGCCTGCCAACGCCCTGGATCACCGACTACTGGGACGATGGTCCGGAACCCCGGACAGGCGGGCCGGTCACCAGCGACGCACCATGATCAGGCGGATCAAGCGCGCCCTGGGAATCCGGTTCTCCCTGAAGGCGCTTGCCCGGAACCCGTCGATCTACCTGCGCCAGTGGCGTCTGCCCGATGTCCGTTTCGCCGACCTGGTCCGTGATGCCATGGCCTCCGATGATGCGCTGACCCTGGTCCAGGTCGGGGCCAACGATGGCGCGACCAACGATCCCGTGGGCAAGCTGCTCTACGGCAATCCGGAGCGTTTCACTGCTGCCCTGCTGATCGAACCCCAGGGACCGGCCTTTGCCCGCCTTGCCGCCCGTTATGCCGATATGCCGCAAGTCACGTGCCTGCAGGCCGCCATCGACCGGGAGGCCGGTGAACGCTCCCTGTTCACGCTGGACCGCGAAGCCGCCTCCGAACGACTTGGCCGCACGGTCTCCGATGGCGTCGCCTCCTTCGACCGGGACCACCTCGTCTGGATCCTGCGAACCTATGATCCGGCGATTTCAGAGCCGGAAATGGCCGGGCTGATCCAGACGACCCAGGTTCCGGTGACGCCGGTCGGGCGAGCGCTGGAAACGGCGGGGATCACGCCGCCGCCGACCATCGTGCTGATCGATACGGAAGGCTATGACGGGGCCATCATCCACATGATGGCGGAAGCCGGGATCTGGCCGCGCCTGATCCAGTACGAACACAAGCATCTGGACGCCCCGGAGCGCCGCACCGTTGCCCGGCTGCTGCTGCAGAACGGCTATCGCCTGCGGGCCGACCACGCGGATGCATGGGGCTGGCGCGAGCTCTGAGCACCGGCACGCTTGCCAGCCGCCTCACGTACGTTAGGTTTTCGCAGATGCATTGGGGGAGGAAACCATGAAATTCGGCGTGATGATGTTCGCAACGGACTATTCGATCAGTCCGGCAAGGCTGGCTGTAGAGGCGGAAGCCCGCGGCTTCGATTCCATGTGGATGCCGGAGCATTCGCACATCCCGGCGTCGCGCCTGTCACCCTGGCCCGGCGGCGCGGACCTGCCGAAGCAGTATTACGACGTGATCGACCCGTTCGTTGCCCTCGCCTCCGCCGCGTCGGTGACCAGCAAGCTGCTGCTCGGCACCGGCATCTGCCTGGTGGTTCAGCGCGACCCGCTGCAACTGGCGAAGGAGGTCGCATCGCTGGACCTGATCTCCAACGGGCGTTTCATGCTGGGCATCGGTGGTGGCTGGAACGCCGAGGAAATGGCCAATCACGGCACCGACTTCAAGACCCGCTTCAAGCTGATGCGAGAAAAGGTCGAGGCGATGAAGCTGATCTGGACCCAGGACAAGGCCGAGTACCACGGAGAGTTCGTCGACTTCGATCCCTTGATGACCTGGCCCAAGCCGGTGCAGAAGCCGCATCCGCCGATCATTGTCGGCGGCGGTTTTCCGGTCGGCGCGAAGCGCGCCATCCGCTACGGCGACGGCTGGATGCCCATCGACGGGCGCGGCTGGGACATCATGGAAAGCCTGTCGCAGTTCCGGCAGATGGCCGCGGCGGAGGGCCGCGAGCCGGACGACCTGCCCGTCAGCATCTTCGCCGCCTCCCAGAAGCCCGAGCGCATCGCCACCTATCGCGATGCAGGCGTCGAGCGTCTGGTGTTCGGCCTGCCCTCAGAGGGCGAGGACAGGATCATCCCGATGCTCGACGACCTGGCAAAGCTGATGGCGGTTTAGGGCACGCGAATGCTCAATGCACGTGAACCGGCTGCATCTCGTGCTGGCGCACGGCGATGAAGGCGGTCTCGCGGGTGGGGGCGACGCCGACCTGCTGGCCACTGGCGGAGAAGATGCCGAAGCCCTTCAGGCCCTGCTCGTTCTCCACCGGCTTGACGTAGGCGATCTGGGGCTGGCCGAGCTGGGCCAGCGCCTCCGGGGTGATCTTGCGGGCGGCTTCGAACGGGTCAGTCATCTGCAGCCTCCTTCTCCGGCGCATTGTTGATCACGGAACGGGAGCCGGACTTGCCGGCACGGATCTGAATCGTCTTCACCAGTGTCTCGGGCACCGGACGTTCCAGGTCGATGTGCAGCAGACCGTTGTCGAGCTGTGCATCACGCACTTCGATCCCTTCCGCCAGCACGAAGGCGCGCTGGAACTGCCGGGTGGCGATACCGCGATGCAGGAAGATGCGCTCATCATCCTCCTCGGTCCGGCGGCCCCGGATCACGAGCTGGTTTTCCTCCACCGTGACGCCGAGATCGCCGTCACCAAAGCCTGCGACAGCCAGCGTGATGCGCAGCGCATTCTCGCCGGTCTGTTCGATGTTGTAGGGCGGGTAGCCGTCATTGGCGGACTTCGCGACCCTGTCGAGCACGCGCTCCACATGGTCGAAGCCCAGCAGGTGCGGACTGTTGAACAGGGACATCCTGGACATGTACCGTCATCTCCTTGTCGGTTAAGCGAGCATGACCGGAGGCCTTTCAGCCTCCACGGACGGGCCCTGCGATAGGCACCCGTCAGACATGAAAATAAGTCCTCGTTTCAGTCATTCAAGTCAGCAGTCATGGCAAGCCGCCTGCGGCTGTGCTATCGCGCTGCCAGCCCCGGTACTCGAAGCACAAGGCCCCGCCGTCCGTGACCAGTCTGACAGCCCACCCTCTGAACGGGACTACCCTTGGCGGCGATCTCACCGCGCCGGGCGACAAGTCCATTTCCCACCGCGCCCTGATGTTCGGTGCCCTCGCCGTGGGACGCACCACCATCGCGGGCCTGCTGGAGGGTGAGGACGTGCGCTCCACCGCCGCCGCAGTGGCCGCGCTGGGTGCAAGGGTCGAGCGGCTGGGACCGGGCGAATGGCAGGTCGATGGCGTCGGCGTCGGCGGACTGGCGGAACCGGAGACAGTGCTGGACCTCGGCAATTCGGGCACCGGCGCGCGGCTGCTGATGGGGCTGGTCGCCGGGCACCCGATCAGTGCCACCTTCACCGGTGACGCGTCCCTCTCGGGACGGCCCATGGGCCGGGTGACGAAGCCCCTGCAGCAGATGGGTGCGCGGTTCCAGGGTCGAGAGGGGAATCGCCTGCCGATGACGGTCACAGGGCCGGAAACGGTCATGCCGATCACCTATGACTCGCCCGTTGCCTCCGCCCAGGTGAAGTCCGCCATCCTGCTGGCCGGACTGAATGCGCCCGGCATCACGACCGTCCGCGAACCGAAACCATCCCGCGACCACACGGAGAACATGCTGCGCCAGTTCGGTGCGGAGGTTGTCAGCGAACCGGATGGCGCGGGCCGCATCGTACGCCTGACCGGACAGCCGGAACTGTCTCCGCAGCAGATCGTGGTGCCGGGAGACCCGTCGTCGGCGGCCTTTGCTGCTGTTGCCGCCCTGCTCTCCCCCGCCAGCAGCGTGACCATTCGCAATGTCGGCATCAATCCGCTGCGGGCCGGGCTGTTCGACGTGCTGAAAGCGATGGGAGGCCAGATCGCATTCGCGGATGAACGCAGCCAGGGCGGTGAGCCGGTGGCCGATCTGGTAATACGGGGCGACCGTCTGAACGGCACCATTGCACCGCCCGACAATGCCGCCGCCATGATCGACGAATATCCGATCCTCTGCGTTGCCGCGGCCCTGGCGCAGGGACAGACGGTCATGCGCGGGATCGAGGAACTGCGCGTCAAGGAGAGTGACCGCATCACGCGCATGGTCGAGGGACTGCGGGCCGCGGGTGTCCCGGTGGAGGAACATGAGGACGGCATGACCGTCACCGGATCCGGCGGCAAGGCCCCGGCGGGCGGCTGCACCATCGACGCCGGACATGATCACCGCATCGCCATGTCGTTCCTGGTACTCGGACTGTTCTGCGAGAAGCCCATCACCGTGACCGGCGCGGAAACGATTGCCACCAGTTACCCGGACTTTGTCGGCCACATGACGGGACTGGGCGCGCAGATCGGCTGACCGACGCGCTCTATTCGACGGACAGGCGGACCCGCCTGACGAACTGGCGCCAGTCCCCCTTGGGCGATGAGCACAGGCGGTCGTTGCCGGACATGGCCATCAGGGCCAGCGCACCCGCACGCCAGAGGCTGTCGAACAGTTCGGCGTCACTTGTCACGACTTCATGCAGCAGGCGTCCCTGCAGCGGGCGGACGAAGCGTCGGCCAGCGAGGACAAGCACGAGCAGCAGGGCGAAGAAGCTGATCGACCCCAGTGACATCTCGGACCCCGCCACCGGCAGCATGATGGCATTCAGTTCCAGAGCCTCGGCAAATCCGAACCAGACCAGCAACAGGGCGAAGGATCCGAACAGGAACCGGTCCCTGATCTTCACCGCCCTGGCCCCTACCCGCGCGACCAGTGCCTGATGAAAAGCGTCGTTGCGGCGGGCCTTGCGGTAGTTCACGTGCAGGCGCAGCACGCCGGTCTGCACGGCCGATTGCAGCCAGGACACCAGTTCCGCGTCTTCACTGACAGTCATCAGCGCTCGCCAGCCGTCCAGCGGTCCATGAACGTTCGCCCCTCCGGCGCCGGCATGTCGCGGCCACGGGTCCAGCCGGATGCCAGCGGCAGGCTCTCGAAACGTCCGCCGCGCACGGAACCCGCACGGCCCATCAGGCGCATCGCGATCCGGGTGGCCAGACGATAGAGCCTGGGGCGTCGGGCGAAGAAGGCCCAGGTCTTCACGCCGAAGCGTTCGGACTTCGCACTGATCTTCTTCTCGAAGGCTTCCTCCCGCCAGTGCCGCATGATCGACGGCAGCGGAATGCGCATGGGGCAGACTTCCTGACAGCGCCCGCAGAAGGTGGAGGCGTTCGGCAGATGGTGCGCTTCCTCGATCCCCAGAAAATGCGGGTCCAGCGCCGCGCCGATGGGGCCAGGATAGACCCAACCATAGGTGTGACCGCCAACCGCCAGGTAGACCGGACAATGGTTCATGCAGGCACCGCAGCGGATGCAGCGCAGCATGTCCTGCTTCTCCGTGCCCAGCAGGTCGGAACGACCATTGTCCAGCAGCACCACGTGGAAGCCACCCGGTCCGTCCAGGTCCCCGTCCCGCTTCGGCCCCGTCGAGAGGGTCGTGTAGGCGGACATCTCCTGCCCCGTCGCCGACCTGGCCAGCACGCGCAGGATCGTCGAGACGTCCTCCAGCGTCGGCACCACCTTGTCGATGGAGGAAATGACGACATGCGCCGGAGTCAGCATCTGGGTCAAATCGCCATTGCCCTCATTGGTGACGATGATCGTCGACCCGGTCTCGGCGATCAGGAAGTTCGCGCCGGTGATCCCGACATCGGCGTCGAAATACTTCTGGCGCAGGACCTCCCGCGCCTCGTTCACCAGATCCTCAGGCTCGGTCAGCCGTTCCGTCTTGCCGTACTTGCCATGATGTTCGTGGAACAGGTCGGAGACCTGGTCCTTGGTCTTGTGCACGGCAGGGCCGATGATGTGGCTCGGCGGTTCCTCGGCCAGCTGGATGATGTATTCGCCCAGGTCGGTCTCGATGGGTTCGACGCCATTGGCCTCCAGGAACGGGTTGAGCGCAATCTCCTCTGCCACCATCGACTTGCCCTTGGTGACCGTCTTCGCGCCATAGTCCCTGCAGAGGTTCAGGATGGTCTGACGCGCCTCTTCCGCCGTCGCACAGAAGTGGACCGTGCCACCCTGAGCCACCACCCGTTCCTCGAACCGCGCCAGATAGAAATCGAGGTTGGCGAGGATGTGATTCTTCAGATCGACCGCCGCATCACGCATGGCCTCGAACTCGTCCAGTCCCGCCGCAGCCCGGGAACGCGCGGCGACGAAGCCGGTCTCCAGATTGCTGAGGGCCTGCCGCAGATTCGGGTCCGCGATGGCCCCCCTGGCCGCATTCTTGAAATTCAGCGCTTCGGACTGCATCAGACCTGCTCCGTCTCACCGATGGCAGGACGATCCGTCATGCCGGCCAGAACCTCGGCGACATGCCGCACCTGGATCTCCGATCCCTCCCGCTTCAGCCGACCGGCCATGTTCAGCAGGCACCCCATGTCCCCGGCCAGCAGCAGGTCCGCCTCCGTCGCCCGGATGTCCTCTGCCTTGCGGGAGACCATCTCGACCGAGACATCCGCATACTTGATGCAGAAGGTGCCGCCAAAGCCGCAGCAGGTCTCCGCGGTCGGCAGTTCCCTCAGCGACAGTCCCTCGACCGTGCCCAGCAGGCGGCGGGGCTGATCCTTGACCTTCAGTTCGCGCAGGCCGGAGCAACTGTCGTGATAGGTCACGCTGCCCTGCAGCGCGGCACCCACCTCCGTCACCCCGGCAATGTCGGTCAGGAAGGACACCAGTTCGTGTGTCTTCGCCGCCAGCGACTTCGCCCGCAGTTCCCAGTCCACATCCCCTTCGAAAAGGCGGGGATAATGGTGTTTCAGCATCGCCGCACAGGAGCCGGACGGCGCGACCACATAGTCGAAATCCTCGAAGGCCGCGATGGTGCTGCGCGCAATCGCCTTCGTGTCTGCCCGGTCACCGGAATTGTAGGCGGGCTGACCGCAGCAGGTCTGTGATTCCGGCACCTCGACCGTGCAACCGGCATCCAGCAGCAGTTTCACGGCGGCGAAACCCACCGTTGGCCGGTACAGGTCAACCAGACAGGTCACGAACAGGCCGACATTGGCCCGATGGGCAGATTTTGTGTTCATGCAGAACGTTATAGAGACGTTCGGAGGCAGCGCAAATCGTGTCCTGAATCTGTCGACATACGGTCGTATCGGGCAGCGCAGTGTGTGATGGCGGCTTCACCTTCAAGTGTGCCCTTAAATTGCCCCAATTCCGCCCCTTGGCGGGCTTTGCACGAGTTCACATATCAGTCGCAGGGACGGGCAGTCCGAACAGCATCACGCGTAGGGCGTCCCCCTCCGCCGGTGATGCGGACGGGCTGCCCCGAACCGGCAACAAGAACGACATGCGTTCCGGCGGGACCCTCACTCCCTCCTGCGACCCGATCTCGCCGGGACCATGACCCGTTCGTCGGTTCTGAAACCCGGCCCGCTGCCTCGGTCGTACCCCCTCACGCACCGCTGGCGGCGGGCCACTTTCTTTCCGGCTGTGCAGGTCGAGACCACAGGTCCCCGAGCCGTAGATCACGTCGCCCCCCGCGCTTTCCCATTGCCAGCCGAAACCCTGCCAGCATAGGTTCTGCAGGTTTCCGGGGAGGGATTTGGGATCATGGTCGAACTGTCATTCGGGGCCAATCTGGCACGCTGGGCGAAGGAAGAGCCGGAGGCGCCACTGGTCACGCACAACGGGCGGACCTGGACGGTGGCGGCGTTTCATCGCTGGACCAACCGGTTGGCGCGGAAGTACGTCGAGCTGGGTGTCCGCCGCAACGACATGGTCACCATCGCCCTGCCCAACGGAGCCGAGTTCCTGGCCGCCGCCTTCGCGACATGGAAGGCCGGGGGCATTCCGCAGCCGGTTTCTGCCCGGCTGCCGAAGCTGGAACGGGATGCGATCATCGACCTGGCGAGATCGGCGCTGGTGGTCGGATCGGAGGAACCGACACCGAACGGTGCCCCCACCCTGCCCACCGGTTTCATGCCTGATGACAGTGCCGACGACAGCGACCTGCCCGACATCATCGCCGATCACTGGAAGGCGCCGACGTCCGGCGGCAGCACGGGCCGACCAAAGCTGATCGTCGCCGCGTCGCCGCCGCTGTGGGATTTCGATACCGGTCTGCTGGCCGGGGGCGACAACAGCTGGCTGCTGCAACAGGACCACGACAATCACCTGGTCGTCGGGCCGCTGTATCACAACGGCCCCTTCATCTTCTGCATCCAGGCGCTGCTGAAACGCTCGCACGTCGTGGTCGCCGACCGCTTCGATGCCGAACAGACGCTGGCCCTGATCGAGCAGTACCGCATCAACTGGATGATGATGGTGCCGACCATGATGCAGCGCATCTGGCGGCTGGATGAGGCTGTGCGGAACCGCTACGACCTCTCCAGCCTGCGGGTCCTGCTGCATCTGGCGGCCCCCTGCCCGATCTGGCTGAAGGATGCCTTCATCGAGTGGCTGGGTCCGGATCGTATCTTCGAGCTGATGGGCGGCACGGAAGGCACCGGCACGACCTGGATCACCGGCCATGAATCCATGCTGCGCAAGGGCTCGGTCGGGCGGCTGCGCGAAGGCTCGTCGATGCGTGTGGTGCGGGAGGACGGCACCGACTGCGAACCGGATGAAGTGGGGGAGGTCTTCCTGCGCCCCGATACCGGACGCGGTACGACCTATCATTATCTCGGCGCGGAGAGCAAAGCCATCGAGGGCGGCTGGGAGAGCCTGGGCGACATGGGCTACGTCGATGCCGACGGCTACCTGTATCTGACCGACCGCCGCAAGGACATGATCCTGGCCGGTGGAGCCAACATCTACCCGGCGGAAGTTGAGGCCGCGATCGACCAGTTTCCCGGCGTCCGGTCATCGGTGGTGATCGGCCTGCCGGACGAGGATCTCGGCAACCGCATCCACGGCATCGTCGATGCCCCCGGCGGCATTTCGGAGGATGATCTGGTCGCCTTCCTGGCGGAGCGGCTGGTGCGCTACAAGATTCCGCGCAGCTTCGAGTTCGTCGACGAACCCCTGCGCGACGACGCGGGCAAGGTGCGCCGCAGCGAGATGCAGCAGGCGCGCCTGGGTGAGACCGCATGACAGCGGTCGTGGCCGTTGACGGGCCAACTGCCTCCGGCAAGGGGACGCTGGCCCGGCGGCTGGCAGATGATCTCGGCTTCGCCTATCTGGATACCGGCGGTCTCTATCGCGCGACGGCCCTGCGGCTGATCCGTGCCGGTGGTGACGGCAGCGATGTGGAGGCGGCAGTGGCTGCGGCGCGGGGCATCACGCCCGGCGACCTTTCCGACCCGGCCCTGCGGGAGGAAACGACCGGCAACCTGGCGTCGAAGGTTGCCGCCCTGCAGCCCGTGCGCGATGCCCTGTTCGCTTTCCAGCAGGCCTTCGCCAGGACGCCGCCAGACGGGGCCGCAGGTGCCGTGCTGGACGGGCGTGACATCGGCACCGTTGTCTGCCCGGACGCGACGGCAAAGCTGTTCGTGACCGCGACGGCGGCCGCTCGTGCGGCACGGCGCCATGCCGAACTGGTGGCCCGTGGAACCGACGTGACGCTGGAAAATGTGCTGCAGGATCTGCGCGCGCGGGACGAACGCGACATGAACCGTGCCACCTCGCCGCTGAAACCCGCAGCAGATGCAGACTTGCTCGATACCACGGAATTGGATATAGAGGCCGCGTTCTTCGCAGCCCGTAAGCTGGTTACGGCGCGGTTGGAGCGTCAGGCCTGAAGGTCTGAATGTCCCACCCGCAGAGTGCGAACGGTCTGATCGTAGCCGGGTAACCGGCAAATCCAAGCGAAGGGCCGCGAGAAAGGAAATCACTATATGAGCGACGTATCCGTCGGAGCTGCCGAGCAGTTCCCGGGACGGGAGGACTTTGCCGCCCTCCTGGACGAAACCTATGGCTCCGAAAGCAATCTTGAAG
>BQJF01000109.1 GCA_021604565.1 Minwuia thermotolerans | reverse complement strand
CCGCCGTCTGACGCTCCAGAATGATCGCCTCGATCCCCGACAGATGCAGCAACTGGCCCAGCAGCAGCCCGGAAGGCCCTGCCCCGATGATCACCACCTGCACCCGTCTGCTCACACGCGTTTCCCCCGTTGTCGTTTTCGCGACCGTAGCCTGTTCCCGCGCCCTGATCCATGTCCGGCGAACATGTGCTATCCAGCAGGCATCGGTCTGTCAGGGGGAGTGCCATGCTGCACGCGACGCAACGCATCCGGGTCGAATGGGGTCATTGCGACCCGGCCCGGATCATCTTCAATCCGAACTATTACATCTGGATGGATCAGGGCACGCACGGGCTGCTGGAGGCGGCGGGTTTTCCCTTTGCAAAGCTGACGGCCACACCCGAATTCCGGGGCTGTCCGCTTGTCGCGTCCGGCATGGATTTCCGCAGTCCGGCCTTCTACAGCGACGTACTGCTGCTGACCACGTTCGTGGAGAAGTTCGGCACGAAGTCATTCACCGTTCGCCATCACTTCACCCGTGACGGCGATCTGCTGGCGGAGGGGCATGAGGTGCGCGTCTGGGCCGTAAATGTCCCCGATGATCCGCGTGGCATGAAGGCTATACCGGTGCCGGCAGAAGTCCGCGCGATGCTGGAGCGCGCTGGCAACGTTGACGTGACGGCCTGACACCCGGCATTGGGCATCACCCGAAGTCGGTGGTACGCTGTGGCACAGCAACAGTTGAGGGGGATTTCGGCCATGAACCGGCATCCGGTGCGCAAGATCACGCAAGAGGAACAGGAAACGTTCTGGTCGGAGGGTGTCATCTGCCTGCGCGGCATGTTCGATCCCGACTGGATCGACCGCATGGGCAAGGCTGTTGATGCCGCCATCGCGACGCCCGGCCCGATGGCGCTGAACCTGGACCAGGGGAAGGACGGACGCTTCCACGGCGACAGCTTCGTCTGGACCTGGCAGGACGATTTCCGGGCCTTCGTGTTCGACAGTCCCGCCGCCGAGATTGCCCGGCAGGTACTGGGCGCGCGGGAACGCGTGACGCTGTTCTTCGACACGCTGCTGGTGAAGGAACCCGGTTCCCAGGCCCTCACCCCCTGGCATCATGACCAGCCGTACTGGCCCATCGACGGTGAACAGGTCTGCACCGTCTGGACACCGTTCGACCCTGTGACGCGCGATTCGGGTGCTGTCGAGTATCTCGTCGGTTCCCATCGCTGGGGACGGCGTTTCCAGCCAAGAAGCTTCACCGGTGACAGCCGCTATGGCGACACCATGGAACCCGTGCCGGACATCGAGGCGGAGCGGGATCAGCATACCTTCCGCAGCTTCGAGACGGAGCCGGGCGACTGCCTGGTGCATCACGGGCTGATCCTGCATTCGGCACCGGGCAACAGCCGGGTCGACCGGCGGCGGCGGGCGCTGGCGGCGCGGTTCTGCGGCGATGACTGCACCTATCGACCGGAGGGCAGCTTCCAGCCGCTGATCCGCGACCCCGGTATCCCCTCCGGCGCGCCGCTGGAATGTGACCTGTTTCCGCGGGTCTGGCCGCGCGCCGCATGAACCGGTCAGGGAGCTGAGCCATGGCGATGACAGACCTTCAGACTGCCCCCCCCCTGACCGGCCCCCTGAGCGCGGCAGAGGTGCAGCATTATCACGAGCGCGGCTACGTCGTGCCCCTGGGATTCCGCATCGATCCTGAACGGCTTGACCAAATGCGGACGGATCTGGACCGGCTGATCACCGACAATCCGCATCTGTCACCAGACGCCATGTTCTGCCCGCACATCCCGGCGCATGGACCACAGGCGCTGAAGGGTGCCGACACCTGGATGGAGCATGCCGCGATCCCCGAAGTGCTGGATGCCGTCACGCAGTTGATCGGCCCCGATATCCTGCTCTGGGGTACCACTGTGTTCGGCAAGCCTGCGCACTCCGGCAAGGAAACGCCCTGGCATCAGGACGGGCAGTACTGGCCGATCCGCCCCCTCGCCACCTGCTCCGTCTGGATCGCGATTGATGCGGCAACGTCGGAGAACGGGTGCCTGCGGGTGATCCCCGGTTCCCACCGCGACCAGCGCGTACGCGGCCATGACCGCAACGACAGCGACGGTCTGACCCTGAACCAGCAGCTGAAGCCGGAAGAATTCGACGAGGCGGAGGCGGTCGAGATCGAACTGGAGCCGGGGCAGATCTCGCTGCACGACGTCTACATGGTGCATGGCTCCCGCCCCAACCGCTCCCCGCACCGCCGGGCGGGCTACGTGCTGCGCTTCATGCCCACCAGTTCCGTCTTCGACAGGCAGATCGGGGCCGAGATCGTGAAGCTGACAGGCGGACAGGTCGATTTCGTCACCCGCCCGCTCTATCTGATGCGGGGCGAGGACATCAGCGGCCGGAACGACTTCTCAGCGGGCAAGCAGTAGTGCTGCTGAAACCGGTTGAACTTCGCCAGCGCGCGGCTGGCAAACGGTTGATCGGTCTGGACCCTGGAACCAAGACGATTGGCGTAGCGATCTGCGATTCCGCTCACATGGTCGCGACGCCATTGCAGGTGATCCGGCGCGGCAAGCAGGCGGCTGATTTCGCGGCTATCCGGAAGATCATCGACGAGACGCAGGCGGGCGGGATCGTTGTCGGGATGCCGTTGAACATGGACGGCACCTCCGGACCGAGAGCGCAGTCGGTCCGCGCCTTCCAGCGCAGTCTGGAACGCGCGTTCGACCTGCCCATGGCCTTCATCGACGAGCGGCTGTCCACCAGCGCCGTCGAGCGCAGCCTGATCAGCCAGGATGTTTCCCGCCGCCGCCGCGCCGAAGTCATCGACGCCCACGCCGCCGCCTATATCCTGCAGGGCGCACTGGACCTGCGGGTCTGATTCGATCCAAACGGAAAGCACGACATGACAGGACAGCTTCTCGCGGGCAGCAAGGAAGCCCCCTTGTGGATACACCATTCCCAGCGTGCAACGGAGGTGGTGGCTTCCGACGCGGACGGCATGCCCGTTGCTGCCTTGCTTGCCATCAATGCCGACGAGACGGAGCCAAGGTTCACCCGTTTCGACGGTGCCGACGTCCTGATCCTGCGTGGCGTCAACCTGAATGAGAACCGTCGCCCCGAGGACATGGTCTCCCTGCGCGTTGCGGTGATGGAAGACCGTGTCGAATCCGTTGCCCTGCAACGTGTCCGTGCCGTGGAGGATACTGCGGAACTGGCAAGAGCAGCAGGCGACAGGGCGCGGTCCGGCATGATCGTGACCAATCTGGTCGCCAATCTGACCGGCAGGGTCAAGGACTCGCTGGTGCATCTCAACCGGCAGCTTGCAGACCTCGAGGACATTCTGGAGGCGCCGGGACCCAATCCCTCAGCCCAGGAACTGGCCCAACTGCGCCGGCAGGCGATCTGGCTGCACCGCTTCTCCGTGCCGCAGGCGGACGCGCTGGAGGCTGTGCTGGCGGCGGAACCGGGCTGGTTGAAGGGATCGGATCTTATCGATCTGCGGGAGAACTGGCACGCCACGAAGCGCAACGTGGCAGCACTGGAGGCAATCCGGGACCACAGCCGCCTGATCCAGGACCGGATCGACCAGGCCACGGCGGAGGCGAGCCAGCGCGCGACCTATATCCTGACCATCATCGCCGGGATCTTCCTGCCGCTGAATCTGGTGGCCGCGCTGCTGGGTGCCAACGTCGGGGGCGTTCCATGGTCGGAGGATGGCAACGGCTTCACCTACCTCCTCGCCGGATCAGCCGTGGTCACCGTGGTGCAGCTCTGGATACTGCGCCGACTGAAATGGATATGATCTCCGCCGCGTCGTGACTGCAGGCTTCAGGTTGCCGTCCGTTCCGCGGCCACCTTCTCGATCGTGGCCTTCAGGTCCGGATTGTCCGCGAGCAGTTTCTGAAACGCTGCACGCTCCAGCACCAGCAGGTCACAGAAGCCCTCCGCGAACACATCCGCGTTGCGGGGCGCGTCCTTCAGCAGCGCCAGCTCGCCGAAGAACTGCCCGGAACCGAGGATCACCGGCTCCGGCGCGATGTCCACACGGATGGCCCCGGATGACACGAAGTACATCGCCGACCCGGCATCGCCCTTGCGGACGATTGCCTCGCCCGGCAGGACGAGTTGGGGTTTCAGCAGGGCGGTGATCGTGTGGATGCGTTCCTGCGACAGGCTTTCGAACAGCGGCACGCTGGCGACCAGTTCCGCAGGGTCGAGGCCGAGATCCAGTGGCGGGCGCTTGCCCAGCATGGCGTAGCGTTCTTCCAGGTCTCCCTGCAGACTGGCGTGGATCTCCGCACCGATGACCGCTTCCTCGTGCAAGCGGTCATAGTCCTGGCGTTCCTGACGCAGCGCGACACGTTCCAGATAGCGGCGCTGCAACTGCTCGGCATAATCCGGATACTGCAGCCGGACCGCCGTCAGGGCAGCCATGGTCTTCTCCAGTCGCGCATCCAGCATCTCGCAGAGGCGGACTGAAACGTCCGCCCCCACCAGCGCTTCGATGTCCCCGATGCCATCCTCGCGAACCTCCGCCAGCACGGCACGCATGGTACGCAGCCGTTCCATCCTGTCGGCGAAGCGTCGCGCAAGTGGCTCGGCGAACCCGAACCGACGCTGCAGCCGCAAGGCCAGCAGGAAGGACCTGTTGAAGCCCAGCACCTTGTCACAGGCGCGGGCATAGCCTTCGAGCCCGCCATGCTTGGTCGCGTCGAGCATCTCGTCATTCATCGCCAGCAGGGATCGCGCAATTGCGGACGAGAGATAGCCCTGAGCATAGTGGCGCAGGAAACCCCGCCGTTCCTGACCGAGCGTTGCCATCAGCGCGACCTTCATCCAGTCGTCCGGTGTCAGCGTGCCCTCGTTGGCGGTATCGGCCCGCGCATCGGCGACACGCTTCGCGTACAGCGTCGATACTTCCTCCGCCACCGTGACGGGGATCTTCTGGTTCTCCGCGACCTGACCGATCCTGCCCTGGATACCGTCAAGGGCCGTCGCGATCGCGCGGTTGCGAATGGTCACATCCGCAGGCGAGAGCTTGTCGAGGCCAAATGCCTTCATCACCGCGCCAACGGTGGTGGCATTGATGAACAGGGTGAAAAGGACGAACGCACAGACCAGCGCCACCACGAATTCCCGAATGTCCTGCGGAATGGCATCGTTTTCCCAGATCGCCAGCGCCAGGGCCAGCGAAACGGCCCCGCGCAGCCCGCCCCACCACATGACCGTCCGGAAACCGAGACTGACGTTGGTTGCAATGCCGACGCTGCTCAGGATCGGCAACAGGCCATGGGTCAGAAGTCCACGCGCAATGAACGCGGAACCCAGCAGGACGGCGAGAGTCAGCCACATGCCGCCATTGAAGACGGACAGGATCGAGGGCACGGCCAGCCCCACCAGAACGAAGATCAGGGAATTGGCCCAGAAACCGAGATTCTCCCAGGTTTCCTGCAGCAGGTGCCAGCCATTCGCCGACATGCCCGTACGCCCCAGCGAGCCCATCACCAGCGCCGCCGTGACCACGGCCATGACACCGGAGACATGCAGGTAGTGCTCCGCAACCAGAAACGAGAGATAGGCCAGCGAGACCGTCAGCGTGACCTCGACCAGAGCAACGCCCCCCATGCGTCCGATCAGCCACACGAAGGCGCGCGCCATGACGAAGCCAACGATGATGCCGCCCAGGAAAACCTTCAGGAAACCGAGGCCGCCGCCCAGCAGATCCGCCTCCACATTGCCGATGATCATGGCGGCCAGGATGTTGAACAGCACGATGGCCGTTGCATCGTTGAACAGGCTCTCGCCTTCCACCAGCACCGCCAGCCGCTTCGGTGCACCGAGATCCTTGAAGATGGCCACGACCGCCACCGGATCGGTCGCCGACAGGATCGCGCCCAGCAGCAGGCAGACCAGAAAGCTCATGCCCGATACCGCCCAGACCGCGCCACCGACCATGAAGGCGGAGATCAGCAGACCAACGATTGCCAGGAACAGGATCGGGCGAATGTCCGCCAGCAGCTTCCGGACATCGATTGCCAGGCTGCTCTCGAAGACCAGCGCCGGCAGGAAGATGAAGATGATGATCTCCGACGTGATCTCCAGCGACTCGAAGCTGTGGAACAGATCACTGATCACCCCCAGATGCATGGCATGGGTCAGTTCACTGATCAGGCCCAGACCGATACCCACAGCGGCCAGCAGGACCGTGTAGGGAAACCGGATACGCTTCGCCAGCGGCAGCATCAGCACCGCTATCGTCATCAGGCCGAACAGGCCAAGTACGGTCGTCCAGATACCCTCATGCATCGTGCTTTCCCCCCGTGACGATGCAACCCCGTCTTCCTGTCACTATATCACCATTCGCGGCACATGATCGGAATGTTCGCCGTCGCAATTGACAGGGGATGGTGCAGAATGCAGCTTCTCCTTCGATCGACCCCCGGGGCGCGAGGACTTCATGCAGACCTATCTGGACTTCGAGAAACCGCTGGCCGAGCTGGAGGGCAAGGTCAGGGAACTGCAGCATCTGGCCCAGACCAACGAGGCAACCGACATCGATGCGGAGGTCGACACGCTCCGTGGCAAGGCGTCGAAGTTGCTGTCAGACACCTACAAATCCCTGACCCCATGGCAGAAGACGCAGGTCGCCCGGCACCCGGAACGGCCGCACACATCGCATTACATCGACGCCCTGATCACCGACTTCACCCCGCTGGCCGGCGACCGGTCCTATGGTGATGACAAGGCGCTGATCGGCGGCATGGGCCGGTTCCGCGGGCGCGGTGTCATGATTCTCGGCACCGAGAAGGGCCATTCGACCGAAGGCCGGGTGAAGCACAATTTCGGCATGGCCCGCCCCGAAGGCTATCGCAAGGCCCAGCGCCTGATGCGGATGGCGGAGCGGTTCAGGATGCCCATCCTCACGTTTGTCGATACGGCAGGCGCATACCCCGGCGTCGGGGCCGAGGAGCGTGGCCAGGCGGAGGCCATCGCGCGCTCCGTGGAGGTCTGCCTGAACGTCAAGGTTCCGATCATCGCGGTCATCATCGGCGAAGGCGGTTCCGGCGGTGCGGTGGCACTCGCCGTGGGTGACCGGGTGATGATGCTGGAACATTCCATCTATTCCGTGATCTCGCCGGAAGCCTGCTCCTCGATCCTGTTCAAGACGTCCGACAGGGCGATCGATGCGGCGGAGGCGCTGAAGCTTACCGCCCAGGACCTGAAGCGCCTGCGGGTGGCCGATCAGGTCATCCCGGAGCCCGTCGGCGGCGCCCACCGTGATGCGGCGGCAACCATGATGCGGGTTGGCGATGCCATCGCCGATGCCCTGTCCATGTTCAGGGACATGGCTGATGACCAGTTGCTGGAGCAGCGCCGGAACAAGTTCCTGACGATAGGCAGGGCCCAGGTGTGATGCGGATCGCCGCCATGCCGATCCCGGCTACCTGAATGGCTGAGCAAGGTCGCCACAGGCTGCTGCTTGTCGAGGACAGTCGTTCCCTCGCCCGTACCTATGAGCAGTACCTGCGCGACGAACCGTTCGAGATCGTTTCCGTGGAAACCGGCGCGGACGCCATGGACGAACTGGATCGCCCGTTCGATGTGGTGCTGCTGGACCTGCGGTTGCCGGACATGGACGGCATGGAGATCCTGGAACGGCTGAACACGCGCGAGACGCCGCCACCGGTCATCGTCATCACCGCCCACGGGTCGATCAACATCGCCGTCGAGGCCATGCGGCTGGGGGCATTCGACTTTCTGGTGAAGCCGTTTTCCGCGGAACGACTGACCTTCACGGTCCGGAACGCAACGGAGCGCGCGCTGCTCGCGGCCAGTGCCGAACTGGAAGACAATGCGCCTGACAGCAGTGGTTTCGCCGACTTCATCGGCACCTCGCCCAAGATGCGCGCGGTCTACAAGACGCTGCGCATGGCCGCGCCCAGCAAGGCAACTGTCTTCGTGGTCGGCGAGTCCGGTACCGGCAAGGAACTCGCGGCCAGCGCCGTACACAGCCTGAGCCCGCGATCGAACGGTGCCTTTGTCGCGATCAACTGCGCGGCCATCCCGAAGGGACTGATCGAGAGCGAGATCTTCGGCCATGTGCGCGGTGCCTTCACCGGCGCGGTGCAGGATCGTGAAGGCGCCGCCGCCCGCGCCCATGGTGGCACCCTGTTCCTGGACGAGATCTGCGAGATGGATCTGGACCTGCAGAGCAAGCTGCTGCGGTTTGTCCAGACCGGCAGTTTCGAACGGGTTGGTGACGGACGGACCCGGCATGTGGATGTGCGCTTTGTCTGCGCCACGAACCAGGACCCGATGGAGGCGGTTCAGGTCGGCCGGTTCAGGGAGGACCTGTTCTATCGCCTGCACGTCATCCCGATCACGCTGCCACCGCTGAGGGAGCGCGAGAAGGACATCCTGCTGATCGCGGAGACATTCCTGAAGCACTTCGCGCGCGAGGAACAGAAGAAGTTCAAGCGGTTCGCGCCCGAGACCGCACAGGCGATGCTGAACCATCGCTGGCCGGGCAATATCCGGGAACTGCAGAACATCGTCCGGTCGATCACGGTGCTGTTCGACGGAACCGAGGTCACGCCGGACATGCTGCCACCGGTCTTCATGATTCCGCAGGGTGGCGTTGCCGATGGTTCCGCGCCCCTGGCCGCGCCACTTCCCGGCGTGGAGGGTGCTGACGGCGCTGCAACACCGACCGGCGTGGCAAGCTGGCAGCGGGAGCAGGACATACTGCCCCTCGACGAGGTGGAGCGGGAAGCCATCGAGGCGGCAATCCGCATCTGCGGCGGCAACATCGGTCGTGCCGCCGGTTTCCTGGGCGTCAGCCCCTCGACCATCTATCGCAAGAAGCAGGTCTGGGACGCGCGCGACGGGTGAGTGTCAGCCGACACCCACCGTCGCACCTTGCCGAAACCGGTCAGATCGGCTTCTGACCGATCTTCTTCCGTCCCTGGTTCACGGTCTTGAGGAATTCGATCCCGTCCGCCGCGATGGCTTCACCGATGTGCAGCCCCTCTTCGCGTTCCAGTTCGTCGATATCCAGCCAGTTGGCATAGAGCTGACGCGTCCGGTCGGTGATGATGCCGGCGTTCAGCAGGGTCTTCACCAGAACACGCATGATGTTGGTGGGATCCTTCAGATCGTTGCGCCGCTTGGAATCGCGGTCCGCATAGACCTCACGCACCGAATCGCGCACCCATTCCCATTCCAGCCCGAACTGCGGGTAGATCGCCCGCTTCTGGCGGATGTTGGTCAGGTTGAACAGCAGGGTCTCGAAACAGCGGGCCGCCCAGTCCTCGACAATCTCGTGTTCCCGCGTGTCGAGTTTCGGGATCGTCCGGTCCGCCCAGATCTTGCCAAAGCGGTGATGGAAGGCCTCGTCCGTCATCACGAGCTGCACCAGCCGCTTCAGCACCGGGTCGTTGGTATAGCGGTGCAGGCTGGCAAAGGCACCCATCGCCAGCCCTTCGACCAGCATCTGCATGCCGACGAGCTTCTTGTAGACCTCCGGTGCGGCGACCAGTTCGTTCATCAGCCGCCCCAGTTCGTCGCCCACCGGATAGGCCGTGCCCCAGCGGTTGCCGATGTAGCGGGCGAAGCCGGTAACGTGACGGGCCTCCTCC
Source organism: Minwuia thermotolerans (assembly GCA_021604565.1). Lineage (GTDB taxonomy): Bacteria > Pseudomonadota > Alphaproteobacteria > Minwuiales > Minwuiaceae > Minwuia > Minwuia thermotolerans_A. The sequence goes on along the minus strand of BQJF01000109.1, from coordinate 2,577 downwards.
CGCGCCTGATTGGCGGCATATTCCTGTGCTCCCGCATCCACCATGATGTGGCAGAGGCTGGCAGAGAGGCTCAGCGCGCCCTGCTCCCCATGCAGGATGCCTGACAGGCCCCAGCGGGTGGATTCGTTGGCCAGACGGATGCGCTGCCCCTCATCCAGGCGGTCGCGCACGGCACCGGAAAGTTCCGGCACCTGCTCCGGCGGCATCAGGTACTCGTTCTCCAGATCGAACGGCTTCGACAGATCGACATAAGCCGGATCCAGCGGATCCCAGAAATGGTCGTGCGTGGCGGAGATGATCTCGTCGAACGCGTCGGTCCGACGGTTGTAGCGATCAACCTCCATCATCGCGGGAAAGGCATCCCGGTCGACGGTCTCGTATACGGAATCACGCGTGATGTGCTGGTTCATGTTTCTCCCCTGACGTCAGTTTCTTGCCTCTCCGGCGTCTCTGCAGGAGGATATTCCGCAGTTTACGTTAACGTCAATCGACAATATGCCGATCAGGCGCGAAATGGCCGACGACGGCGCACGTTCTCCCCGATACGGCGCATTGCCTGCAAGGGGTTGGCATGGTTCCCGGCACCGCCCAGCAGTTTCCCCTTGGCCTTCTCGATCTGCATGACATTGGCGATCCGGCGATCCAGGAAGGCCCAGGTATCGGCATGGTCGTCGGACCTGTCGTTCAGCCAGAACAGCAGCGTGCTCATGTAGACGCCCGCCAGCAGGGTACGCTTCGTGTAGAAGTTGAAATCGGTCGAGGTATCGCCGATCGCGCGCCAGATCAGGTCCACTGTCCGCCAGAGCGCGCGACTGGCTCGGGGTCCGCGATGTGGCAGTCCCAGATGGTTGAAGCCGCGACGCACGGCCTCCTTGTGCGGTCCGGCCGCTTCCAGGCGCATGCGCACCGCCCGGGTGATCTTTTCCCGGATCTTCATGGTGTCGAGGTCCAGCGCCAGGATGTCCTCCACCATGCGGCGGTCGGCCATCAGCAGGTGATGGTCCAGCAGTTCCTCGACGCCGCCCGGAAAGGCGCGATAGATGTCCAGGTCGCTCGCTCCGGCGTCACGTGCTGCGGCGCGCAGGGCCTGATCCGTCCAGCCGTCGAAGGCAGCATGCATCAGTGCAGCATCGGCAATCCGGTCCTGCAGCGCGCTCAGGTCCGCGGCACCTGTTGCCATGTCGGATTCGGTCGTCATGCGTCCTCTCCTTCTGCCTCGGGCGAAGTGTCTTCGGCACCGGCGACCAGATGTTTCATCTCGGTCTCGAAGATCAGGTGCTTCAGGTCGGGCATGCGCTGCGGATAGAGCACGCCATCCAGATGATCGCATTCATGCTGTACCACGCGCGCATGAAACCCCTCAACGGTGCGGTCGATCATCTGGCCGTCGAGTCCCTGCCCGCGATAGCGGACAGCGGCGGGCCGGGGCACCAGACCGCGCAGGCCCGGCACGGACAGACAGCCCTCCCAGCCCCACTCGATCGTTTCCGTCACCGGCTCGACAATCGGATTGCACAGGATCGTCAGCGGCACGGTCTCGTGATCGCGTCCCGGTGGCACCTGAAACATGACCAGCCGGACCGACTCGTGCACCTGCGGCGCGGCCAGCCCGGCGCCACCGATGTCATCCAGCGTTTCCATCATGTCGCCAACCAGATCCAGCAGCTCCGGTGCCGTGGGGTCGGGGACAGGCTGCGCCACACGCAACAGGACCGGATGCCCCATGCGGGCGATCTTCAGGATGGCCATCAGTCGGTGCTCCGCGTCGCGGTCGCGAAGTAGTTGACGTCCAGATCCCGGCTGTTCAGGGACCAGCCCGACAGCGGGCTGAACACCAGCCCGGTCAGATCATCAAGCTGCAGCCCGCCACTGCGGAAATGGGCCGCCAGTTCAGACGGCTTGACGAACTTCGCATGGGAATGGGTGCCGACCGGCAACCAGCGCATCACGCGCTCCGCCCCGAAGACAGCCAGCGCCCAAGCCTTCGGGGTCCGGTTCAGGGTCGAGAAGATCACCAGACCGCCAGGCCGCACCAGTTTCGCCACCGAACCAACGAACAGGCCGACATCGGCGACATGCTCCACGATCTCCAGCGCCAGCACGACATCGAACTGCGCGCCCTGTTCGACCAGCGCCTCCGCCGTGTCATGCCGGTAATCGATCCGCAGGCCCAGCCCCGCCGCATGGGCGCGGGCAGCCTGGATGTTGTCGCCGGCTGCATCGACACCGGTCACATTCCCGCCCAGCCGGGCCATGGGTTCCGCCACCAACCCGCCACCGCAACCGATGTCCAGGATCGAGAGCCCCTTCAGCGGAGCCGCACCCTGTCCGTCGCAATCAGAATGGCGCACGATCTGCGTCTTCAGATAGCGCAGCCGGGCCGGGGTGAGCTGATGCAGTGGTTTCATCGGCCCTTCCGGGTCCCACCAGGTCTCCGCCATGGCGCTGAAACGGCTGATTTCTTCCGGATCGACGGTGGTGGCGGTCATGAAAACTCCTGATCGTCTGGCCTGTCCGGTCGATTTGCCGCGAAATGCAGCGCGTTGCGGACTTGCGACCCGTCCCATCGCTAATTAA
>BQJF01000108.1 GCA_021604565.1 Minwuia thermotolerans | reverse complement strand
CGCGTGCGCGGGTGCTCCTGCTCATGCCCCGTGCGGCGGCCAAGCGTGTTCCGCAGCCGCAGAATCAGGAATGCTGCGATCATGCCGAAGATTACAATCTCGAAAATCGGGAATCCGTTACCCATATTCCACTCACTGGCGCGTGCGCCGGGGGTTGATGATTGCCCTCGCTTGCGGGCTTCACTGCAACCAACATAGGCCGCGGACACCGCGCGAACAAGCCATGCCCCTGCTATTCCTGCTTCTCTTCATTGCAATGCCGATCGTCGAGATTGCGGTCTTCATCCAGGCCGGTGATCTGATTGGCCTCTGGCCCACGCTGGGTGTGGTCATCGTCACCGGTGTCGCGGGGACAATCCTGCTGCGCACACAGGGGTATGGCGTCGTCGGGCGCATCCGCGCACGCATGGAGGAGGGGCAACCGCCGCTCTTCGAGATGTTCGAAGGCCTGTGCATCTTCGCCGCCGGGCTGCTGCTGCTGACACCTGGATTCGTGACCGACAGCATCGGATTCCTGCTGTTCCTGCCCCCACTGCGGCGACTTATCGCGGTCTCCATCGCCAGTCGGGTGAAGGTGCACGTCCGCTCCAGCGCAGGACCAGGCCAGAACCCGCACAGCGGACCCCGCCGCGGCCCCGACGGCGGCGGGCCGGTCATCGATGGAGAATACGAGACTGTCGATCCCGACCGCGAGAAACTGCGTTGAGCGTTCAGACGATCCGCTTCTCGCGCAGGGCGGAGATCACGTCGGCGCCATAGCCCAGGTCGCCAAGGATCTGATCGGTATGCTCACCCAGCATCGGTGCGCGGTGGCGGATGCCGCCCGGCGTGCCGCTGAGGTTGATCGGCGCGGAAGCAATCGGGGCAGGGGCGGGAACATCCGGGTACTCGACACCCTGCAGGAAGCCCATGGCCTGGATATGCGGGTCGTCCAGCGCCTGCTGCGGTGAATGCATCGGACCGGCGGGAACCGAGGCAGCGGCATAGTCGGCCAGCACATCCACGGTCTTGCGGCCCTTCGCATGCTCACGTGCGATTTCAGACAGGACCTCTCCATTGTCACCGCGATCAAGGTCACTGGTGAAGCGCGGATCGTCCTTCAGTTCCGGACGACCGACCATGTCGGCCCAGCGTTCGAACAGCGGACGCCCCACCACCTGCACGATGATCCAGCCGTCGCCGGTCTGGATGATGTCGGTCGGGCCTGCGGTCTGACCACGGTTCAGGGTCGGCTTGCGGTTGATGCCGGTCAGCGCCTGCTCGATCAGCGCGGCATTGCCGATGGTCAGGGCAGAGCGGACCAGCGCGCCCTCCACCATCTGCCCCTCACCGGTCTTGTCGCGGTGCATCAGGGCCACCAGCGTGCCGATGGCAGACATCATGGCGGTGGTGAAATCGACGAAGGGCGCCGCGAACTTCACCGGCTGATCCTCCGACCCTGACATGTAGGTGCTGCCCGACATGACCTGTCCGATTCCGTCGAAGCCGACCCGGTCGCTGTAGGGGCCGCCGTGGCCATAGGCCGAGACGGTGGTCAGGATGATGTCCTTCTTGATCTTGCGCAGGCTTTCCAGGTCCAGACCCATGGCCAGCAGGCCCTGCGGCGGCAGGTTGGCCACCACCACATCGGCGGTCTCCACCAGCTTCGCCACGATCTCCCGCCCCTCCGGCTTCATCGGGTTCAGGGTCAGGCCACGCTTGTTGCGGTTGACCTGCATGAACAGGGCGCCGACACCGCCGTCACCGTTCACGGGGGTGGTGTAGCGATCCTCCGAGCCCGCGACCTTCTCGATGCGGATCACGTCTGCACCAAACTCGGCCAGCAGTGTGGCGCAATAGGGACCAGCGATATAGCGCCCGAAATCCAGCACCCGATAGCCGCTCAACACACCACTCATCTTGAATTCCTCCCCAGGATCGCGTCGCCTCAGCGCACACTTATCTTCGTTCGATGCTCATCTTCATACCGAAGCGCGGACGCAACGTCACGATGCCCTGTGGCATGACAGGGTGGCCCTGCTTCAGACGCAGGCGATAGCGCCGTGCGATCATGGCCAGCGCCAGCCTTCCCTCGGTCTGCGCAAACCCCGATCCGATGCAGATGCGGGGGCCTCCGCCGAACGGGAAATAGGCGTGCTTGTGGCGGGCATGCACCTTCTCGTCCGCGAACCTCTCCGGGTTGAAGATCTCCGGGTCCGGCCAGAGCCGGGGATTGCGGTGCGTGATATAGGGACTGACCGTCACATAGGCGCCCTTCGGCACCAGCAGCCCGTCACCGCCTTCTCCACCCAGTCTGTCAGCCTTCTCTGCGAAACGACTGATTGAAAAGGCCGGTGGATAGAGACGCAGTGTCTCATCGAAGATCATGCGGGTGCGCTGCAGCGGATGCAGGTCATCGAAACCGGGACGCCGGTTCCCCAGCATCTGTGTCACTTCCCGGTGCAGCAAGGCATCCTCGTCCGGGTGCTGGTCCAGCAGGTAGAATACCCAGGTCAGGGCCTGTGCCGTTGTCTCGTGACCGGCGGCGAACAGGGTGACGACCTCGTCGCGCAGTTGCGCATCGGTCATGCCCTCGCCGGTTTCGGGGTCACGTGCGTCCAGCAGCATCTGCAGCAGATCCTCCCCCGGCTCCGCGGCGTTGCGGCGGGTCTCGATCAGGTCGAGGATCATGCGATCCAGGGTGGCCAGCGCCCGTTTCGCCTCGGGATCGCGGATGCGCGGCAACCACTCCGGCAGGCCCAGCATCTCGATCACCGGCGTTCGACCGAAGCTGCTGATCAGGGTCGCGACCGCCTTGCCCAGTTCATCGATGGAGGTTCCGAGATCGCGGGAGAACAGGGTCCGCGCCACGATCTCCATGGTCAGGCGCATCATCTCCTGCGCGATGTCCACATGGCGACCGGTGTCCGCGATGGCGTCCCAGCGTTCGATCAACCCCTCGGTACATTCAGCCATGATGTCGGCCAGCACGCGCAGGCGCTTGTAGTGGAACGCCGGGGCGGCAATGCGGCGCTGCCTGCGCCAGAAGGTGCCTTCCGCAGTCAGCAGGCCGTTGCCCAGGGCCGGTCCCAGGATACGGCGGTTCAGGCGGCCCTTGGTATAGATGTCGGGCTTCTCCACCAGGATCTCGTGAATCCAGTCGGGACGGTTCACCAGGATGAACGGCTGAAACCCGATACGGCGGAAAGTGAAGTCCTTGTCGAAGACCCAGGGCGGATAGACCTCGATGATATTGTCGCGGATGGTCCGGATGGTCTCCACCACGCTCAGTCGCCGGTCCTTGCCCGGATGGCGCTGGCGCGGGCGGTTGCTCAGGTCCACCGCATCGGTCATCGGCGTCTCTCGTCCTCGCTGGCGAAGGGGTTCTTCGACTTGCGCAGCGTGATCCGGATCGGCACGCCATGCAGCCCGAACGTTTCCCGCAGGCCATTGACCAGATAGCGCTCATAGGCCGAGGGCAACTGGCCGCCGGAGGAGGTGAACAGGCTGAAGGTCGGCGGACGTGCCTTGACCTGGGTCATGTAGCGAATGCGGAACCGGCGACCGTCAACCAGCGGCGGCGGATGCTTCCGGGTCATTTCCTCGATCCAGCGGTTCAGACGTGCTGTGCTGACACGCAGGTTCCAGGCCTTCTCCGCCTTCAGGACCGTCGGCAGCAGCTTGTCCACGCCGCGCCCCTTCAGGGCCGAGAAGGTAACGATCGGGACACCCTTGATCTGGGCGAGCTGGGTTTCCAGCTTGTAGCGGATCTCCGACATGGTCTCGGCGCCGTCTTCCACCAGGTCCCACTTGTTGACGCCGATGACGAGGCCGCGGCCTTCTTCCTCCGTCTGCCGCGCGATCACCAGATCCTGCCGTTCCAGCGGCTGTGTCGCATCTATCAGCAGGACGACGATTTCCGCGAACTGCACTGCGCGCAGGCCATCGGCGACCGCAAGCTTCTCCAGCTTCTGGTTCACCCGCGCGCGGCGGCGCATGCCGGCGGTGTCATAGAGGCGGATGATGCGTCCTTCGTGTTCCCAGTCGACGGAGATGGAATCGCGGGTGATGCCGGCTTCCGGCCCGGTCAGCAGGCGGTCCTGACCGATGATGCGGTTGATCAGGGTGGACTTGCCCGCGTTCGGGCGGCCGACAATGGCCAGCATCAACGGTTTGTTGTCCGGGTCTTCCTCGGCTTCCTCACCGTCATCGTTCGGGGCGAAGGGCAGCAGGGCGTCATGCAGATCGACCATGCCCTCTCCATGCTCGGCGGAGATGGCGACCGGGTCACCCAGACCCATGCCGAAAGCGTCATAGATGCCGCCTTCGCCTGCGCGGCCTTCACACTTGTTGGCAACGACGATGACCGGCACCTCGCTGCGGCGCAGCCAGTCGCCGAAGTGCTGGTCCACCGGGGTCACACCGGCACGGGCGTCGATGACGAACAGCGCCACATCTGCCTCCGCCAGCGCCAGCTCGGTCTGCTGGCGCATGCGCGCCTCCAGACTGTTGTCGAAGACATCCTCCAGACCGGCGGTGTCGATCACCCGGAACTCCAGCCGGGCGATGTGGCCTTCGGCTTCCCGGCGGTCGCGGGTGACACCCGGCAGGTCATCGACAAGCGCCAGGCGCTTGCCCACCAGCCGGTTGAACAGCGTGGACTTGCCGACGTTGGGTCGGCCAATGATGGCAACAGTGAAACTCATGGGTCAGGCCGTTCTAGCGATAGGCGACGAGATCGCCGCCATCCGTGACGATGTACAGCGTCTCGCCCGCCACAACGGGTGCCACTGAAATACTGTCGGAGAACTTGATGCTTCCGAGGGCGGAGCCGTCATAGGGCGACATGGACCAGACGGTGCCGTTGCTGCCCGCGACGATCAGGCGGTCACCGGCCAGAACCGGCCCGACCCAGGTGATGCGCCCGCGCTTGTCCTCCACATCGGTGAACTTCGGCATCTGGGTCACCCAGCGAATACCACCGTCCAGCGTGGAGAGGGCCACCAGCTCGGCCTCGTTGGTGACGAGGAACAGGAAGCCACCGGCGATCCAGGGGGTCTCGCTGCCCGCCATGTCCTGATCCCACAGGCGATTGCCCTGTCGCAGGTCATAGGCCGCCAGATAGCCGCCGTGACTGATCGCATAGACCTTGCCGTCATCGATCACCGGCTGACCGTCAAGGTCATTGATCGAGCCGAGTGGCGTGATGCGCCTTGCACGGACAAGCTGGTCCGACCAGAGGGCCTGCCCGGTATCTGCACGCAGTGTGTAGAGCTCGCCTGATGAATAGGGGGCCAGCACGAACGGCCCCTGCGCGGAGGGGGCCGGGGCACCGATCAGTTCCGCCGCCTCGATGATGCCCTGATGCTGCCAGAGCTCGGTGCCATCCTCGATGTTCAGCGCGAACAGCCGGTTCTCGGAGGCGAGCAGGAATATCCGGCCATTGCTGATGGTCGGTGCGCCGCGTACCGGACCATCGACCTTGCCACGCCAGTAGTAGCGGCCCGTGGCAAGCTCCATGGCGTAGATGTCGCCATAGGCCGTTGCGATGACCAGACGACCTTCGCCGATGGCCATGCCGCCGCCGACTTCGCCCAGGTCCTCGCCGCGGCGGGCCAGACCGACGCGCCAGATGCGCTCACCGGTGCGGGCGTTGAACGCCGAGATCTTGGCCTGGGAATCCATCGTGTAGACGCGGCCCCCCGCAACCAGCGCGCGGGACACGATCTGTTCCTGGCCATCCGCACCGGCACCGATGTCGGCGCGCCAGACCCGCTGCAACGTGGGGCCGAGTGCGACATGCTGCATGGCGGCGTTCGCCGTTCCGGCGGACTGCGGCCATTCCGCATTGACGAAGGGGGCAGGCAGGATGACTTCCAGATCCTGCACACGCTGTTCCGGTTCCAGCTTGGATTCCAGCGCCAGGATGGAGATCCGTTCGCCGGGCAGCTTGGGTTCTTCTGTCGTGAACCAGCTACTGACCGTATCGCAACCGGAAAGGGTCAGCGCCAGGGCACCCGCCGCAACCAGCCGGATGAAGGGGTGACGGGAAAGCATGTCACTCGGCCCCGAGCGCCCGCAGGAACTGTTCGGCACGGGCCTTGACGCCAGCGCTGGACGTAGCGTCCTGTGTCAGGGCCTTGAGGGTGGCGATCGCGCCTTCGCTGTCCCCGGCTGTCAGTTGTGCGGCGGCCTGGACTTCGCGGGCCATGCTGCGGAACGGACCTGATCCATCGATGACCGGCTGCAGTCGCTCGGTTGCTGCATCGGCACCTTCGATCTTCAGGGCCAGCATTGCCGCCTTGATCGCGGCCAGATCCCGCTGTTCGTCAGGCAGGTCGTCGTCGCGACGAATGCGGTCGAACGCCGACAGGGCCCCGGCAGCATCACCGGCGGCGGCACGCGCGGCAGCGGCCTGCTGGCCGGCCAGGGCGCGATACCCCTCTGAGCCTTCCGCGACGAGGGCCTCGAATATCTCCGCTGCCTCTGCGGGTTTCTCGCTCTCGAGCAGGATCATCGCCTGTTCGAACCGGGCGCCCTGCGCTTGCTGTTCGGAGGCGGTATACTCACGCCAGCCGACAACTGCGGCAGTGGCCGCGATCACCAGCACAACGGCGGCAATCGCATAGGGGCCATAGCGGCGCGCCATCTCTGTCGCACGGTCGCGGCGGACATCTTCGTCCACCTCACGGAAAATCAGATCGTCGCTCAACGCTGCCGCCTGCTGTTACCTGGGGATCAGAACAAGCGCACTAGATAGCGACTGCCCGGATGCGATGCAAACGGCGTGAGCAGAAAGGCCTGCTTTTTCGCAGGCCCACGGGCAGAATTGGCGGATCAGTGGCTCTCGGCGACCAGGGTACGGGCGATCCGCGCAACATCCTCCGACGCGGGGCTGAGCGGATGCCGTTTCAGCATCGGCGTCTGGCGGCGGATCGTGTCATTGACGTTCGGGTCGCGGGTGACGATGCCGGCCAGGCGCGGCTTCACCTTCAGGAAGTTCTCGCAGGCCGTCGAAAGCTTCGCGAAGGTGCGTTCCCCCTCCGAACGGCCCCTGCACATGTTGACCACCACGCGGAAGTCGCCGCCCGGCCGGTCGCCGTGCAGCAGCTTGATCAGGGCGTAGGCATCGGTGATCGCGGTGGGTTCCTCTGTCGTCACCACCATTGTCGGTCCGGCATTGGCGGCGAGGCTGCGAATGCTGCGGTCTACACCGGCACCGAGGTCCAGAACGACATGGTCGTAGACCTGCCCGGCGGCCAGCAGCCCGTGACGCAACAGGCTGATCTGATCGTGGCGGATATTGACCATGCGGGCGGAACCGGAGCGACCGGCAACGATATCGAAACCCGTGTCAGGCGACTTCGTGACCACCTCTTCGAAGCGCCTTGTACCAAGCACCGCTTCGCTGAGGTCGTGGGAGGGGGTGAGTCCCAACTGGATATCGATGTTGGCCAGTCCCAGATCGCCATCGAACAGCAGAACCTTGCGGCCCGCCTGCGCCAGTGCATGAGACAGCGTGATGGCAAACCAGGTCTTGCCCACGCCGCCCTTGCCCGATGCGACAGTGATCAGCTTCTTCCCCGACATGGCCTCCGGATGCGTGGCGGCCCTGTCATTGGAGCGGGAGCGTATGGTTTGATCGCTCATGCGTGCTTCCTGTCTTCATCCAGTTCCGCCGCGCCATCCGGGTCATTCAGGATCAGGCGCGCCAGAGCGGTCGGGGTGAGGGGGTAGAGGCCGTCGGCGATGACGGGTGAGGCACCGGCAGCAGCAAAGCTCAGGCCGGTCGAGGCCGCGGCAAGGATGCCGCCGATACGCCGTGCCGTATCGATGCGGGTCGCCACCAGTCGCGTGACGCCCAGTTCCGCGAAGACGTAGGCGATGTCCTCGTATTCATAGGGGTCACCGCCCGCAGGCAGCACCAGTACCGGTTCAGCATCATTGATCTCGATGGTTTCGCGCAGTTTCTGAATGTCGCTGTCGTCGAAGGGGTTCACCCCCTCCGTATCGATGATGCGTGGTCCGGACCATTCAAGCCGCCGACCGGGGGTCAGGCGGACGGGCCGGTTGTCCAGGATCTCCGCCAGTTCCATCAGCCGCATCTCGCCGCCCGGCCGTTCGATATCCGTCGTGGCGATTTTGAGCGGGCGACCGGACAGCACCGATTCAACCGCATACTTGGCTGCAACGACGGTCTTGCCTGCGCCCGGCGGCCCGACCAGAACCAGCGCGTTGTCGGAGGGGCGGCCAAACGGGCTGAAACGGAACACTTCCTCCACCCCCGCCGCGAGAGAGATCGTCAGTGACGGGTCATTGACCTGCGCCGCCCGTCGGCAGAGCTTCTCGTTGACCTCCAGCGGGGCGCCATGAAACGCGACGGCGCGGAGCAGCCGCTCCGCCTCTTCCGGTAGCTGGTCCTCATCGTCGCCGACTTCCAGGGGCAATACGTTCGGGCCGAGATCACGGTCCTGGATCTGGAAGCTGTCGGAGACCGGTTCGTCGGTCGGATCGATGGCAGCAGTGACCTCGACACCCTCCGCGACATCCCGGTTTCCCAGAATCACGGCGTCGCGGCCAAGCTCCTGGCGGACAAGCCGCAGGGCCTCGCTCATGGACCGCGCTGTGAAGGTTCGGATCCGCATTGTCTATCAGACCTGTGCCAGCTGACGCAGGCGCACCTTGGGATGCACCTCGTTCTGGGACATTACCACGGTTGCGCCGCGGATGCGCTCGACGATGGAGCGGACGAAGGGCCGGATGGCCGGGCTGGTCAGCAGCACCGGGTCCTGGCCCTGCTGCCCCAGGCGGTCATAGGTCATGCGGATGGCGCCGATGAACTCCTGCACCTTGCTGGGCGCCATGGCGAGCTGGCGTTCCTCCCCCTGACCGACGAGTGCTTCCGCGAAGGCGCTTTCCCAGTCGGGGGAGAGGGTGACCAGCGGCAGGAAGCCGTCCGGCATCAGGTTGGCGTTGCAGATCTGGCGCGACAGGCGGGTGCGCACATGCTCCGTGATCAGGCTGACATTCTTGGTGAAACCGACGGCATCCGAAATGCCTTCCAGCACCGTCGCCAGGTCGCGGATGGAGACACGCTCGGCCAGCAGGTTCTGCAACACCCGCTGCACGGCGGAAACGCTGATCTGGCTCGGGATCAGGTCGTCGACCAGCTTGCGATGGGCATCGGGCAGTTCGTCCAGCAGCTTCCGGGTTTCGGCATAGGACAGCAGGTCCGGCATGTGATCCTTCAGCACCTCGGTCAGGTGGGTCGTGACCACGGTGGAGGCATCAACGACCGTCAGTCCGCGGAAGCTGGCTTCCTCCCGCAGGGAGTCGTCCACCCACTTGGCAGGCAGGCCGAAGGCGGGCTCCATCGTATTCTCGCCCGGCATGTCGATATCACCGCCCGCGGGGTCGAGCACCATCAGCTTGTTGGCGCGGACATCGCCTGTACCGGCTTCCACTTCCTTGATGCGGATGGAATAGGTGTTCGCACCCAGCTGCATGTTGTCGAGAATGCGGACGCTGGGCATGACGAAGCCCATGTCAGTGGCGATCTGGCGACGCAGGGCGCGGATCTGGTCGGTCAGCTTCGGACCGTTGGTATCACCCTCCACCAGTTTCAGCAGGCCGTAGCCGATCTCCAGCCGCAGGTCGTCGATGGCGAGGATTTCGGCGATGGGCTGCTCGGCCGGCTCGGCAGACGCGTCGGCTTCTGCCCCGTCCACAACCTCCGCATCGACTGTCGGCAGTTGCCCCTTGCGATAGAGAGTCCAGGCCCCGAAACCGGCGGCACCGGCCAGGATCCAGAACGGAATCAGCGGAATGCCCGGCAACAGCGAAAGTGCCACCAGCAGGAACGACGAAATGCCGAGAGACGCGGGATAACCGCTGAACTGCCGGAACAGGGCCTTGTCGGCTGACCCGGAGACACCGGCCTTGGAGACCAGCAGACCGGCAGCGGTGGAGACGATCAGCGCCGGGATCTGGGAGACCAGACCATCGCCGACGGTCAGCAGGGTATAGGTCTGCCCCGCCTCCATGAAGCTCATGTCGTTCTGGGCGACACCGATGATGATGCCGCCGATGACGTTGATGAAGGTGATCATCAGGCCGGCGATGGCGTCACCGCGAACGAACTTGGATGCACCGTCCATGGCGCCGAAGAACGTGCTTTCGTCCTCCAGATCCTTGCGACGGGTGCGGGCCTCGTCCTCGTTGATCAGGCCGGCCGAAAGGTCGGCGTCGATCGCCATCTGCTTGCCGGGCATGGCGTCCAGCGTGAAGCGCGCGGCGACTTCCGCGATGCGTCCGGAACCCTTGGTGATGACGACGAAGTTCACGATCACCAGGATCGCGAAGACAATGATGCCGATGACGAAATTGCCGCCCATGACGAAATTGCCAAAGGCTTCGATGACCTGACCGGCGGCGTCAGTGCCATTGTGTCCCTCCGACAGGATCAGCCGGGTGGAGGCCATGTTCAATGCCAGCCGTATCATGGTGGCGATCAGCAGCACGGTGGGGAAGGAACTGAATTCCAGCGGCTTCTGGATGAACAGGCAGGTCATCAGCACCATCACGGAGAAGGTGATGGAGATGGCGAGACTGAAGTCCAGCAGCCAGCCCGGCATGGGCAGGATCAGGACAACCAGGATGGCAACGACACCCAGGGCCAGCGCAATGTCGCCGCGCCGGGCGAGCTGGCGCAACAGGCCAAGCGCCTCGGGACCACCGAACGGACTGCCAGGTCCGCCGCCGGTGCTGCCCTTGGTTACTGCGCTGCTGCCGCGTTCTGCCGGAAGCTGATCGCTCAAATCAAGATCCTCGGATGTCGGAAAGGGGTGTCACGAACGTAAATCGGCGATCAGACGGCGTAGCGGCGCATCTCGCCGGGGCCGGGCACGGAGATTCCTTCTTCCGTGTAAGCCTTCAGCTTGTTGCGCAGCGTGCGGATCGAGATGCCGAGAATGTTCGCGGCGTGGGTACGGTTGCCGAGACAGTGATCCAGGGTCTCCAGGATAAGCTGCCGTTCCACCTCTGCCACTGTGCGACCGACCAGGTTGGCTGCTTCCGCGTCCTCCCCTTCCACGGGCAGGGACGACACTGCGGCACCACCGGTCGCGGCGGCCACGACGGCGACGGGCGACTGGGTGGCGGCCGGGCGGCTGCCGTCGGGCAGCACGATGGCCATCTCCTCGATCTCGTCCTCCGTGGCCAGAAGCACGGCACGGTGCATCGTGTTCTCCAGCTCTCGCACATTGCCCGGCCAGGCATGGCGCTTCAGCACCGCGAGGGCGGCAGTGGAGAGCGGGCGCGGCGGGACCGCGTTTGCATCGGCGTACTTGCGCACGAAATGGTCAGCCAGCAGAGCGACATCTTCCAGCCGCTCCCGCAGTGGCGGCAGCACCAGATTGACCACGTTCAGGCGGTACAGCAGGTCTTCGCGGAAATTGCCCTGGCGGACTTCCTCGGCCAGGTCGCGGTTCGACGTGGCGATGACCCGGATATCGACCTTGACGGGCTTGGAGCCACCGACACGGTCGATCTCGCGTTCCTGAATGGCGCGCAGCAGCTTGGCCTGCAGCCGGATATCCATCTCGCTGATCTCGTCCAGCAGCAGGGTGCCGCCGTCGGCTTCCTCGAACTTGCCGACGCGGCGGGTCACGGCACCGGTGAAGGCGCCCTTCTCATGACCGAAGAGTTCCGATTCCAGCAGGTTGTCGGGGATGGCGGCGCAGTTCACGGCAACGAAGGCCTTGTCGCTGCGACGGCTCTTCTGGTGAATGTGGCGGGCCATGACTTCCTTGCCCGTGCCGCTCTCGCCCGTGATCATGATGCAGGCGTTGGACGGGGCAATCTGGTCCGCCAGCTTCATCACCGCATGCATCCGCTGATCGCGGAACAGCAAGTCGGTATCGTCATCGGCGACGGCCTTCAGCACCGCCGCGATCAGCTCCGGATCCGGGGGCAGGGGCACATATTCCTTGGCACCACCCTTGATGGCACGGACGGCGGCGTCCGTGTCGTTGCCGACACCGCAGGCCACGACCTCCAGGTTGATGTGTTCGCTGATCAACTGGGTGACGAAATCACCGATATCCAGCTTCACGTCCACCATGGCCAGGTCCGCGCCACGTCCGGCGCGAAGCTGCACCAGTGCGTCACTTACCGTGTTCACATGGGCCACCTTGGCACCATTCTGGATGGCGATCTTGCTGGCTGCACCGAACTGTCCGGACAGGGGACCGACGATCAGAAGTCTCATC
>BQJF01000107.1 GCA_021604565.1 Minwuia thermotolerans | reverse complement strand
CCAGCGTTCCCAGCAGCATGCCTTTCGGCAGTCGCGAGAATCCGAACAGCAGCAGCGGAAAGACGAGATAGTACTGTTCCTCCACCGCCAGCGACCAGTAGTGCAGCAGGGGCTGGGCGAGGGCGGAAAGGGTGAAATAGTCGCCCTGCAGCAGCAGCTTCACATTGATGACCGAGAACGCGGCGGCAACGATATTGGCTCCGAGGGAGGCAACATCCCGGTCGGTATAGATGAACAGTGCCCCGACTGCTGTCGCCACCAGTACCACCATGAACGCAGGCATGATGCGGGCGATACGGCGCTTGTAGAAGCGACCGAGGGAGAAGTCGCCGGTGACGATCTCCACAGCCAGGATGCGCGTGATCAGAAAGCCGGAGATGACAAAGAAGATGTCCACCCCGACAAAGCCGCCGGGCAGCCAGTCACGCTGAAAGTGAAAGATCACGACCGACAGCACCGCAATGGTACGCAACCCGTCTATGGCAGGTCGATATTGCAGGGACTGGTCTGGAAGGGACGCAGAGGCTGTCATCGTCGTGTGCTTGCCGATCCGTGAATGTCCCGTGCGCTGCTGCCGCGACTTCTATCGTCGTCGGACAATCGGGTCCAGAACCTCGTCACGCTCAGGTCTCGACCGGGGTGGGCCCGCCGCCGTCGAGGATTTCCTTCAGCGGGACATCGAAGGTCTGGCGTTCACTGGCGATGGAGGAATCGACAACGTCCTCCAGGCCCGGAACCGCGCTACCGGCAACCAGCGGCTGACTCGTCTGAACCTTCAGTGCCAGCATGAGGTCGTAGAGTGTCAGTCCGTCAAGTTCCCGTGCCAGCACCCAGCGCCCGCGCCGGGTTTCAGCGACATATCCGGTCTTCTCCAGACGGGAAAGCATCGATTCCATCAGGTTCGGTGCTGCCCGGATGCGACGGATGAACGCCTGGGTGCGCACGCTTTCGCCGGATGGATGCGCCTTGCGCAGCAGGCGCAGGACCTCCACTGCCATCGCCAGTCGCCCGACACGGGGCGCGCGGTCGAGATCGACGCTGCCACGGCCCTGCCATTCCGGCATCGCCGCTGTGATCGATGCCCCGGCCAGGGTCACGATCCAGACCAGCCAGATCCACAGCAGCAGGATCGGCAGCACCGAGATCGCGCCATAGATTGCCTGATAGGTCGGAAAGGCCGTGATGTAGAGGCCGAATCCCGCCTTCAGAGATTCGAACAGCACGGCGGAAAAGATTGCCCCGACCGCCGCATCCCGCAGCAGGACCTGACGGTTGGGCAGGACGACGAACAGGGTCAGGTAGCCGCTGAAGGCCAGGAAGAGGGGCACCAGCCGGGCAAGCCGGTTGACGACGAAACTGATCTCCTGCGCGCCGGTGCTGTTTGCCATCGCGAACAGCGCGCTGGTCAGGGTCAGGCTGAGCAGGAACAGGATCGGGCCGACGGTCAGCAGTGCCCAGAACGACAGCAGCCGGGTGACGATGCCCCGGCGCCGCACCACCCTGAATATGCGATTGAAGGTGCCCTCGATCGTCACCAGCAGCATGACTGCGGTCACGATCAGGCCGACTATGGCGACAGCGGAAAGCTTGCCGACGTTCTGGCGGAAGGTTCCGAGATATTCGCGCACCACTTCGTTGGCGTGAGGCACGAAATTCTCGAAGATGAAGGATTCCAGCTTTGCCTCCATGCCGTCAAACGCGGGGAAGGCAGCCAGAATGGCAAAGCAGATCGCCATCAGCGGCACCATGGCCAGCAGGGTGGTGAAGGTGAGGGCGCCCGCGACCTGCGTGAGATTGTTGTCACCGAACCGCATCAGCACATAGCGGGAAAACCCGCCTGTTTCCTTCAACGCGATGGTTGCCAGATGGATGGCCTTTTCACGATCCACTGCTTATAAGTTCCCGAAGTCGTTAACGGACGATTCCGACAGTCACCCCTGACAGGAATGCGCGCGGGTGACTGTCACGAAGATAGCGGATACCTTGCGTTCTGCATCACCGACAGTCGAGGGGCTTTGAGCGGAATGAGTAACAGCACGGGGCTGATGGCCGGCAAGAAGGGCCTGATCATGGGGGTCGCGAACGACCGCTCCATCGCCTGGGGAATCGCCCGCGCAGCGGCGGATGCCGGTGCCGAACTGGCGTTTACCTATCAGGGTGATGCGCTGAAGCGGCGTGTGGTGCCGCTGGCCCAGTCAATCGACTGTGATTTCACCATGCCCTGCGATGTGACGGATGACGCCAGCATCGATGCGCTGTTCGCCGAGATCGAAAAGAGGTGGGGCAAGCTCGACTTCGTCATTCACGCCATTGCCTATGCCGACAAGGACGAGCTGAAGGGGCGCTATGTCGACACCAGCGCCGGGAACTTCCGCAATTCGATGCTGGTGAGCTGCTATTCCTTCACGGCAATCGCCAATCGTGCCGAGCCGCTGATGACCGATGGCGGCAGCATGGTCACGCTGACCTACTACGGCGCGGAGCGGGTGATGCCGCATTACAACGTCATGGGTGTGGCCAAGGCCGCGCTGGAGGCGAGCGTGCGCTATCTTGCGGTCGATCTGGGACCGAAGAATATCCGGGTCAACGCGATCTCGGCCGGACCTATCAAGACGCTGGCTGCGTCCGGGATCGGCGACTTCCGCCAGATCCTGCGCTGGAATGAACTGAATGCCCCGCTGAAGCGCAATGTCACGATTGAACAGGTCGGCAACTCCGCACTGTTCCTGATCAGTGACCTGGGCGAGGGCGTGACCGGAGAGGTCCTGCACGTTGATTCGGGTTATCACGTCGTGGGCATGAAGGCCGTCGATGCACCCGACATGACCGCCTGACGCTACCGGTTCCATGTCACACAACAGTTTCGGTCACCTGTTCCGGATGACAACCTGGGGGGAGAGCCATGGCCCCGCCCTGGGCTGTGTGGTTGACGGCTGTCCGCCGCTGATTGCGCTGGAGGAAGCCGACATTCAGGTCTGGCTCGACCGGCGGCGGCCGGGGCAGAATCGCTTCACCACCCAGCGGCGTGAACCGGATGCGGTCCGCATTCTCTCAGGCGTGTTCGAAGGGCAGACGACCGGCACACCGATCAGCCTGATGATCGAGAACGTGGATCAGCGCTCGAAGGACTATTCCGACATCAGCGGCAAGTATCGCCCCGGTCATGCCGATTTCACCTACATGACCAAGTACGGCATCCGCGACTATCGCGGTGGCGGTCGCTCTTCGGCGCGGGAGACGGCATCGCGCGTCGCCGCCGGTGCCGTGGCACGCAAGGTGCTGGGGTCCGGTGTCCGGGTCCGCGGTGCGCTGGTGCAGGTCGGCGACATTGCCATTGATCGCGATGCCTGGGACTGGGACGTGGTGGACCGCAATCCGTTCTGGTGTCCCGATCCGCAGACGGCGGAACGCTGGGAGACCTATCTGGACGGCATCCGCAAGGCGGGCAGTTCCGTCGGCGCAGTCATCGAGGTGGTGGCGGAGGGGCTGCCTGCCGGACTTGGCGCGCCCATATACGGCAAGCTGGATCAGGACCTGGCCTCCGCCATGATGTCGATCAATGCCGTGAAGGGTGTCGAGATCGGGGAAGGGTTTGCCGCCGCTGCCCTGACGGGGGAGGAAAACGCCGACGAGATGCGCATGCAGGATGGCGCACCGGCCTTTCTCTCGAACCATGCAGGCGGCATTCTGGGCGGCATCTCGACCGGGCAGCCGATTGTCTGTCGCTTTGCGGTCAAGCCGACCTCCTCCATCCTGCAGCCCCGCCAGACGGTTGATACTGACGGCAATGATACCGAGATCATCACGAAGGGTCGCCACGACCCCTGCGTCGGCATCCGCGCGGTGCCGGTGGGAGAGGCGATGATGGCCATCGTGCTGGCCGACCATCTGCTGCGCGCCCGTGCGCAGAACCAGACACCATCCGAAGGGGAGTAGGGGACATGTCCCAGCCAGATTACGTACACGCACTTGATGTGCCGGTGCCGAGTGATGCGGAACTGCCGGAACGGACCCGGAAGTACTTCGAGATCTGCCGGGAGAAGCTCGGGATGGTGCCGAACGTGCTCGCCACCTATTCCTTCGACGCGGCGAAGCTGGATGCCTTCACCGCCATGTACAACGACCTGATGCTTGGGGAGTCCGGCCTGACGAAGCTGGAGCGCGAGATGATCGCCGTCGCCGTCAGCTCGGTGAACAAGTGCTTCTATTGCCTGACCGCACATGGTGCCGCCGTGCGCCAGCTTTCCGGCGATCCGGCACTGGGCGAACTGATGGTGATGAACTATCGCGCCGCCGATCTGCCGCCGAAGCAGAAGGCCATGCTGGATTTCGCGACCAAGCTGACGGAAACACCGCAGAAGATGGAAGACAGCGACCGTCAGGCACTCCGTGATGCCGGTTTCACCGACCGCGATATCTGGGACATCTCCGCGACGGCGGCCTTCTACAACATGACCAATCGCATGGCGAGCGCCATCGACATGATGCCCAACCCCGCCTACCACGCGCAGGCGCGCTGAACCCATGGGCTTTGTCGGGCGTTTCCTGCGGGGTATCTGGCTGTTCCTGAAGGCCGGTGTCTTCGTCGTCGGTCTTCTGGTGATTGCGGGAGCCGTAGCCACCCTGACCCTTGCACCCTGGGAACAGGGTGTGGAGGAATTGCCCGACAGCGCGCTGCTGGATATCGCGGTTATCGGGAACCTGCCCGAGAAGCCGTCCAGTGGAGATTTCGCCCGTTTCGTGCGGGGCGACGCGATGACGCTGACCCGACTGGTGCGGGTGCTGGACCGTGCGGCGCAGGACAGCCGTATCCGGGCGCTCGACATGGACCTATCGCTGGCCACGCTGGGCCAGACGGATGTGGAGGCCCTGCTGCCCGCCATCCGGCGCTTTCGGGAGTCCGGAAAGCCGACGCGGGTCTTCGCCGAGAGCTATGACCTCGCGCGCTATCGCCTTGCCAGTGGGTTTGACGAGATCTGGATGTCGCCATCGGGCGAGTTTGCCGTGATCGGTGTGGCGCTGGAGATGCCCTATGCCGGTGAACTGGCCGATGATCTGGGCATCAGGCCGCAGATCGAGGCGCGGAGGGACTACAAGACCGCCGCCGACGTGATCCGCCGCCGCGAGATGCAGGGACCGGTGCGCGCGGCCTTTGCAGAACTGGTGGCCGACGTTCATCGCTCCGCCCTGAACGACATTGCGGCGGGCAGGGGGCTCGACACGGAGCAGGTGCGCGGTCTTCTGGACGAAGCGCTTCTGAACCCCGCGGCTGCCGTCGCCAGCGGTCTGGTGGACCGGGCCGACTATGCCCGCGTGTTTCATCGTGACGGTGCTGCAAGCGACGGCGGACAGATCGATTTCGCCGCCTATCTGCCGGAACTTGCCCATCCGCTGGACGCGGGCGCACCAAAAGTTGCCCTTATCACCGCGACCGGCCAGATCATGGGCGGTGAAGGTGGTGGATTCAGCGGCAGTGTCATCACTGACGGACAACTGATCGGAGAGCTTCAGGCCGCCGCGGATCATCCGGAAATCGATGCCATCCTGCTGCGGATCGACAGTCCGGGCGGGGCCTATGGTGCCTCCGATGCCATCCGCGCTGCAATGCGGGAGATCGACAAGCCCATTGTCGCTTCGATGGGCAATGTTGCCGGTTCCGGGGGCTATCTCATCGCCATCGGGGCCGATGCCATCATCGCGCATCCGTCCACCATCACCGGCTCCATCGGCGTGATCAGCGGGAAGGTCGTGGTGGCCGACCTGCTGGAAGACTACGGCGTTCGCTTCGAGATCGTGCGCAGTGACCGCAATGCCGCGATGTTCTCGCCCTTTGCCCCCTTCACCGCGGACCAGCAGGATCGGCTGACGCGACGCGTGGACGATATCTACGCGACCTTCAAGAACCTGGTGGGAGACGCGCGAAAACTGCCGGAGGAGCAGGTCGAGACGGCCGCCCAGGGGCGGATCTGGACCGGATCGCAGGCCTTCGGGCGCAAGCTGGTCGATGCCACCGGTGGGCTGGAAACCGCACTCGCCACCATTCGCCAGCGGCTTGGCGTGGCATCTGAGCGGGAGGTTCATCTGCTGGAGTTTCCGGGCGGGTCACCGCAGGACCGGTTCCTGGAAGCCCTGCAGGAAGGCTTTGGCGGTCTTGCGACGGTTGCCTCCGGCAAGCCCGAAATCAGTGTCGAGAAGCTGCGGGAATATCTGGCGACCGAGGCCGGTACCCGTCTGATGACGCCGGATATCAGCCTGCGCTGATCAGGTCCGGGCCTGCTGCGCGACGACCCGGAAAGCCTGTGCCACGGTTTCCTGTCTGATCCAGCCCCGACCACGATCCGCGAAGACATGACGCTGATGGACGGTGGCCTTGCCACGCCGCGCGCAGGCGATGTGCACCAGACCAACCGGCTTGGTATCGGTTCCTCCACCGGGTCCCGCGACACCCGTGACGGAAACGGCAATATCGGCACGGCTGTTGCGCAATGCACCCTCGGCCATGGCGACAGCAACCGGTTCGGAGACCGCACCATGTTCCCTGATCAGGGCAGGCGGGATACCAAGCATGTCCTGCTTGGCCTCGTTGGAATAGGTCACGAACCCCCGGTCCACGACATCCGAAGATCCCGCAACCTCCGTCAGGGTTCCCGCGATCATGCCACCGGTACAGCTTTCGGCTGTCGCAAGCATCAGCTGGCGCTCACGCAGGAACTCCAGCAGTTCAGCGGCATCCGATATCAGGCGCTCTGTCATCATCCGAACACTCCTGTCGCGTACTGTAGCAGAAGCACACAGATTCCGGCAAAGACGCCCGCAACGATGTCGTCCGCCATCACACCCAGCGATCCCTTCAGCCGACTGTCGGCCCAGCCGACCGGCCCCGGTTTCCAGATGTCGAACAGCCGGAAGCTGACGAACGCCACCAGATAGCCGACCGGATCGAAGGCGGTGAAGGGCAGCAGGGGAATCCACTGGCCCGCAGCCTCGTCGATCACGATTTCGGAGGGGTCGTGCATCGTCCTGTGCGCCCGCATGTGCGCCCGTGCCGCCCAGAGGCCGACAATGAACGTGATCACAATGGCCACAGCCAGCGCGACCTGACCGCCAAGCCAGACAATCAACCAGCCGACAGGCAATGCGGCGAGGGAGCCCCAGGTGCCCGGCGCGGGCCGGATCAGGCCGGAATAGCCGAAAGTGGCCAGGAATGTTGCGAGTCTCTGGATGATCATGCAGCCACGAACGTATCCGGTTCGCGTGGCAGTTCAATGGTGGCGATCGCCTGGGCGGCGATACCTTCCCTGCGTCCGGTGAAGCCCAGCCTTTCCGTCGTGGTGGCCTTGATGCTGATCCTGTGTGCCGGAACCCCGAGAATGGCGGCCACATTCTCCCGCATCGCCTGCCGGTGCGGCTTGATCTTCGGTGCCTCGCAGATGATCGTCAGATCGATGTTGATGACCCGGCCGGACCTGAGCCGGAGCAGCGAGATGGCGTAACGCAGGAAGATGTCGGAACTGACGCCCTTCCAGCGATCATCTTCCGGAGGGAAGTGATCACCGATATCCCCCTCAGCCATTGCACCCAGCACAGCATCCGTGATCGCGTGCAGGGCCACATCGGCATCGGAATGACCGGCAAGCCCCTGAACATGCGGGATCGTCAGGCCGCAGAGTACGAGTTCCCTGTCGCTGGCGAAGCGATGCACGTCGAAACCCGAACCGGTTCTTGTCTCCACGCTTGCCTGATCCTTCTGACGCAGCAGGCTCTCGGCCCGTTTCAGGTCGTCGGCGACGGTGATCTTGAAGTTGTCTTCCGCACCCGGAACCACCTGCACCACCATACCGGCGGCGCGCGCCACCGCCACATCATCGCTGAAGGTCTGCCCGATGGCTTTGCCATGCGCATCGGTGATTGCCGCGAAATCGAAGCCCTGCGGGGTCTGCGCGCGGACCAGATGTTCCCTGTCCTGCGTGCCGGTCACCTGGTTGCCGTCGACGCGGCTGAGACTGTCGACCACCGGCAGGGCTGGCAGGACCGCAGGACTGCTTTCCAGCGCATCGCAGACACGCGAGATCAGCGCATCATCGACAAGGGCACGCGCTGCATCATGAATCAGCACATGTCGTGGTGCTGCGCTGGCGAGTGCGGTCAGACCCGCCGCGACCGACTGCTGCCGTGTTTCACCACCCACGACAGGTGGCAGAAGATCGAGGCCGAGAAGCGCCTGATCGTAAAGGTCCCGCTGCCCGGCACCGATGACCACCTGCACCAGGTCAATGCGCGGGTGCGCCAGGAACGCGGAAACAGTCCGCCGCAGCACCGGTTGACCATCCAGGTGCAGATACTGCTTGGGCAGTTCGCCGCCCAGGCGTGTGCCGTGTCCGGCTGCGACAATCAGTGCAGCAGTTTGCATTGCGTCCTGCCATTGACGGAAAAGGGGGCGACGTGGGACTTGCGTCTGGATTAGCGCGAAAGCGGTGCAGCTCACAAGGGCAGCAAATACTTGCATGGGCCAGTATGCTGCCGCATATTTGCACAAGAGTTACGCACCGTTCGCGATTGAGTGATTTATGAGCATTTCCATCGGGCAGCACCAGATCAGCGATCCCGTGCTGCTGGCGCCGATGTCGGGTATCACGGATGCGCCGTTCCGCCGGATGGTGAAGCAGTTTGGTGTCGGGCTGGCGTTCGCGGAGATGGTCGCCGGTCGCCATGTCCTGAGCGGTCAGGACCGTACCAACCGCATGCTTCGCCATGACGGAAGTGGTGTACAGGCGATCCAGATCGCCGGACGTGATCCGGCGATCATGTCGGATGCGGCACGCTTTGTGGTCGATCAGGGTGCGGACATCGTCGATATCAACATGGGCTGTCCCGCCAAGCAGGTCACGGGTGGTTATGCTGGCTCCGCGCTGATGCGCGACCTGGATCAGGCCCGCAGCATCATTGCCGCCGTGGTTGCAGCTTCGCGGGTTCCGGTGACGCTGAAGATGCGCACCGGCTGGGATGATGATTCCCGAAACGCCCCCGAGCTGGCACACATTGCCGAGGATCTGGGCATCCACATGATCACGGTCCATGGACGCACCCGCTGCCAGTTCTACAAGGGACGGGCGGACTGGCGGTTCATTGCCGATGTGAAGCAGGCTGTTGGCATACCGGTTGTCGCCAATGGCGACATCACGACCGTCGATGAGGCCCGGGCCTGCCTGCACCAGTCCGGTGCGGACGGTCTGATGATCGGTCGCGGCGCACAGGGGCGCCCCTGGTTCCCGGCGCAGGTCATCGCAGGCTTGCGGGGTCAGTCGTACACTGTGCCGACGGTCCCCGAAATCGGTGCGCTGCTGCTGGCGCACTATCGCGACCTGATCGACAGCGGCGACACCTGGCCGATGGTGCGCATCGCGCGCAAGCATCTCGGCTGGTATGCGGCGCACCTGAATGACCCGCGCGCCTTTCGCGCCGAGGTGATGACGGCGGAAGATCCGGAAGTTGTCCTGGAAGCCGTCGCCAGGCACTTCGCG
This sequence comes from Minwuia thermotolerans, assembly GCA_021604565.1. Taxonomy (GTDB): domain Bacteria; phylum Pseudomonadota; class Alphaproteobacteria; order Minwuiales; family Minwuiaceae; genus Minwuia; species Minwuia thermotolerans_A. Next base: position 2,790 of record BQJF01000107.1, on the reverse strand, counting down.
ACAGGCACCGTGCGGCCAGTCGTGCAGGCCAGGGCCGCATGATGGGTCGACTTGATGCCGCTGCCATTCTGGACACGATCCCGGACCCGATACTTGTCGCCGGCAAGGGCGGGGCAATCCTGCGGGCAAATCCCGCGGCGGAGGAATTCTTCGGCATGGGGCAGGCGGCGCTGAAGAAGAACCGTCTGCAGGACATCATTCCCTTCGGCAGTCCCATGCTGTCGCTGTTCGAGCAGATCCAGTACGGCACGGGTGCGGTGTCGGAATACGGCATCCTGCTCGGTGGTGCCCGGACGGAAGTCAAGACCGTCAACATCAAGCTGTCGCCGCTGCATGACGATTCCGGTGCCGTGGTGATCCAGATCGACGAACGCTCCATGGCATCGAAGATGGACCAGTCACTTGTCCACCGTGGTGCGGCAAGAGCCGTCACCGGCATGGCGGCCGTGCTGGCGCATGAGGTCAAGAACCCGCTATCGGGCATCCGCGGCGCGGCGCAGTTGCTTGAAGCCAACGTGTCCGAGGAAGATCGCGACCTGACCCGTCTGATTGTTGACGAGGTTCAGCGCATCGTCGCCCTGGTGGACCGCATGGAGGCTTTCTCCAGCCCCAGCCCGCTGGAGGGTGAGCCGGTGAACATCCATGAGGTGCTGGAGCGTGTGCGTCGTCTGGCCGAGAACGGTTTCGCGTCCCATGTGAAGATCATCGAGAACTATGATCCATCCCTGCCGTTGATCCCCGGGGACAAGGACCAGTTGATCCAGGTTTTCCTGAATCTCGTGAAGAACGCCGCCGAGGCCGTACCGGCGAAGAAGGGCGAAATTCACCTGAATACGGCCTACCGCCACGGCGTGCGGCTTGCCCTGCCGGGCAGTCGGGAACGCATCCAGTTGCCGCTCGAAGTCACCGTTTCCGACAATGGGGACGGCATCCCCGAAGACCTCATGCCGAACCTGTTCGACCCCTTCGTCTCGACCCGCCCCGGCGGAACCGGGTTGGGACTCGCGCTTGTCGCCAAGATCGTTGGCGATCATGGGGGCATCGTGGAGGCCGACAACATGGCCCGCGGTGCCCGTTTCCGGGTTCATCTGCCCGTTGTCCAGAACAGAGAGAAGAAAAAGCGATGACACCAGCGTCCATCCTCGTTGCCGACGATGACCGTGGTATCCGTACCGTGCTGAACCAGGCACTGGGACGCGCGGGGTACGATGTGCGCTCGACCGGCAATGCCTCGACGCTGTGGCGCTGGGTCTCGGACGGGGCAGGGGATCTGGTGATCACGGACGTGGTGATGCCGGACGAGAGCGGCCTCGATCTGCTGCCGCGGGTCAAGAAGCTGCGCCCCGACCTGCCCGTTGTGGTCATGAGTGCACGCAATACCCTGCTGACAGCAGTCAAGGCCACGGAACGCGGCGCCTACGAGTATCTGCCCAAACCCTTCGACCTGAAGGAATTGCTGACCATCGTCGATCGGGCGCTGAGTTCTCCGGCGGGGACCGGTGGTGATGCGGGGATCGAGGGCGAGGAAGCAATGCCGCTGATCGGGCGCTCCCCGGCCATGCAGGAAATCTATCGGGTCATGGCGCGCCTGATGACCACCGATCTGACCGTCATGATCACGGGTGAGTCCGGCACCGGCAAGGAGCTGGTGGCCCGCGCGCTGCACGAATACGGCAAGCGCCGCAACGGTCCGTTCGTGGCCATCAACATGGCCGCGATCCCGCGTGAACTGATCGAGAGCGAGCTTTTCGGTCATGAGAAGGGCTCCTTCACCGGCGCGCTGCAGAAGAGCTCAGGCCGGTTCGAGCAGGCCGATGGTGGCACCCTGTTCCTGGACGAGATCGGTGACATGCCGCTGGAGGCACAGACCAGGCTGCTGCGTGTGCTGCAGCAGGGCGAGTACACGACGGTTGGCGGGCGCACCTCCATCCGTACCGATGTCCGCATCGTTGCTGCGACCAACCGCGATCTCCGCGTGCAGATCGGCCAGGGGCTGTTCCGGGAGGATCTCTACTACCGGCTGAACGTCGTTCCGATCCGCCTGCCGCCGCTGCGGGAGCGTTCGGAGGATATCCCGGACCTGATCCGCCACTTCCTCAATCGCGCGTCGGAAGAGGGACTGCCCTCCAAGACCGTGGACAGGGAGGCCATGAACCGCCTGATCGGCTATCGCTGGCCGGGCAACGTGCGCGAGCTGGAGAACCTGGTCCGACGCTTTGCCGCGCTCTATTCCGACGAGACCATCACGGTCGATATCGTGGAACGGGAACTCGCCGATCCGCTGCCTTCGCCCGCGGAGGAATACAGCCCGGCTTCCGAGAGCCTTGGCTCCGCCATCGAGTATCATCTGTCCCAGTATTTCACGGCCCATGGGGAGGATCTGCCTCCGGCGGGGTTGTATGACCGCGTCCTGCGGGAGATGGAGAAGCCGCTGATCAACCTGTCGCTGGCCGCGACGCGAGGTAACCAGTTGCGGGCCGCCGATCTGCTGGGCCTGAACCGGAACACGCTGCGCAAGAAGATCCGTGAACTGGATATCCGTGTGGTCCGCGGGGCAGGATTCGACTGACCCCGTGCCCCTGAAGCACCGGCATCAGGCACCCCCTGACGCCCGAAGCCAAGCTGGCCTATAGTCCGGGACGTGTTGAGGCACTGATTCCGGAAACCCATGACCGCGCCCGCCCAAGAATCCAGGACACCCGCCGTGATCCGCCTGCGCAACAGGATGCTGGATCTGGAGATCGGTCGTCTGGGTGCGTTCGGGCTGGCGGCCCTGGCGCTGGGGGCCGG
>BQJF01000106.1 GCA_021604565.1 Minwuia thermotolerans | reverse complement strand
TACTGTTTCAGCTCTTCTCGCCTCAACTGCAATCCTGGCCGCCGCGTCAGGTGCTCACGCAGCCGGTCATGCGAGCCTGACGGCTGTCGGCCTGAGTGGTGACAGGACCCTGCACCTGATCAACAGTGCCGATGCAACGTCCATGGCAGCGATGGAGGTGTCGGGTATCGAACGGCTGCTCGGAATCGACCTGCGCCCCGCGACCGGTCAGCTGATCGGTGTGAGTGACGCCTTCGAGATCGTGGAGATCGATCTGAAGAGCGGTGCGGCCACGGTGATCTCGAAGATGGACAAGCCGCTGCCCGTGATGGACGGCGCGCCCGTGATCGTCGATTTCAATCCGAAGGCCAACAAGCTGCGGTTCATGTCCGGCACGGTCAACCATCGCGTCGATATCGAGTCCGGCAAGGTGACCGTGGACGGCAGCCTGGCCTACGAGAAGGCTGACATGCATGCAGGTGAAGCCCCGAACATCGTCGCCGCAGCCTATATCAATTCCTTCGGGAAGCCGGACACGACGGCGATGTATGACATTGATGCGACCATCGTGGCGGTGATCCGGCAGACATCGCCCAATGACGGCACCCTGGCCGCCATCGGCAAGCTGGGGATCGATGCGCAGGATACCTATGCCTTCGACATCGCGACCGACCAGGCCGGCGCCAACACGGCCTGGCTTGCGGCTGGTGGCAAGCTGCACACCGTTTCCCTCGAGACCGGCAAGGTGGAGAAGAGCTGGCCGCTGAAGGGTGTGGACGGCGATCTGCGCGACATCACCTTCATGACCGCGAAATAAGCCGGGACCGGGTGGCCCGTCATCCGGCGGGCCGCCCGTCATCCGATGCCGGCAGGACAGCAACCAGTGCCTCGCAGCGTGCCCGTTCCGGGGCGTGACGCAGCGGGGCGTTCTTGCGTCGGCAGCGAAATGGCGGAATGGTGGCGCCGTTACGGGATCGCCCCACACCAGGAACAGGTACCACAGCCACCGATGACAGCCGATCAGGTCGAGGATGCAACGGACATTGACCATGCCGCGATGGTCAGGGCGTGTGCCGATGGAGAGCGGCACGGGCTGCAGTCGATCATGCGCGCGGAAGGCGCAATGATGCTGGGCGTTGCCCTGCGCATGCTGCGCCGCCGGGATCTTGCGGAAGATGCCGTGCAGGACAGCCTGGTCCTGATCTGGCGCAAGGCAGGACAGTTCGATGCATCGCGCGGTTCCGCACGGGGCTGGATCTACACCATCCTGCGGAACCGCTGCCTGACCATGATCCGTCAGGAAAGCTGGGAGATCGCGACCGAAGGGGAGACGCTGGAGCGCACCCGCGACGAGGAGGTTGTCGAGGAAGCCTTCGAGCGGCTGGCGAGCACCAGCGATCTGCGCCGCTGTCTTGGCGGACTGGAAAAGGCAAAGCGCTCGGCGGTTCTGCTTTCGTATGTTCTGGGCTACTCGCATGGCGAGATTTCGGGCCGGATGCAGGCACCACTGGGTTCCGTGAAGGCATGGCTGCGACGCGGCCTCAATCAGTTGCGGGAGTGCATGTCGTGACTGATGCCCTGACCCTGCAGGAACGTATCGACGAAGTCGTCGTGGGCCTGGCCGAACCGGACGAGGTGACGGCGATCGAGCAGCTTGCCCTCGCGGACCCGGAAGTCGCACAGATGCTGGAGCGGACCCGTGCGCGCTTTGCGGAACTCGACGCGACGGCCACCCCGCAGCCAATGCCCGCCGATATGTGGGATCGCGTCTCGGCGCGACTGTCGGAGGTGCCGCAGTCTGCCGATACGGGATCGGACAACAGGGCAGGGTCGGGCACGGTCGTACCGCTCACACGTCCTGCGGCCCCGCGCAGGCTGGTCTGGACCGCTGTCACCGGCATTGCCGCCTCCCTGATCCTGGCCCTCGTGCTGGGCTGGACGATCCTCTCCCGGCCTGACGCAATCGTAGTCGCCGTGCTCGTCAACGATAACGGTGAACCGGTGGCGCTGATCGAAGGCGCGGAGGACAATACCACCCGCGTCACCCTGCTGGGGGAAGCACCCGTCCCCGACGGGCGGATCATGCAGGTCTGGACCAAGCCGGATGCCGATGGTCCGCCGGTTTCACTCGGCCTGCTGGAGCAGCCGGCCGGGCGGCAACTGAGTATCAGTGGCTTGCCGGTGCCGTCGGCGGAACAGCTCTACGAGATCACGTTCGAACAGGGTGGGGGGTCCCCCACCGGTCTGCCGACGGGACCGATCTACGGCAAGGGGCTGGCGCGCCGCCCGCACTGATCCCGCGCCGGACCCTTGCCGCTAGACCGCGCTTGCCGGAGATATGTCCGGAAGTCAGATCGGGCTGATGGCGCGCTTCTTCGGTGGTCCGCCCTCATGCGGGCGCAGCGGCGCGTGGCGCAGCGCGTCGGCCAGCACGGCGCGGGTATCGCGGGGATCGATGACATCATCGACGCCGAAGTGCTCCGCCGCACGCAGCGGTGTCAGATTGCGGCGGATATCGGCTTCCAGCTCCGCCTTGCGGGCCGCCGGGTCCGGGGCGTTCTGCCAGTCGCGGGCATAGGCAACGTTCAGCGCGGTCTCGATCGACATGGCGCAGAGTTCCGATGTCGGCCAGGCCCAGGTGCCGTCCGCCTTGAAGCCGCGACCGCCGTTCATGGCGTAGTACCCGGCCCCGTAGCCCTTGCGCACCATCACCGAATAGCGCGGCACCGTCGCGACACCCAGTTCGTAGAGCATCTTGGCCGAGCGCAGGCCCAGCGTCGTCTTCTCCGCGCCCGAGCCGACGAAGATGCCCGGCATGTCGATGAAGTAGAACAGCGGCAGGCCGAAGGCATCGGCAATGGCGATATGGCGTGCGGCCTTCTCCGCCGCCTTGGCATCCAGCATCCCGGCGAGAAACATCGGATTGTTGCCGATGATGGCAACCGGGCGTCCCTCCAGCCGTGCGAAGGCGGTGACCATGTTGCGGGCGTGGGTCGGCTTGGTCTCGAAGGTGCTGCCCTGGTCGAAGACCAGTTCCACGGCCTTGCGCATGTCGTAGGCGCGGCGCGGATTGTCCGGCACCAGGTCGGCCAGCGCCTCCGCCCGCCGCTCCACCGGATCGTCGCAGGGCAGCACGGGCGGAGCCTCGCCTGCGTTGCGGGGCAGGAAGTCGAGGTATCGCCGGATTGCTGCGAAACACTCCTCCTCCGTCTCCGGTGCCATGTCGGCGACACCCTGGGCATCGGCCTGCATGGCCGCACCGCCGAGTGTCTCGGTATCGATCTCCTCCCCCGTCGCGGCCCGCACGAGGGCCGGGCCGCCGATGCCCATCTGGGCATGGCCACGCCGCATGATGCGGAAATCGGCGAAGGCGGCCATGTTGGTCGGTCCCGCATAGCCCGGACCCAGGATCGCGGTGGCAATGGGCACCCAGCCGGACAGGCGCGACATGTGCCAGAAGATCGGACCGGCGGAGGCGAAGTGCCGGGAATCAAGGCCGTCCTGGATGCGGTGACCCGCCCCCTCCTGCAGCCAGATGACGGGCAGGCCGTATTTCTCCGCCCGTGTCAGCAGATACTCCACCTTGGCACCGCCGACCACACCGACCGAGCCGCCAAGCACCGTGAAGTCATCGGAAATGATGCAGACCGGGCGTCCGTCCACCGTGCCGGTGCCGGTGACGACACCATCGGCAGGGGCGTCGAGGGTGCTGGTCAGTTCGGTGTCGCGCATCGGCTCAACCAACTGACCCAGTTCCCGGAAGCTGCCGGGATCCAGCATGGCCGTGATGCGTTCCCGCGCCGTCAGCTTGCCCCGCGCGTGCTGCTTCGCGACCGCGGTTTCGCGCCCCGCATCGGAGACTGCATGCCGTTTTGCGGCGACCCGTTCCAGATGTTCCTCAGTGATGCCCACGTCGTTCTTCCTCCCCAGGAATTGAAACCTCTACCGGACGATGGGACCCGGGGGGCGACCCCGGTCCGTGATGAACGATAGCGCAAGTGCAGTGCCGGGCAGAACCGCGAAGCCGATCACCAGCGGCAGGACGCTGTCCCCCAGCAGGCTGCCGATGGTGATGCCCAGCGGGACTGCGATCATGGTGGAGGTGAAGCCGACGAAGGCGGCACCGACACCGGCCATGTGGCCCATGTTCTCCAGCGAGAGCGCGTTCATGTTGCCGAAGCAGATGCCCGTTCCGAAGAACACGATCATCAGCCAGATCATGAAACCGAGCAGGTTCGGCGGCGCAGACGCGAAGATGATGGCCGCGATGGTGGAAGCGATGACGGTCACCGCCAGACCTGAACGGGTGATCCGGCGCATGCCGTAGCGCATGACCAGTTGCGAATTGACGACAGATGCCGCGCCAATGGAAATCGCACCGACACCGAACCAGACGGCAAACATCTCACCGGTTCCGAAGATGTCCTGAAACACATGCTGCGATGAGCCGAGATAGCCGATGAAGGGGCCGAAGATGCAGCCGGTGGCCAGGGTGTAGCCGAGCGTGATGCGGTCCCGCAGGCAGTAGCTGAAACCGGAAAGGATGTGCTTCACGGAGAAGGGCCGCCGCAGTCCCTTTGGCAGGGTTTCGGGCTGACGCAGACCGAACCACAGGGTCGCGACGCAGGCGAGAACAATGAAGAAGACGAAGATTGCCCGCCACTCGGCCACGAACAGGATGCCCTGGCCGATCATCGGGGCCAGCACCGGCACCAGGATGAAGACCGACATGATGAAGGACATGACCTTCGCCATCGCCCGCCCCTCGAACTGGTCGCGGACCAGTGCCATCGGCACGATACGGGCGCTGGCTGCCCCCAGACCCTGCAAGGTGCGCCCGACCAGCATGGTCTCGAAATCCGGCGCGAACAGTGACAGCAGGCAGCCGATCAGGAAGACCATGATACCGATGTAGATCGTGGGCTTCCGCCCGATGCTGTCGGACAGCGGACCATAGAGCAACTGCCCGGTGGCCAGCCCGGCAAACAGCAGCGAGACGACGAGCTGGGTATCCTGCACGTCGGTCACGTTCAAATCCGCGCCCATGGTGGCCAGCGCGGGCAGCATGGTGTCGATGGACAGGGCCATCAGGGAGGTCATCAGGGCGATCATGATGACGAATTCGACCCGTCCTGGGCCGGAATCAGAGCGCGACACGGGATATTCCTTGCGCAAGGCAACGCCGTGACGGACGGGGCCGTGCGGGTTGCGGGGTGGGGGAGGTTCGGATTGCCGCCCTCAGTATCGGTTTCAGGGCCTGCGCGCCATGCATATCCGCGTGACCCCGTCTTGCGCTGGGCTGTCAGGTCGCGGCGTTGAAACGTGTTTCAGCCGCCACCAGTTCCTCGGGTGTATTGATGTTCAGGAACGGGTCGCCGCCGACGGTAGGCCAGTCCACATGCACGGTCTGTCGCCCGGCGGTGAAACGGTCGATCTTGCGGATGTCCTGCGCCACCAGCGCTGTCCGCAGCGGCTGCAGCAAGGTCCGGTGCCACAGCGCCACGACCGGATGCGTGCGGCCTTCGGAACGTGCCACCGCGACCTCCGCGCCTGCCGGTATCCCGGCCAGCAGGCGTGCCACCAGATCGTCAGGCAGGAACGGCGCGTCGGTCGGCACGGTCAGCAGCCAGTCGGCTTCACGTGTCCGGTCCAGCCATTCCAGACCCGTCAGGACGCCTGCCAGCGGCCCGGCGAAGCCGTCCACCACGTCCGCCAGGACCGGATAACCGAATGTCTCGTAGGCTCCGGGATCCCCGTTGGCATTCAGCACGATGGCATGGCACTGCGGGGTGATACGCGCCAGCACATGGGCCAGCAGGGGGCGTCCGGCCAGATGTTTCAGTGCCTTCGCCCCGCCGCCCATGCGCCGCGCCAGCCCGCCCGCCAGCACCAGCCCGGCAACGGAAGGTGTTTCAGTCATCGCGGGCACCCTTGCGGCGGTGGGCCGGTGCCTCGTCGGCGATCGCTTCCGGATCATGGTCGAAGATCAGCCGCTCCGGGCCGGAAAGGCAGATGAATCGCTTGCCCTTGGCGCGCCCGATCAGGGTCAGCCCGGCCTGCCGCGCCAGTTCGACTCCAGACGCGGTGAAGCCGGAGCGCGAGATCAGGATCGGCAGTTCCATCTGCACCGTCTTGATCACCATCTCGGAGGTCAGGCGGCCGGTGGTGTAGAAGCACTTGCCCGCTGGCGAGATGCCGTTGAGCCTCATGTAGCCCGCGATCTTGTCCACGGCATTGTGGCGGCCCACGTCCTCCATGTAGATCAGCGGCCTGTCCTGCGCACAGAGCACGCAGCCATGGATCGCACCGGCGGTGAGGTAGAGCGATGGCGTCTGGTTGATCTGGCGTGACAGGGCATAGAGCCAGGACGTGCGCAGGCGCGCGCTGTCATCCAGCATCACTTCGTCGAACCGTTCCATGACGTCACCGAAGGCGGTGCCCTGGGCGCAGCCGGACGTGAGGGTGCGGCGTTTCAGTTTCCATTCGTAGTCGGTACGCCGGGCGGTGGTGACGAAGATATGGCCCTTGTCCTCGTCAACCGTCACTCCGGTCAGCGTGTCGTCGGCCCGCAGCATGTTCTGGTTGGTCAGATAACCCACCGCCAGACAGTCCGGATAGTCGCCGATCGTCATCATGGTGACGATCTCCTGTCCGTTCAGGAACAGCGTCAGCGCGCGTTCCACGGTCACGGCGGTATCAACGAGCCTGCCGTCCTGATCGATGCCGTCCATCCGCCGGGTCAGGGCGGTGTCGTCGGGGTTCGGCAGCAGGATGGGGTCGGGCATTGTCTGGTCCGGTTCGGTCATGGATGCAGTCTGCCTCAACTGACCAGTCAGCCACCAGCCCGGAAGGCTGCTTGACCGGTGACCGTGGCGAGTGGTTACCTCCGCCCCGTATCTCGCAGTCTGGAGGGAACAGATGGACCACGTACTGGTCGTTACCGGCGGCAGTCGCGGCATCGGAGCCGAAGTCGCGCAGCTTGGTGCCGCGCGCGGCTACAAGGTGTGCGTCAACTACGCCCGAAACAAGAAGGCTGCACAGGCGGTCGTCGATTCCATCCGCGATGCGGGCGGGGAAGCCATCATGGCCCATGCCGATGTGGCGGAGGAGGCGGACGTGAAGGCCATGTTCCGCCTGGTTGACCAGGAACTGGGGCCCGTCACCGCGCTGGTCAACAATGCCGGGATCATCGACCAGAGCGGGAAGGTGGCGACCATGACCGCGGAGCGGATCAACCGCATCCTGGCTGTCAACGTCACCGGATCGTTCATCTGCGCGCGGGAAGCTGCGCGGCGCATGTCGACGGAGCACGAGGGGGAGGGCGGTGCCATCGTCAATGTCTCGTCGGCGGCGGCAAGGCTGGGCAGCCCGAACGAATTCGTCGATTACGCGGCGTCCAAGGGCGCGATGGATACCTTCACCATCGGCCTGGCCAAGGAACTGGCGGCAGAGGGGATTCGGGTCAATGCCGTCCGACCCGGCCTGATCGACACGGAAATTCATGCGGCGGCAGGCGATGCGGAGCGTGTCGAGCGCTTCAGGACCGCCGTGCCGATGCAACGTGTCGGAACGGCGCTGGAAGTCGCGGAGGCCGTGCTGTGGCTGCTGTCGGACAGCGCGTCTTATGTCACCGGCTCTTTCGTTGATGTGGCCGGGGGGCGTTGAGACCATGACCATTCATGACCGCCAGGCACTTGTCGACATGCTGGTCGACGTATCCATCGAGGCCGGACAGGCCATTCTGGAGATCTACGAGGGCGAGATCGCCACACGGGTGAAGGAGGACCGGTCTCCTGTGACCGATGCCGACGAGAAGGCGGAGGCGATCATCCTGAAACGCCTGTCCGTGCTCGCCGCCGACATTCCCGTCGTGGCCGAGGAGTCGGTCGCGGCAGGCACGATCCCCGACATCTCCGGCGGGACCTTCTTTCTGGTGGACCCGCTGGACGGCACGAAGGAATTCATCAACCGCAACGGTGAGTTCACGGTGAACATTGCCCTGATCGAGGCCGGGCAGCCGACGCTGGGCGTGGTTCACCTGCCGGCACTCGGTCAGACGTTCTGGTCGAAGGGGCCTGGCGACGCCTGGCGGCAGGACGGAGCCACCGTGGCGAAGCCGATCACGGTGCGGTCGGCGCCGGATGCAGGAATGGTGGTCGTTGCCAGCCGGTCCCACCGCGACAGCGCGACGGACGAGTATCTGGCCGATTTCAATGTCGCCGAACTGGTCTCCGCCGGATCATCGCTGAAACTTTGCCGTCTGGCGGAGGGCGCGGCGGACATGTACCCGCGTCTCGGCCGGACCATGGAATGGGACATTGCCGCCGGGCATGCGGTGCTGGCCGGGGCAGGGGGCAGTGTCACGGTCATTGCCGGTGGCGATGTGGCGGGCGCTGTCGGGCAGCCGCTGATCTACGGCAAGCCGGAGTTCGAGAATCCCTACTTCGTTGCGCGGGGCGGCTGAGCGCGTTTCAGCAGCGTCCGGCTCAGGCACCGAACGTGTTGCTGATCGCGTCGAAGATGAGCTGCACGGCCAGCGCCGCCAGAATCACGCCCAGGATGCGCCCGATGGTCTGGGCAACGGTCTCGCCCAGTACCCGCAGCAGGGGACCGACGGCAATGAAGATCACCAGACAGACCAGAAGGTTGATCCCTGCCGCGCCGAGGACGGTGAGCTGTGCCACCACGTCGTCGCCAGCGCTCTTCATGTAGAGCATGATCGTCGCGATCGCGCCGGGACCGGCCATCAGCGGAATCGCCAGCGGGAAGACGGAGATGTCGGTCGGCGAATCGTCACGGTGTTCCCGGATCTGATCGTTGCGCTTTTCCCGACGCTCGGTGCGCTTCTCGAACACCATGTCCAGCGCGATCAGAAACAGCAGCAGGCCGCCGGCAGCGCGAAAGGCATCCAGCGTGATGCCGAGTGCGCCCAGCAGGAATGATCCGCCATAGGCGAAACCGGTGATGATGATGGCCGAAATCGCGACCGACCGCAGCGCCATGCGCCGCCGGTGCGCGGCATTGGTGCCTTCGGTCAGACTGGCGAACATCGGTGCCAGTCCGATCGGATCGATGATGACGAAGAACGTCACCAGGGCGGGTATGAAGGCGTCGGTCATGCTGCCTGTCCTCCAGTTGCGATGGTCGCCGTGAATTGACCCCTTACGGACTGCACTATACCTTCGGGGCGGAATTCGATAGGGCCTGTTCTGCGTGTGGATGTGATCATGCCAGACGGTTTGCGTTCGGCATCACCTGAAATCGGGGAGACGGCATTGAGCGCCATGAGAAAACTGCCCTGGCGTAAGCGACGTGGCCTGCAGCCCAAGCCGCCAGGCGGCAAGACCGGTGTCATCCGCAATGTCATCGTGCTGCCGAAGCTCGCCGCCAACAAGCTGATGCGGCGGCGGCGGCTGAAGAAGGCCGGGATCGTCAGCGGTCAGCATGGCGAGATTGCGGAATCGGTGCCTTCGGTGACCGCGATGGCCAGTGCCGGTGCCGCAACAACGCGCCGCGCTCCACAACGCCTGCGCTGGGTGCTGCCCTCCGACGGGCCGGTCTGCTCCGCCGGTAACCTGGAAGTCTACATCACCCGCGACCGGGACGCGATCCGGGCGGCCCAGGCCCTGCGCTACACCGTATTCTATGACGAGATGGGCGCCCGCCCGTCACCGGTCGCCCGTCGGTTGCGGCTCGACATGGACCGCTATGACGACATCTGCGATCACCTGATCGTGGTCGATCGCGGCATGGATGACGGGGAACAGATCGTCGGTGCCTATCGCCTGCTGCGCGGCAGTGTCGCCAGGGACAATGGCGGTTTCTATTCCGCGGATGAATATGATCTGACGCCCCTGATGGAACAGCCGATCGAGCAGTTGCTGGAACTCGGTCGCTCCTGCGTGGCGGCAACGCATCGCTCCAAGTCGACGATCCAGTTGCTCTGGCGGGGCATTGCCGCCTATCTGGCGGAACATGAGCTGACGACGCTGTTCGGTTGCGCCAGTTTCCATGGCCGAGATCCGCAGGCACATGCGGAATCACTCAGTTACCTGCGCCATTTCCATGCTGCCGAGCCGGAGAAGGCCGTGAAGGCCCTGCCGGAACGTCATGTGGACATGGAGATGGTGCCGAAGGACGAGATCGATGCACGACGCGTCTGGAAGGCCATGCCGCCGCTGATCAAGGCCTACCTGCGCCTCGGTGGCGTGATCGGGGACGGGGCGGTGGTCGATGACCAGTTCGGCACCATCGATGTCTTCGTCACCGTTGCCATGGATCAGGTCGGCAGCCGCTACTACGCGCACTTCGACAAGCGGACGGACGGCTGACGTCCCGCCGCCTGTCGCGGAACCGTTACTGATCTGGATGTTCGGGGAGGGACATTGGTGAATCAGGCAGAACATCTCTGGCGCACCGCCAGGGTGCATGGCGACCTGCCAGCGGTCGCCCTCGGCACCCATGTCACGCATGACTATACCCGGCTTGCCGACCGCGCTGCACGCCTTGCGGAAGGGCTGACAGGCCGGTTGGGACTGGTACCGGGTGACACGGTCGCCATCGTTCAGAAGAACAGCGCCCACTATCACGAATGCCTCTACGGCATCTGGTGGGCGGGGCTTGCAGCGGTGCCGGTCAATGCAAAGCTGCATCCGAAGGAACTGGCCTATATCCTTGAAAATTCAGGCGCACGACTGATCCTGTCGAGTGCTGATCTGGATCAGGAGATGGCGGAGGCGGTGGACGGTCTGCAGCCGTCGCCGACTGTCCTGATGGCCGGATCGACGGAGTACGAGCGCCTGCTTTCCGGGGACGGGATCGCCCGACCGGTCAGTGTGGCCGACGACGACCTCGCCTGGCTGTTCTATACCTCCGGCACCACGGGACGGCCCAAGGGCGCGATGATCACGCACCTGAACCTGCTGATGCAGACGATGAACTTCTTCGTCGATGTGGACACGGTCAGCCCCGGTGACGCCATCATCCACAGCGCCCCGCTCAGCCATGGCTCCGGCCTTTACGGTTTGCCGCACACGGTGCGAGGCGGTGTGCACGTGATCCCCGAATCCGGTGGCTTCGACCCGGCGGAGAACCTGCGCCTGATCCGCGACTGGCCGGGGACGGGGCAGTTCCTGGCACCGACGATGGTGCATCGGCTGATCAACGATCCGCGCACCGGCGACACCGATACCGCGAACCTGAAGACCGTCTGGTACGGCGGCGGCCCGATGTATGTCGCCGACCTGCTGCAGGCCATGGAGATGCTGGGCGACAAGTTCGTGCAGATCTACGGGCAGGGGGAGGCACCGATGACCATCACCGGCCTGTCCCGCGACCTGCACGCCATGCGCGACCATCCGCGCTACATGGAGCGGCTGGGCTCAGCCGGGACCGCCCGCACGGATGTGGAGGTGCGGGTGGTGGACGAGGATGACAACGAGTTGCCGGTGGGGGAGACGGGGGAGATCATCGCCCGCGGTCGCGTGGTGATGAAGGGCTACTGGCAGAACCCGGAGGCCAGCGCCGAGACCCTGCGCAACGGCTGGCTGCATACCGGCGACGTCGGGGCCTTCGACCGGGACGGCTTCCTGACCCTGAAGGACCGGTCGAAGGACATGATCATCTCCGGCGGTACCAACATCTACCCCCGGGAGATCGAGGAGGTGCTGCTGCGCCATCCGGGCGTGGCAGAGGTCTCCGTCGTGGGCCGCCCCCATGCCGACTGGGGCGAGGAAGTCGTGGCCTTCGTGGTGCGCGACGGTGCGGAAACGGCAGATGAGGCCACACTGGACCGCCTCTGCCTCGACAACATCGCCCGCTTCAAGCGCCCGAAGGACTATGTCTTCGTCGACGCCCTGCCGAAGAACAACTACGGCAAGGTGCTGAAGACCGAACTGCGGGCACGGCTGGGGGAATAGCCGACCTGCCGGGACCTACATCTCCGCGAAGACCTTTGCCGCGATCTGGCCGATCTCCTCGTCCTGTTCCTTGGTGCCGCCACTCTGGCCGAGCGCGCCGAGAATGGCGCCTGCGGACGACTTCAGCAGGATGCCGCCCCAGACGGGCGTGTACATCGGGTCACAGAACCAGCTTATCTCCCGGCGGTCGTCACCGAGGCTCATCGCGAAGAGGTTGTCCTGGATGACGCGGGTGTTCCGCTTCCACTTCACCGCCGTATAGGCCTTGTGGAAGCTCATGCGCGCATTCAGTGCCGAGGCGTCGTCCATGCGCGACAGATGGATCAGGTCGCCCCCGGCGTCCGTCACTGCCCCGGCAAAGTTGAGATCCCGCTTCTGCCCCTCGGCCAGCATCGTGTCGACGATGATGCGCGCTTCGTCCAGTCCCAGTCTCTCGGCCATGATGGTTCCCCTGCTCCGGAAATCGAGTTCCTGAGTGTGGCCGCGCTGACGCGGAATATCCACCTGGCGGGTGCTGTGGAATTTGCGGCGGGGGGGGGGTGACTGGCAGTCCCTAGGGGAATCGAACCCCTGTTTCGAGAATGAAAATCTCGCGTCCTAACCACTAGACGAAGGGACCGCGGTCGCGGCGAGGGTGTAACCAATGCGGAGGGGGAAATCAACACCTTCTGCCGCTGGT
>BQJF01000105.1 GCA_021604565.1 Minwuia thermotolerans | reverse complement strand
TCGGCCCATTCGACGATGTGTCCTGCGACGATCCCATGCTGCTCGCCGTATTTGTCAGCAAGCTGAGCGATCCACTCGGCATTTGAGATGGATGGCAGTTTGTTTCCCGACGTGGATTTGTTGCTTGCTGCCCGGGCTGTGTTACCGATGACGCTCGGAACGATGGTTCTGGTTCCGGCTTCATCCGTATAATGAGCCACTTCAATCGCTAGCACCTCTGCCGGTCTCATCTGTTCGTTGAGGAACTCGATGATCCGGCGCAGTTCCTTGGAGATCACATCGGCCACGAACACCATGCGGATCCGACCCGCTTTCAAATTTGCTTCCACCCGCTGCCAGAATTCTTCACCTTCCAGTTCATCGCCGAGGAATTGCGAAAGCCTCTCGTCGGGCTCGATACCGTCTGCCCGACAGGACAGCTCGAACTCTTCGATGAACTCAGCCGCCGGCCAGTAGGCGACGCCGTTTGCAGCATAATCAAGCATCTGAGCCACGACTTCCCGGCGCGCTCGGGTATCGGAGGCCCGCTTGACCTCAACCAGAATTGGTATGCCGTTTTCGTCCACAAACAGGTGATCCAGGGACCATCTGGCACTGCCCCCGTCTTCGTCAGGAACGGTCTTCTCCCTCTTGATAAGAAGCAGACCATTTGACTGGCCCGCATCGCCGATCAACTCGGGGAAACTGGCCAGCATCTCCTGCAACACGTCCTCGGATTCATATGGGCGGGCCTCCAGCCTGGCGATGTTTCCCTCTCGAATGATAAAGATCGAACCGGACATGCTGGCGCACCTAATCTCCTGACCATGACCACAGGACAGCAGCTTGACAGCAGTAAGTCCAGCTTCAGGATCAGCAACAGACAAGGCGGCCGAAAGCGGAATGCACAAAAGGTCTGGGCAGTCTCTTCAGCCGTTCATCCGCCCGCATTTCTCAGGGGCGGGATCACTGCGGGGCAACGGCGCGAATCAGGTATGAGTTCATATCGTCCGGCCTCTGGCAATCCCGGGGCGGTTCAGTCCTGCCCGATGACCTTGAGCGGAAGTACCGGGCCAGGGGGTTGGGGACATGTCCGACGCCGTAGGACTACAATCACTTTCTGAATCCGGCAGCTGTGCCACCAATTCGTCAACTTGGTGCGGGGCTCAAGGATAGGCTGCACCCTGGGAGCATATGGTCATGCTGCGATCGGTTACATTCGCTTTGCTTGCAGTCCTCATATGTGTGCCGGCGTCGGCGCAGGAGCCGCCGAGTACGTTCCAGGCGGCCAAGAAGTATCTGGCGGACCTTCACGAAGACATCGGTCACCTGGAGACGATCTATTGCGGATGCCCCTATGAACGGACCACAGCTTCAGGAGGCAACATTGATCGTGAGAGCTGTGGCCTGACGGCCAGGAAGAACGATACACGCAGTGACCGTGTCGAGTGGGAGCATGTGGTCCCCGCAAGCTGGTTCGGCCAGACTCGTGCCTGCTGGATCCTGAAGGACGAGGTCTACCCCGAATGTGATGGCCGGTCGGGCAGAGACTGCTGCCAGCGCGTGAACCCTGCTTTCACGCTGGCGCACAATGACCCGAACAATCTCTTCCCCTCGTCAGGTGAGGTGAACGGGGATCGATCTAACTATCCCTATGGCGAGGTTCCAGGAGAGATACGCGTCTACGGTGCCTGCGACTTTGAGATGGGCGTGGCATCCGTGGGCAAGATCGCTGAGCCACCGGACGGCTCGGCCCGCGGTACGCTGGCACGTGCGATGCTCTACATGTCGTCGACCTACGGGGCTGACATACGCCTGCCGCTGTCCATCGTGTGGCAATGGCATATCGACCACCCTGCAAGCCCCTGGGAGATTGAGCGTGCTCGCCGCATCGCTGCAGACACAGGATTGTGGAACCGTTGGATCCTGGGGAGTGATTGATGGCCGATTGGGAAGATGACCCATCTGTGGGGAAGCGACGAGCCGCCGAGGGAACCGCTGAGCCTCTTGTGAGGCAGTGCATAGGATTTGATGAGGTACATACGATGAGCATTCCGCAGTTCCTGCCCGGTGTACCGGTTGATCGGGTCATTGCCAGGCTGGCGAAAGCTGGCGGTAAGGAGATTGAGTCAGGCAAGTTCTCCAGTGCAGAGAGTTCAGCGGCACTTGCGGTCAACTGTTTCGGCTGGTTCATCGAATGCCCGGAGCGATTGCCGCCGTTCCCCGGTCTGACGCATTCCGGCACGCCTGAGATGGTCGATGTTGAGTTCTGTGCGAGGTTTCCGTGGCGAGGGGGAAGGCATCCCTGGCTCGATGCTGTGGTCCAGACGCCAACGACCCTCATCGGCATCGAGAGCAAGCGCTTCGAGCCATTCAGAGATATAAAGAAGGTCAAGCTTTCTGGCGCCTATGACCGGCCTGTCTGGGGCAACAACATGCGGCGCTTCGAGGCAATGCGGGATCGCTTGCGTTCTGGTGCGGAGCAGTTCGTTCATCTCGACGCAGCGCAACTTGTGAAGCATGCGTTTGGGCTGGTGACCGAGGGCGGTCGCCGGGGCAGGGCGCCAGTGCTTCTCTACCTCTTTGCCGAACCTGCAAAGCGCGGCGACAGGCCAATCGCTCCGGAGAAACTGCAGTTGCATCGCGACGAGATTGTCCGGTTCGGGGATGCGGTCGCTGGCGACGATGTCCGGTTCCTGGGCTGTAGCTACAGAGAATGGCTCATCGAATGGGATCAACTTGATGCCGACGTCGTAGGCCACGCCGGGGCAGTTCTCGTGGCATTTGAGCCTTGAGGCAGAGCCATCATGGCTAGCCGTGCGGAGGTTTCTGGCTCCAAAACAACGTGGACATCAAAGAAGGGGGAACAGGTCGCTAGTCGTCATGATATGTGGGGAAACACGGATAGAGCCTGGCTGCCAATCACGCCGATACGTTTCTTTAGGCGTTCGAATGCGGTGCGATCGAAACCCTCTGCAATGAGCCCATTATTTGGACCGCCGGACGTTAGATTTTTCCGGCTTGATCACGGCGACGAGCTGGTTTCGCCGCCAAGCTTCGAAGACGACAGCGGAGAACGGCTCGCCAGCACATCGAGTGGCGCTGGCACCTGGATGAGGTTTTCGTAAGGGTCAACGGTGACAGGCACCATCTCTGGCGGGCTGTCGACCAAGAAGGAGACGTGCTGGAAGTCTATGTCACGAAAACGCGCGATCGCAGGGCTGCACTGACTTTCCTGAAGCGGGCTCTGAAGTGGTTCGGCTCACCACGCACCATCGCAACTGACCGCCTTCGCTCCCACCGCACAGCACTCTCGGACCTCGGCATTGGCAGTCACCAGAACACCACCAGATTGTTCAACAATCGGGCCGAGAACTCCCATCAGACGATCCGACGACGAGAGCGATCCATGCAACGTTTCCGAAGCGAAGCGAAGCCACGCTAAGAAATTTCTCTCTGTCCATGCCGCCATCCACAACCACTTTAACCTCGATCGCCATCTCACCCGTCGGACCGACTTGAGGCAGCATCTCGACGCGGCAATCGCTGAATGGCGACAGTTGGCCGCCTGAAGTTGCCCAAATGTAGCTCTACTGCGCCGGGTTCAGATTGCTCTGACAATGCCGCCAGAGGCCTTTAAGTGATTCCGAAATCCGATTCCGCATTTAATGAAAGTGCTCTAGCGTGCGAACGCAACTATTGCTAGTGTGAGTGCAGCATTTCTGCAGTATTTTTCAGGGAAAAAGAATGCCATGCTTTCATTGACGGCAAGACTTTGTTTGGCGAGCAACTGCACCCTGCGCGTCTACTGGCTTCGCTTCGTGCGGCCCATGGCAATTTTTGTGGCCTTGCTCCTGCCTGTAACATTTACTGCTTGTGATACCGTTCCCGAAGAGGCGGTCACGCTGGCCGATACTGTCGGTCGCGACCTCGAGGAGGTGCATCGAGCCCATAGAGAGTTGGCTAATCTGCTCTATCAGCGTTTGGAAGCCGATATCGACCGCTTCATCGACGACGAATATCGTCCAGCCTATCTTCAAAGTTTTCTTAGGAACAAGGATTTGGACCTCATAGGGAGTTTCCAATCGTCGCTGACAAATGAGAGTCTCAATCAAGATCCAGGCGGCCCCATATACATCCTGTCGTCAGTTCTTCAAGGCGCGAACCAGGATATCGAGGCAAAACGCCGAGATCTGCTCGCTCCGATCCAAGCGGAACATGTCCATGTAATCGAGGAGATCGATGCTGCGCATCGTCAAATTCAGCAGGGCCATGACGTTGTCGTGTCACACCTGCGATCTGTACGTGATGTTCGGGATACTCAGAACGAATTGCTCTCTAAGGTAGGACTAGGAGATTTGCGGCAACGCGTTGCCCATCGTACCTCGACTCTGTCTTCCAAGATTGGAGAACTCGTCGTTCGGGCTAGGAAGTCGGAAGAGTTGGTCGACGACGCCGGGGAGCGGATCGCCAAGCTCGACAAGATGCTCGACGAACTCAAGGTACATTTGTCATCGACTAGGATCGGAGAATAGACATGGCATTCGATCGAAATGCGTTTCAGCGTAGGGTCAATAAGGCCCGCGCCGAAACCCGGGCTGCGCTAGACGGACAATTCGGTAATCACTATCGCGCCCTACGTGGTCTCTCTGAATCGGAAATTGAGGCAATAACGCCCGACCGCACCGACGAGGAAGTCTACGAAGTCCTAATGGCCACTGTACAGGAAGCGACCCGCCAGAACATCGAGCAAGCCGAGCTCGTAGACCGCATAAAGGAACTGGGCTCAGTCGCGGTCTCGATTGCCAGGAAGGTCCCGTCGCTCGCGGCCCTGCTCTGAAGGACTCTAAGAAGGTTTGGACGGAGATTTTTGTGATGGCTTTGGATATCGACGGCATCAAGCATCAATTTGGAGAGTTGGCGATTGCCGAGCCGCCGACAAAGCGCGCGGCCTACAGCGACCGTACGGCTTGGATGATGGCCGTCCTTTCTCAACTCGCCTATGAGCGGTTCGAAGGAACGGGAGAGAATATGCTGAAGCTTGCCGCTGAACTCGCGCGCCTCGGCAGTCAGGAAAAAATTGCAACCCGTCTCATGCAGCTTTCGGAACTCCTTTCCAGCCCGTCCGAACCTTCGACGGATGTTCTCATGGAGGCCCTCGCAGCCGGCGGCTTTGAATTGATCGGCACCTTCGATAAGACCGCTACCGATACCCAAGGTTTTGTCACCGTCCGGAAGAACGAAGACGAGCAGGGGATTGTGGTTCTCGTCTTTCGGGGCACCCAGCAGATCAAGGATTGGAAGACCAATCTCGACGCCGCGACTACCGAGATCACCGGAACGAATGACGAGGGCAACAGAGTACTCGGGCGAATGCATAGCGGTTTCAACGCAGCTTATCTCTCTGTTCGCGCTGACGTCGAAGAGCTACTCGGAAAGGTGTCCTCAGAGTTACCCGTTTACATTTGCGGTCATTCCCTAGGAGGCGCGCTGGCGACGGTTGCGACATGGTATCTTCCCGGGCGGAAACTCGCCGCATGTTACACGTTCGGTGCGCCCCGTGTGGGCACGCCCGCACTCATGAAATACTATCGAACCCCGGTCTATCGCGTAGTCAGTGGCATGGATCCGGTGCCGAACGTCCCGCCTGGCGGACAGACGATTGCGATATTCAAGTGGATCGTTCGGCTGTTAAGCGTCTTTCTATCCGGCGTCGTCACGGACTGGATGCTCAAGAAGCTTGTCGAACGCCAAGGTTATCGACACTTCGGAGACATCCGCTATTTGACGGATGTTGCTGAGGAAGGCGGCGCGTATTCGAAGCTTCAACTCCTCACCGGCGTTGGGCCTATTGAGCGCGCTTATCGGTTCGGTCGCCTCGTTTACAAGGGAGAAGCGAGCTTCAGCGTGCGTGTGGACAAGTACCACGACATGGGAACATATCGCGATAAGCTGCGTGCCTACGCTATTAGCCGACGTTGAACCATCTAGCGATTGTCCAGCCGCCTCTCCCTCGATAACTCCAAGGAGAACCGTCATGACCCGTTTTCTCACAATCGTGGCAGTTCTTGGTCTTTTCGCGCCAACCGCCTTAACAGCAGACGGGCTCGTCCTGCAGCTCGACTATCCCGGTTTCACCGTATGGCATGATTGCGAACTCGGCGGCCCTCTGGCGACATTCTACGCTCCTGGACCCGATACCGGCGACGTGGATCGCGAACATCACTTTCATCTCGATCCGGACCTGCCGGAGGGCTGCCGCCAGCAGACCTCTACTGACCCTTACCCCTCGCCCGATTACGCCTTTTCCTACGACCGGGGCCATTTAGTCCCGGCCAATCACCTCGACGGAGACGCTGAGGCGATAGCCGCGTCCAACGTCATGACCAACATCACTCCTCAACAGTCGAGCTTTAATAGAACCGGCGCCTGGCGAGAAACGGAAAGGCGTATCGAATGCTGGCGAGAAGACCGGAACATCGGCATCTGGATCGGCGTGCTTTGGGGTGACAATCAGTCAAACGATCATGTCGTGCACTCTCACGGTATCCCGACACCCGATACTTTCGTGAAGCTGGTCGTCGGCCTCGATACCGGCGTGGCGATTGCCTGGAAGCTTGAGAACACCCGTCTGAGGGCCGGAGAGCTCGATGGGCTCACGATACCGCCTAGGCTAGCGGCAGAGTTACTGGGCCCCTTGATAGGCACTCACCAGGTAATTGGGACGCTGCCGGCGACGTCCGATCCCGATGACTGGCCGAAGCTCCGATGTGATCAGGGGTAACTTGGTTATAATTGAGACTGTCAAAAAAAATCGGAGCCGATCTGGTCCGTTCCCAGCAAGCTAATCGGACGCTTAATCCTTTCCGCTATTTCAACAGCTCGCCGGCGGTGATCAGCACTGCGGTCCTACTTTAGATCCGTTTTCCTCTGTCACTGCGGCAGGTCGAAGATCTGCTGCATGAGCGTGGGATCGACATCAGCCATGTGACCGTCCGGTTCTGGTGGAATCACTTCGGACCGGTGTTTGCTGCTGAACTTCGCAACAAGCAACGGAAGACGGCTCACCAACATGTCCAATGGCGCTGGCACCTGGACGAGGTCTTCGTCCGGGTCAACGGCGAGCGACACTATCTCTGGCGGGCCGTTGATCACGAAGGAGAAGTGCTGGAAGTCTACGTCACGAAGACGCGCGATCGCAGGGCTGCGCTGGATTTCCTAAGGCGCGCATCGAAGCGGTTCGGCTCACCACATACCATCGTCACTGACCGCCTGCGTTCATACCGAGCGACACTCTCGGACCTCGGCATTGCCGGTCGCCAGGACACCACCAGGTGGCTGAACAACCGGGCGGAAAATTCCCATCAGCCGTTCCGACAACGGGAACGATCCATGCAACGGTTCCGAAGCGACGCTACGCTTCAGAAATTCGTCTCCATTCACGCCGCCATTCACAACCAGTTCCACCTCGATCGCCATCTCACCAATCGGACCGACTTCAGGCAGCGCCGCGATGCGGCGCTTGCTGAATGGCGACAGGTGGCGATCTGACCTCACCCAGATACAGCCCTGCTGCGCCGGGGGGGATTGCTCTGACAATGCCCCAAAATCAGCGATAGTTGGTGGTACGCGGACATACTGCTGAGATTGCTGCGGATGTGAATTATTGGCCGGAAGTTGGGCGACAACACTCAGTACTGTTGCAAATATTCCCAGATTTGGATCTCCGGAGGCCCGCGCGGCGGCCGCCCTCCTGTGCTATCTGTCGATCAATGCACCGAGGTGCGCCGAATGCGCAAGGAGGATCGAACGAGCCTTCCGGAAATCGCTAGGCTGTTCGAGGTCAGCGTGCCTCCCGTCAGTAAATGTCGGGGTCAAACCCGTCCACGTCGGGATCCATCGGCTCGTCGTCCGTTTCGCCGCCAGCATGGTCGAGCCCGGCCCAGATGATGTTCAGGTCGAGCCCCGGATAGACCTTGCCGGCCATCGACCGCCAGGTCCTCAGCTTGCGCTGGTCCGGCATGCCGAGATGCTCCGGCACCTCCACGACGAGCCGGTCCACGCCCAGTTCCAGGATACTCAGCTCATCCCAGGTGTTGTTGACGAAGTGCCGCATCTCGGTGAGCCGGGATGTCGGGTCGCTGGGGTGCGACATCGGAACGAAAGTCAGGCGCCGAAGACCCACTATCGCCTCGAGCACCTGCTTGAGCCGACCGCCGCCGGCCAGCGCCATGGACATGGACTTGGGTTCGAGCCGCACGACCGCCCACGTCTGTGAGCCGCCAGTGGTCACCCAGTGACTCGCCTGCCGTCGCGCGGCCTTCGCGGCACCACGATGCTGGACGCCGGGAAGGAAAAGGCGGAGACAGTTCTCGACGAACACCGGACCGACCATGGTGCCGTAGAGGCCGTCTCTCGGCTTGAGGAGGTTGAGAATGAAGTACCCGTCGGTGCCGCTCGCCTTGGCGTCCTGAGCATCGAAAGCGTCGTCGTCCGGCATCCATCCCGGCACCTGAGCGCGCAGCCGGCCGTAGAGATTCCGGCCGAGCAGTTCGCGCTGGACTAGCACCTCCCGGCCGTCGAACCGGAAGACCACCCCGGCCTTGGGGCCGTCCGGAACGATGCGGTCGACCTTCGCCGCGATCGTCGACCCCTGGGCGTAACCGGGGGCCGGAACGCTGGACATCAACTCGGCGAGATCCGCCTCAAGGTTCTCCTGCTGGCCGTAGATGAACCGCCCGAGGCTCTTCCGCGGGACCGGCAACGCCGAGTGCTCGCCCTTGGCGAAACGCCGACCTTGGGCGAGGTTGCGATCCATCAGCCGGGTCCAGAGCCACTCGCCGAACAGCGAGCGGGCCTGACGCCGCTGCTGCGACTCCTGATCCAGGGTGCTCTCGGCAATCGCCAGGGCCTCGAACGCCATTCGGGCGCCGAGGTCCACCATGTTCTGTTTGCTACTGTTGCGGCGCTCGCTGGAGCTGTACAGGAGGCTCCCCACCGTCCGGTTCTCTCGCGCGATCTTGTTCGCGATCCGGTTGGCCTTGCTCCGGTAACGGCCGGCGTCGCCCTTCGACAGGGTATCGTCGAAGGCCTCGACCTTGAACGTCAACGCCTCGACATAGTGGGAGAGGTCGGCACAGCCGTAGAGCCTGAGCGGCTCCTCCGCATCGTCCAGGACGGCCCGCGCCGCCTCGCGAAGATCGGCTCCGTATAGGCGTTTCGCCAGCACCAGCTGCCCCTTGGCGAGCGTCAGGGCCTGATCCCGCCCCACCCGCGAGTAGAACTGCATGGCATCGCGAAAGACCGCCGCCATGTCGTCGTAGCTCGCACCGCCGAGCAGCGCAGCCTCGGCCTTTCGGACACTCTCGGCGTGCACCTGGCGGAGGAAGTCAAGACCATCGCCACCGACCAGGACCGGCTGGTCACGCAAGAGGATCTGGCGCACGTCCGAGAGCGATATGTCCGGCTCGATCCCGAGACAGGTCTCCTGGTAGCGGTAGCTGCTGTACAGCATCTGGGCCACCACGCCCCGCTGCGACGGCGACAGCTTGCCGTCCAGAGACACCGCCAGCACGTCGCGCGCGATCCGTCCGCCATGCGCCCGCTCCCGTCGGACGACCTCGCCGAGCTCTCGCATGACGGCGACGAACAGCGGATGGACGATGCGGAAGAGCTGCGGAACGCTCTGCCGCACGATCTCGAAGATCTCCGCGGCCGCCTCGGACGGCGGTGCGTCGAGCTCGCGGCGCTTGCGAAGAATCCGCAGGAACAGGCGCACGACGAGCAGGTCGACGTCGGCTTTGCGGCTCCGCGAGATGTCCAGCAAGGCGGCCTCGGCGGTAGCGAGCGGCGAGTACCAGGCCTTCTCGCTCGCGATCTCGCCGTCCCTCCGCTTCATCGCGAGGCGGATGAGACCGCGCACCCAGAGGTCGACGACCTTCAGGTCTCTGGGGCGGGCCTTACGCAGCTTCTCGAGACTGCGCAGCGCCAGCATGAGGTCGTCGGGATCGACGTTGAGTCCAGCCGGCGGGTGCAGCAGGTGCCAGACATGAGCGAACTGCGGCTCTGGCCCGTCGTCGTCGCGCATCAGATCGGCGAAGAGGTCCGATGCCGACCGGAAGCGAGTCAGCGCGTCCTCCGCCCGACCAAGGCGACCGAGTTGATGGGACAGCTCGCTTTGGGCGGTCGCCGCGAACTGGACGACCGGCAGCCAGTCCGGTCGCCCGTCGGGACCGAGCGCGTCGACCAGCCTGTCGACCACCGCCTCCTGTTCGCGCACGAAGGCAGTAGTGGCCCGAATCGGGCGCTCGCGGCCCGAATACTCGGGTGGCAGCGCTCGGCGCGCCCGGACGTCGAGGAGATCGAGGGCGGCCATTTCCGCGTCCAACAGGGAGCAATCGTCGTGCGAGCGCTCGAGGTGGCGCGACGCCGCCCCGCGCACTTCGCGGACCAGCCGGATAGCGAGTTCCGCGTCGTTCCCGTCCCAGCGGCGGTACAGCATCGGGCATAGTAGATGCAGGATCCGAAGCGCGGCCCGCAGCATCGCCCCCATCGCCTGCTGCCGACTCGGCGCGTGCGCCGCGGCCAGGGCGCACTCGATCGCCGCCCGCCCGAGCGGGGCACCGACACCGTGCGGATCGAAAGATGCGAGCGCGGCGAGCGATCCCTCAGTAGCCTCCAGCGCCTGCGAGAGCACGGCCGGATCCGGGCTGCCCGGCACGTCCTCGCCGAAATGGCCATCCGTCAGCCCGAACGCCCAGTGCAGCAGGTCGGCCCGGTCCATCGGGCTGGCTTCAGCGCGCTCCAGCACGAGGTGCTCGACTATCGCGTCACGCATCGTGCGCTCTCGATCGCCGAGGCTCCTCGCCGCCTCGTCCCGTCCGAGCGCCTCCAGCAGGTGCTCGTTGAGAAGGTCGTGAAACTTGAACCAGCCTTCGCGGTCGGGCTCGATCGAAGCGCTTCGAACGATCGCCTTGCGCCCGTCCTGCGAAACGGGTGTGTTCAGGTGCCGCGCCAGCGACGACATCATGCGCCCGTCAAACCGGCCGCCCACGGCGAGCGCCGTCATCAGCTCGCGCTCGTCAGCGGAGCGGAACAGCAAGAGCCGGTCGTAGATCTCGTGCAGCGTGTCGGGCACATCGTCCGGCGACGGCATTCCTCGGTGCAGCGTCTCCTCGAGCACCCAGGCGCATTTCTCCTTGAGGACCATCGGCAGCCGGTTCCCGCCGGCGATCGCCGCGATCAGCGGCGTGCTGCTGATGCCATTCCGGGCCAACAGCTGCTCGGCGGCTCCTCGTGAGAGCTCGCCGAGATGAAGGACCTCGAGTTTCGGGCGACCGGCCGTCCGACCGTCGACCGCCAGCCACCTCGGAGGGGTGCGGCCAACGATGATGATGTGCGGCCCCTCGCCTCCCTCGACGAGATCCCGCAACCAGCGGCCACGGTATTCCGTGCGATGCACGTACCGGGGGTCCTCGATCGCGTCGATGTTGTCGACGATCAGCATCAGGCGCTCGCCCCGCGGCATTTCCCGGGCCGCCCGGCGCAGGTCTTCGACGAAGTATTGCGAGACCCGCTGTCGATGCTCCCGCTCGGAAAGGCTGTCGAGGCCTTCCAGCTCCGGCCAGCGTTTCTTCAGGGACGGCTTGGAGGCGCCCGAGAGGATCCTACGGAGAACTTTGCCGGCCCCCCCGAACGCCTCGAAGGCGAGATCGGAGACGTCCGCGACCACCTCGGCCGCGGCCATCGCGTCCTCCGACTGGCCGGCGACCCGCGCTCGGCGCGCGGGAGAGATCGTCATGTAGGGCCGGAACCGTTCGAAATAGCGTTCGAGCGCGTACTGGAAGCGTTCGAGGTTCGGTAGCTTTCCGGGCACATCGACGATCCGGGACGCGACCTTCCGGAGATAGCCTGCGTCGCTGTGAATGTGCAGGTTGGCGCTGACGATCGCGAGATCGAACAGCTCGCTCGAATCCTCCGCGAACTCGATGCTGCTCCAGGTCGTCGGCAGCGGCTGCCCCGTTGACAATCGGGCATGCAGCGCCTGCGTCAGCCACGTCTTGCCGGCACCACCCTCGCCCCGGATCAGGAGGATGCGCGGGCCTTGTCCGGAGCTGCCCGACAGGAAGCGGTCGACGCGGCCCAGCACGTCATCGCGGGCGACGAACCGATCGGCGCTGAAGCCGGAGTCGAGCCCCGCCCGGAAGCGCCGCAGATCCTCGTGGGCGGACGAACTGCCACCATCGAGCGAAGAATTCATGGCTTTGGAAACCGATCCAAGGGGTGCTCACTCTTATTTAACCGTAGGGAAACCCAGACTAATATATCAACCCGCGCGTGCCCACCGCGTCAGTGCCCGCCGCGCCAGTGCACGGTCTGAACCGCCCCGAGATTGACGGACGCTGGTTTGTGTGAGTTACGCCGCTATCGTCTGATCGTCCAGCATGGCGTAATAGCGTTGCTCGGCTTCGGCGGGCGGGATGTTGCCGATGGGCTCCAGCAGTCGGCGCTTGTTGAACCAGTCCACCCATTCGAGCGTGGCGAACTCTACGGCCTCGAACGATCGCCATGGTCCGCGGCGGTGAATCACCTCGGCTTTGTAGAGGCCGTTGATGGTCTCGGCGAGGGCGTTGTCATAGCTGTCGCCGACGCTCCCTACCGACGGCTCGATCCCAGCC
>BQJF01000104.1 GCA_021604565.1 Minwuia thermotolerans | reverse complement strand
CTGGTCATGTCCCGTGCGTCCAGGGAGCGTGTCTGAGATGGAGCCGAAATCACCTCTGGGCCACATGGTCCGCGAAGTCTGGCCGCTGATCATCCTGTCCATCGGGTTGCTGCTGGTGGTTGCCGTCATCCAGTCCATGGGGGACCGGATCATCAGCCAGTCCCTGACGGAGGGACTGATCCGGCTGGTGGTCGTGATCGGCCTCTACATCTTCATCGGCAATTCCGGGCTGATCTCCTTCGGCCATATCGGTTTCATGATGATCGGCGCCTATGCCACGGCCTGGCAGACGATGGACCCGATGACCAAGGATATCTTCATCCCCGGCCTGCCCGCCTATCTGCTGGCCAATTCGCACCACTGGCTGATCGCCACGATCATCGGTGGCCTGATCGCGGCCATCGCGGCCTTCATATCAGGGCTGGCCATGATGCGGCTTTCCGGTATCGCGGCCTCCATCGGCACCTTCGCGCTGTTCATGAGCTTCTATTCGCTCTACCTGCAATGGAGCACCTGGACGGCGGGCCAGAGTTCGCTGGTCGGGATACCGGTCACGACGACGCCCTGGGTGGCGTTCTGGTTTTGCATCGTCGCCATGATCGGTGCCTTCGTCTATTCCCGCTCCAAGTTCGGCCTGGCACTCCGGGCCAGCCGGGAGGATGAGGTCGCGGCCAAGGCCGCAGGCGTGAACGTGACCGGGGAACGGGTGATTTCCTTTACCATCAGCGCCTTCTTCGTCGGCATGGCCGGTGGCCTCTATGGCCATTTCCTGGGACTGCTGACGGTGGACACCTTCTACCTGCCGATGACCTTCATCACGCTGTCGATGCTGGTGGTCGGCGGCATGCAGAGTCTTTCCGGCGCTGTGGTCGGCACCATCGTCCTGTCCTTCGTGATCGAACTGCTGCGCAAGGCGGAGAAGGGCTTCAGCCTCGGCGAGACCAGCATCAGCCTGCCGGCCAGTTCGGCGGAGGTGGGGCTGGGCGTCATCCTGCTGCTGATCCTGATCTTCCGCCCCTCCGGCTTCACCCGGAACGCGGAGATCTACTGGCCCTTCAAGCCCAAGGTCGCAGTTACCGAGGTGACGCACCGCCAGTCGTAGATCGCAGTTCCGGAAGCCTCCTCGGCCCGACGAGGCTTCCGGATATCGAAGCGATGGCCAATTGCCGACGAGTTCCCGGATCAGAAGATGAAGTCGTCCTGATGCAGTTGCGCGATGCCGATGTCGTTCAGTGTGATCGATACACCGCCTTCGACGCCGAGCAGGGCAATGGTGGTCGATCCGCCCGACTCGGTCGAGACCGACAGCACGTCCCCGAACTCGCTCAGGCCGAAGTCGGACAGGTCCAGCCGGTCAAGCGAACCGGCACCGGCCTCGAAGCCGTTGACGAGATCAGCGCCGTCCCCGTCACCGAAGACGAAGGTGTCGTCAACGCCGTCCACGCTGGTGAGCGTGTCGTTCCCCGCGCCGCCGACGAATGTATTCGCATCGCCGATGCTGGGCTGGAACTCCGGGAAACCGACCTCGTTGTCGAACACGTCACGGATCTGGTCGTCACCTGCGCCACCGAAGATCACGTCATCTCCGTCATGGCCCGACAACGCATTGTCCCCTGCGTTTCCGGTGAGAGTGTCGTCGCCCGCGAAGCCCTGGATGTAGCCATCGCCTGTACCGGTCAATGTGATCCGGTCCTCCAGGTTGCTGCCGCCGAGACCATCGGCATCAAGTGCGACTGTCAGGCCATCAACGACCAGGTTGACTTCGATATCCACGGTCTCGACTGCTGTCAGCGGTCCGCCCGCACCTGCGTTGCCCAGATCGCTTACCTGTACTTCCAGACTTTCCGAACCGCTGAATTCCGGGTCCGGGGTGTAGGTCAGGGTGCCGAGCAGGTCGTTCACGTTCGCCAGGTCACCGGTCAGGGTCAGTTCGGACGTGCCGTTGCCCGAAACCACCGCTGCCGTGCCACTGACAGTCAGGACACCATTGGCCACCGTGAGAACGGCCACGACTTCGCCGGTACCTTCAGCGGCATCCACGTCGCTTATGCTGATGTTGCTGATGGTCACCGACTGGTCCTCGTCAACCACCACGTCCGGTGCCGCTTCCCGTCCGAACACGACATAGGCCACGCCGCTCCGCGGTGCGTTGCCCTCCTCGGACTGGGCACCCATGATGATGTCGGCACGCCCGTCATTGTTCATGTCGCCGATGGCGCTGACACTGTTTCCGATGCCATTGGAGATGATGGCGATGCTGCCATTACCGTTCTCCACGTCGGCAAGGTCCACATTGCCCTGCACGCCCGCCGTTCCGAGCACGATGTAGGTCACGCCATTGCCACCACCGTCCAGCGCCACTGTAGGTGCGCTTACAGCAACGTCATCCAGGCCATCGCCGTCGAAATCGCCGACCCCCGCAACGGAGTACCCCGCCCGGTTGTCCGCGGTCGCACCGACGATGGCGAATCCGTCAACGGATTCATTGAAATTGTCCAGATCGACGGTGTCCCCGTCTGCCTTGCCGTAGATGACATGGGCGACGCCGGAACGGCTGCCGTTGCTGTCACTCTGCGGCGAGCCGACGATGATGTCAGCCAGGCCATCCCCGTTCAGGTCGCCGGCCCCGGCCACTGACTGGCCGATATTGTCCAGCGGATCGCTGCCGGTGATGGCGAATCCCCCGATACCGGCTTCGACATCGTTCAGGTCGATGGCGGTACTGTCGGACTTGCCGAAGACGACATAGGCGCTGCCCTGTCCCCCAAGAGGCGCCCCGACAAGCAGGTCGGCCAGACCATCGCCGTTCACGTCGCCCGCGTCCGCGACCGAAAAACCGGCACCGTCGGGATTGCCCGCACCCTTGATGATGAAGCCGCCCCCGTTTTCGTTGCGGATGTCACTGATGCGGACTTCGGATGTGTCTGCCTTGCCGAAGACGACGAAAGCAGCGCCGGAACTGGGCCCACCCGCATTGTCGCGACTTGCGCCGATGATCATGTCGTCGATGCCGTCGCCGTTCACATCGCCGGCAGAACTGATCGCTCCGCCCAGCCCCTGGCCTGTCTGGTCAGGGCGGATGAAGAAGCCGCCGTTGCCGTTGAAGACATCGGAGAGTTCGACCGTTGTCCCGCCCGCCTTGCCGAACACCACATAGGCCGACCCGTTCTGGCCGCTGAAGCGATAGGCGCCGACCAGCAGATCGTCCAGGCCGTCACCGTTCATATCTCCGATTCCGTCAACGGAGGATCCGGCCAACTCGCCCTGGGGACGCCCCTGGATGGCGAAGCCGCCGATTCCGGCACTGATATCCGACAGATCGACCGTTGTGCCGTCTGACTTGCCGAAGACGACATAGGCCGTGCCGGAGTTGCTGCCATTCACATCCGCATGGCGCGCATCGACGATCACGTCGACGATGCCGTCCCCATTCACGTCACCGGCATCGCGGGGGCCGCGACCGGTCAGGTCGGAGTCGGCGATCCCGAGCATGGCGAAACCACCCGATCCCGCGCGCACGTCGGAGAGCTCGATAGCGTTGGAAACAAGTACCTGGGGTGCATCGTTGACAGCATTGACAATGATTTCCGCCGTGCCTGTGGCCTGGCCGAAATTGCTGTCGCGGACCGTGTAGGTGACCGTGTCGGTGCCGTTGAAATCGGTGTTGCCGAGATAGGTCAGGGTGCCGTCGGCCTGCACGACCACCGTGCCGTTGGCGGCGGTCGCCGATACGACCGTCAGCGCGTCCCCCTCGATATCCGTGTCGTTGCCGAGCACGTCGAACGTGACAGCGGTTTCCTCGTCGGTTTCCGCTGCGTCGGCAACTGTAACCGGTGCGTCGTTCAGGGCGAAGACATTGACTGCGACCCGGGCCGTCGCGGCGGCGCCGCCACTGTCGGTGACCGTGTAGGTAATCGTGTCCGCGCCATTGAAGTCGGCATTGCCGAGGTAGCTCAGGGTCCCGTTGGCATTGATGGTCACCGTGCCATTCTCTGCCGCGGCCTCGGTCACGGTCAGGTCATCGCCCTCCGGATCGGTGTCGTTGCCCAGCACATTGACGGTGGCGGCAAAGTCCTCGAAAGCCCGAAGGGTGTCGTCGAGCGGGACCGGGGCATCATTGACAGCGTTCACCGTCACCGCGACCTCCGCCGTGTCGGTGCCGCCGTTGCCGTCGTCGATCGTGTAGCTGATGGTGTCACTGCCGCTGAAGTCGGCGTCGCCTGTGTAGATCAGCGTGCCATCGGCCCCGATGACAACAGTCCCGTTGACGGCGCTGGCCGCCGAGACCGAGAGCGGATCGCCATCCACATCCGTGTCGTTCGCCAGGACATCGATGCTGACGGCGATGTCCTCGTCGGCTTCGGCTGTTTCACTGGTCGCGACCGGCAGATCATTCGTGCCCTGCACCGTGATGGTGACGAACTCGCTTGCCGTCTCGTCACCGATATCGGTGACGGAAAGTTCATAGACCAGGTCGAGGGACTCGCCGTTGCCCAGGTGATCGAAGGCGGAATTCGCCGCGGAGAAGTTCCAGTTGATTTCGGACTCCTGGGCCGATGCGAAAAGGAAGTCCAGCGCATCGCTTTCCGTGATGCCGCCCTGGTCCCCCTGGAAGCCATCGAACCGGACGGAAGCTGTGTGAAGTTCGGACTCGTCGAGGTCGCTGAACGACAGGCTGCCCGAAGTGCTCAGTGCAGCCTGACTGTCCTCGACCAGAACGGCAGCCAGATCTGATGCGTCTGGATCAATGACCGGTGCATCGTTGACGCCGTTGAGCTGCAGCGTCATCAGGGCAGTGCTGGTGCCGCCATTGCCGTCGGATATGGTGTAGGAGACCTCGGTCGAGATGAAATCGGGCGCCCCAAGTCCTTCAAAGCCGCTCGTCACATCGAGCGTGGGGTTGCCGAGACCGTTTGCAGCAAAGGAAAGAAGGCCCGTGCCGATGCCGTCGAAGTCGATCGTGATCGGTGCGCCGACCGGCTGGCCATCGACCGAAATGACGGACAACTGGTCTCCATCAGGGTCCACGTCGTTGCCAAGCAGGTCGATTGTCCCGATGTCGCCTGCCGAGAAGGTAAAGACGTCGTCGGTGGCGAACGGCCCGTCATTCACCGCATTGACCGTTACCGTCACCTCGGCAGTGGCGGTCAGATCACCATCCGAAATCGTGTAGCTGATGGTGTCCGGGCCGTTGAAGTTCGGGTTGCCCGTGTAGGTCAGCGTGCCGTCTGCCGCGATCTCCACGGTGCCATTGGCGGCGGAGGCTTCGGTGACTGTCAGCGTGTCGCCGTCCACATCGGTGTCATTGGCCATAACGTTGATGCTGACCGGAACATCCTCGTCCGTTGTGACGCTGTCGTCAGCGGCCAGTGGTCCGTCGTTCAAGGCGTTGACGGTGACCGCGACCGCGGCCGAGGCCGTGCCGCCATTGCCGTCGTCGATCGTGTAGCTGATGGTGTCCGTGCCGTTGAAATCGGTGTTGCCGGTATAGGTGAGGGTGCCGTCTGCCCCGATGGCGACCGTACCGTTTGCCGCGCTTGCCGCCGAGACCGTCAGAACGTCGCCGTCCGCATCGGTGTCATTGGCCAGGACGTCGATGCTGACCGAGGTGTCCTCATCGACAGTTGCCGTGTCGCCGACAGCCAGCGGATTCGTGTTCTGGCCGCCGACAATCCGGACATCCAGTGCTTCAAAGTCCTGGATGATCAGGTTGAGGGAATCGAAGCGGAAAACGTGACCCCAGTCGCTCCAGGGGTTGGCGCGATGGTCCAGAAAATCCTCGAACCTGGCCAGGTCCGCCTGAATGGCTGCGTCGTTCGCCTCCTGCCGGGTCAGCACCAGTTCCAGCGTGTCCCGACCCTTGCCGCCGTCAATGGCATCCCAGCCATGCGTGTTCTGCGCGGCCTCGAAGCGGGCGATATCGTCGCCCCGGCCTGCATCCAGAAAGTCGGAACCGGCACCACCGTCCAGTACATCATCGCCGTTGCCGCCGAAGATCACGTCGCAGCCGTCACCGCCGTACAGTAGGTCGTCGCCCCGTTCGCCGAACATGATGTCGTTGCCGGAACCGCCGTCGATCGTGTCCCTTCCGTTGCCGCCATACAGCAGGTCTCGCCCCGAGCCGCCGTCGATCAGGTCATCGCCCTTTCCGCCGAAGACCGTATCGTTGCCGCCGCCGGCCAGGACGGTGTCGTCGCCGCGCCCTGCCTTGAGATAGTCCGACCGCCTGGAGCCCGTCAGAAGCTCGTCGCGACTGCCACCGAAAACAAAACGGTTGAAAAAATTCCAGTGATAACCCGACATAGAAGACCCTCCCGCCTGATGCCCTTACAGCTATGAGGGAAGTCTTGGAGTCTGTGAAATTTGGATTCCGAATACTGCTTATATGGATTGCCTGATGAACCTGCGTACGCTTGATCTCAACCTGTTGCGCGTCTTTGATGCCGTTTACGGTGCCAACAGCGTGAGTACTGCAGCGCGTCTGCTGGGAATGAGCCAGCCAAAGGTGAGTGCATCGCTGGCACGGTTGCGCGAGACCTTCGATGATCCCCTGTTCGAGCGTGTCAGGGATGGGGTCATGCCCACGCCCCGAGCCGACGAGATCGCCATGCCGATACGGGAGGGACTGGCGCTGGTCGACATGGCGGCCGATCTGCCGGAGCCGTTCGATCCCGGCAATGCCGAGGGGACAACGGCCATCGGTCTGACGGAGCTGGCGGAGCCGCTGCTGATGCGCGGCCTGTTGCCGGTCATCCAGGAATCCGCGCCCAATCTGTGCCTCTTCCTGCGAGACCTTTCGGATCAGGACATTTCAACGGGTCTGTATGACGGCAGCCTGGACATGGCCATTCATGATCAGCCGATCGAGGGTCGGCAAATTCACTGCGAGATGCTGTTGAGGTCGCCGCTGGTCTGTGCCGCCCGCCAGGGCTGGGCCGCGCGCCACGGTCCGGTGACGCGGGAGAGATTCGCGGATTTTCCGTTCATCGACCTGAAGACCAGACAACGCGCGCACAAGAAACTCGACCGTGCGCTTGCCGCTCAAGGGTGCAGTCGCCGTCTGGTCTATCAGACGGGGGGATACTGGTCGATGGCCGGTCTGATCGCCGGAACCGACATGCTGGCGGTGTTGCCGAAGGTCTTCTTCGATGAGGTCAGTGAAGCCTTTGCGCTGGAGGAAATCGACATGCCATTCGATGTGCCGAGGGAGGAGGCGTACCTGATCTGGCATGCCAGGAACGACGATGATGCAAAGCTGGAATGGCTGCGCGAAGTCAGTCGCACGATCTATCGTGACAGGGTCGAATCGTTGGAGGGTGGCGTTCGCGATGAATGATGGAAAATCGCTGAATCTCAATCTGTTACGCATATTCGTCAAGGTCTATGAGACCGGACACGTGACGCGCGCCGCCGAGGAACTGGGCATGAGCCAGCCTGCCGTGAGCGCCGGGCTGACCCGGCTGGCCGGTCACTACGGCCAGCCCCTGTTCCGGCGCACGAAGAACGGCATTGCCCCGACCCCGATGGCCGACAAGCTGTTCGAACCCATACGCAAGGGCATGCATGTCTTCGAGACGGGTCTGACCATTCGCGATGAGACGGTTTCCTACGATCAGAAGCGGCATTTTCGCATATCGCTGCCGAACCTTGCCGAACCGACCATCTTCACGCCTGTCCTGAACCAGCTCTGGCGCGAAATGCCGAGTGTGACCGTGGAGATCGCACCCTTCTTCGAGGTCGATCTGGAGCAGGAACTGTGCAATGGCGCACTGGATCTTGCCTATCATGTCGGCGAAGAGATCCGGGATCCCGATCTGCTGACGCATCATCTGGTTGACGGGCGATGGGCGTGCATCACCCGCAAGGGCTGGTCCGATGACTTCGGGCCACTGACGCCGGAAGCCTATGACCGGGCCGCAAAGGTTCTGATCGACCGGCATCGTGTGCCTGTGGGGAACCCGCTGATCTATGCCGACAACAGGTCGAATTCCGAGCCTGCCTGCCGTGTCCATCGCGGGTGGAGCATTCCCCAGATCGTGGCCCACAGCGATCTGGTGGCATTGGTGCAGATGCCCTTCGCGATCTTCGTCCATCGGCGTTTCGGGCTGGATATTCATCCACCGCCTCCGACGGCAACGCCGGCCAGACTGGAGATGGTCTGGCATCGGCGGGCGGACCGGGACCCGATGCACCGGCGCCTGAGGGAACTTGCAATCCACAGCGTTGCCGAACTGAAGAGGCGGATGCGTTCCGGCTATCCGATGGATGAAGGCCTGTTTCAGGGAATCTGGGATTCCGACTCCGAAGCCGGTCCTGCCTCGCAACCCGCGCGGTAACCGTCAGGGCGGAACAACAGACGGCGAACCACGGCGCGCCGGGAGCGCGACGGCGCGACCGCCCGAACGGGCGCCCCATCGGAGGTGTGAGCGCAGCGAACTGCCGCGAGATCGAAAGAAAGTTGGCGCGTCCCGCAGGAGGCATGTCGAACCACGGCGCGCCAGGAGCGCGACGGCGCGACCGCCCGAACGGGCGCCCAATCGGAGGCGTGAACGCAGCGAACTGCCGCGAGATCGAAAGAAAGTTGGCGCGCCGGGGAGGATTCGAACCCCCGACCCCCAGATTCGTAGTCTGGTGCTCTATCCAGCTGAGCTACCGGCGCCGCGCCCGGTGTGCTGATGCAGCACCATCGGGCGAGGCGGACGTATACGGTATGCCTTTCTGCTTGGCAAGCCACCAATTGACGGGTATGCCCCTTGAATCAAGGCCTTCCTTGTGACGCACGTATCGCTTCGCTAACATCTTCCCGCCGGTCGGATGTGACAGTGATTCGGTACGGTGTGCTGAGGATGCCGGGTCGCCCTGAATTTGGGCGGCCGGTGGTCTTGACCGGACAACGCTAAGTGACGACGCTGAACAGCGCGACAGGGCCAGAGGCTACGAAATGGGCGGGCAGATTGCTGTAATGAACACAAGGTCATTCACGACATCATCCGCACCCTGGACCAGCCGGGCCGCGGGCCTGCTGATGGTGGGTATGGCGTCTTTCGCAGGTGGTTGCACCTTCGTTTCCGACTCGCTCTGGCCGTCTCTGGCCGGGGAAGACGAGGCCGGTACCGTGGTCCGTGAGGCACCGCCGCGTTCCAGCCGTCTTTCGCCGGAGGCTCAGGCTGCGCGCAGCGCTGCGATCAATGCTGCCGCATCCGGCTCGACGTCGGCCACTTCGCTGCCCTCGACCCAGGTCGCAGGCGGTCCGCCGCCGCTTGGCACCACGACCTTCCAGGCACCTGCGGTCTCTTCCTTTCAGGCGACCGGTACGGTGGTCGGGCAGAAGGTTCAGCAGATCGCCTCCGAGCTGCGGCAACTGGAAGGGCGACTGAACCAGCGTAATGACACGCTGGCCCAGATTCGCGGCTCCACGATCCAGAACGCCCAGCGCTATCACGGTACGGTCGCGGCCATCCAGGCGCGCCTGCAGGTTGGTTCGACCCCCGGCAATCCGGTGCTGGTCAACCAGTGGAACCAGGCGCAGAGCGAACTCACCCGCCTGAGCAGCGATATTGCCGCCATGAACGGCCTGGCCAACGAAGTGGCCGCCGATTCCAGCCTTGCCGCCTTCCTGCTGGAGACGGCGCGGGCAACTTACGGCATTGCCGGTGCGATTGATGAGGATCATCGCCAGCTTGCCGTGCTGGAGGATCAGACCAACAAGACCGTGGTGGTGATCGACCGCCTGCTGAACGAGCTTTCCGACGATGTCAGCCGCCAGACGGCCTATATCGCCAATGAGCGGCGCAACCTCGGTTCCCTGGCCCTGGCCATCAAGAACGGCGAACTCTATGGCACCAGCCTGGCATCACGGGCCTATGCGCCGCCGACCAGTGGTTATCAGCCGACCGGCCTGCAGGCCCCGCGCGGTGCGAACACCGGCTCCGCGGCAGTCGCCAGCGGTCGCCCACTGGTCGTGATCCGCTTCGACCGTCAGAACGTGGAATATGAGCAGGCGCTCTACACGGCTGTCAGCCGTGCGCTGGACCAGCGTCCCGATGCGCGCTTCGACATCGTTGCGGTGTCGCCCAGCACTGGCTCCGCCGCCGATATCGCCTTGCAGCGTTCCCGGTCCCGCAAGCATGCCGATGACGTGCTGCGGACCCTGACCGGCATGGGGCTGCCCGCCGACCGCGTGGGCCTGACCTCCACCACCAGTGCCGAGGCCGGTGCTTCCGAGGTGCATATCTACGTCCGTTGAGGCTGTGGTGATGCTGTCCGAACTGCTGACATTCGACCGCATCGAAATCGGGCAGAGTCTCGGTGTTCATGAGTCCATCATCGATCAGGCAGCACTCGACCGCTGGCGCGCTGTCTATGGGGACGATGTGGGGGGCAATACCGATGCCGCTCCGCCGGACATGGTGTCGGGCATCGTCATGGCAGCACAGCTTGAACTGACCAATCCCCACCCCGATGGCGGTTTGCATGCTGGGCAGCAGTATGTGCTGCACCGTCGTCCCGTCATTGGCGACACCCTGCGGACCAGTTCCGTGCCGCTCTCGAAGGAGGTCCGCAAGGGCCGACGCTGGGTGCAGATGAAGACGGAGACCCGCGACCAGCAGGACCGCCTGATCTACGAAGCAGTCCTGACCATGATCTGGGCAGCCTGAGCCATGCAGAACGAAATCCTACCCGTCAGCCTGAAGATCACGCAGGACCGCATCAACGCCTATGCCGGGATCACCGGCGACCCGAACCCGATCCACCTGGATGCGGCATTCGCGGCGAAGACGGAAATGGGCGGCATCATTGCCCACGGCACCCTCTCGATGAACCTGATCCTGCGCGCCATGGCGGAGACGTTCGGCCCGGACGCATGTGACGACGCGGAGATGGATATCCGCTTCGTGAAGCCCGTCCGTGTCGATGATGTCGTGACGGCCAGCGGCACCCATGATCGGGAACAGCCCGGTCGCTACAACGTGCAGGTCGCCAATCAGGCCGGTGAGCCCGTGATCGTCGGCTGGGTCCGCCCGGCCGGTGCGCCCGCGTAGAACCGGTCTTCAACGGCCACCACCCCACTGACGCCGCGCCCGGGCTCGCCCCGGGTGCTCAGATGAGCTGCGCAGGCGTGAGAGACTGGGCTCGCGGATCAAGTCCGCGAGCGACGCAGGGGAGGTGGAGAGGGTGGTCTGCCCCTGCCACCCCCACCCACGTCTTGCGCGGACTTGATCCGGGCATCCAGAGTGCCGCACAGACGCTGAAAGGCTGGGCTCGCGGATGAACTCCGCGCGCGTCGCTGGTGGAGCGGCAGGTCAGATGATGCGGCTGTCCTTGTTGCCCCAGTAGCGGTCCTTCAGCAGGCGCTTGTAGAGCTTGCCGTTGGCGTGGCGGGGCAGTTCCTTTTCGAAGTCGACGGACTTGGGCGTCTTGATGCCGCTGAGTGATTCACGGCAGAACGCGATCAGTTGTTCTGCCATGTCCGGCCCGGCCTTCGCGTGGTCGATCAACTGCACGACACCCTTCACCTGCTCACCGAGATCCGGGTCCGGCACGCCGAACACGGCGGCATCCATCACGGCGGGATGCAGCAGCAGCCTGTCCTCGATCTCCTGCGGGTAGATGTTCACCCCGCCGGAGATGATCATGAAGGCCTTGCGGTCGGTCAGGAACAGGAAACCGTCCTCGTCCAGATAGCCGACGTCGCCGAGCGTCGACCAGCCCTTCGTGTTCTGCGACTCTGCCGTCTTCTTCGGATCGTTGTGATAGTTGAATGTGGGTCCACCGGCAAAGAAGACGGAACCGATCTCGCCCTGTGGCAGTTCCTCGTCCGGACTGTCCATGTCGGTGATCTTCAACTCGCCGACGATGGCACGGCCCACGGTCCCCGGATGTGCCAGCCACTCGTGCGGATTGGCGGCGACGAAACCGTTGCCCTCGGTTCCGGCATAATATTCGTAGATCACCGGTCCCCACCAATCCATCATCTGCTGCTTGACCTCGACGGGGCAGGGGGCGGCGGCGTGGATCGCGACCTTCAGCGATGAAACGTCGTACTTCGAACGCACTTCCTGCGGCAGTTTCAGGAAGCGCACGAACATCGTCGGCACCCACTGGCTGTGGGTGCAGCCGTATTTCTCTATCAGTTGCAGTGCACGCTCCGGATCGAACCGTTCCATCAGGATCGTCGTCGCACCGATCCGGTTCATCAGCAGATTGTAGCGCAGCGGAGCCGCGTGATAGAGCGGCGCTGGCGAGAGATAGATGGTCTCGGAGTCCATGCCGTAGAGCTGAAGCACCGCCTGCATGGTCGGGCGAACCTCGCCCAGCTTGCGGTTCTCCATGTCGATCTTGATGCCCTTTGGCCGCCCGGTGGTGCCGGAGGAATAGAGCATGTCGTGCCCTTCCCACTCGTCGGCGATCGGGGTCTGGGGCATGTCGGCGATGGCAGCGTCCCAGTCGCTGTAACCGTCGATGGGGTCGCCGACCATCAGCATGTGCTCGACATGCGGCACCTCTGACGGCATGTCCTTCGCCATGTCCGCCTTGTAGGCGGAGGAGATGAACAGCTTCGCCTCGCAGTCGTTCACGATGTAGGCGACCTCGGGGGCGGTCAGATAGCTGGATGCGCAGGCGTAATAAAGTCCGGCACGATGGGCGGCCCAGCAGATCTCAAGGAAATGCCGGTTGTTCTCCATGCAGATCGCGATGGCGTCGCCGTGCTGCAGTCCCAGCGAGCGGAAATAGTGCGCCCCCATGTTCGACCGGCGGTCCAGTTCGCCATGGGTCACCACCTCCCCGGTGGATGCCATGATGTAGGCCGGTTTCTCGGGCCGCTCCGCCCCATGTACGCCAGGATGCATGTTCTTGGTTCCTCCCCGGAAATCTGACACTGCCGTGT
>BQJF01000103.1 GCA_021604565.1 Minwuia thermotolerans | reverse complement strand
GCGCCTGAAGGGCGAAGGCTGGGAGCGTTTCGGTGACATCATCGACGGCTCCGTCGGTTCCGGTTCCTGATCGGAACGGCTGAACCAAGCCTCAAGGATCGGGGGTCGTCGGCATGTCCGACGGCCCCTTTTCTTTGTCTGCGCGACAGCGGTGCAATGCCAACAGGGAAAGGTCTCGATATGGAAGGCGATGCTCTCGAACATGCCCGACACCCCATGATTCCGGACCTGAGCGGGATTCTGGACGCCGTCCTGCAGGAAGTTCGTTTCGACAGCGCGGCTGCGCCGACCATCTGCGTCCTGGGCGACGTCGCGGGCCAGTTCACGGCCAGGCTGGCGCGCCGTCTGCCGCGCGCCGTGATCACCCTCATCGAAGCCTCAGAGGATGCCCTGACCTCTGCGCGCGAGCACCAGACCGGGCAGGCGCAGATCGCATTCCGTGCCGGGGATCCGCTGCGGGTTCGTCTGCCCAAGCCTGCGGACCTCGTCGTCAGCCTGTTTGCGGCGCATCACATGACCGATGCGCAGAAGATCGACCTCTACTCCCGTACCTACCAGAGCCTGCGGCCGGGCGGCGGCCTGATCCATGCCACTCGCATCGCGGGGGAGGATGAGGTGCTGCACCAGAGGCAGCACTGGTCCTGGCTCGCCGCGCTCCGGGCCATCGGGGTAGACGAGGTCGGCATTGCAAGGGCTCTCGATGAGAGCCGGGATGCGCGCCTGTCTCCCCTGTCCACCCATCTCGACTGGATGCGGCAGATCGGACTCGCGCATGTGGACTGCGGCTACCGGCGTGGATCCTTCGCGGTCCTGTCGGGGGAGATGCCGACGGACCCGCAGGCACGCCCGCGCAACCTGTTCAGCGTGGAGCGCATGCTGAAGCGCCGCTGACCGGGGGCGGAGCGGCCCGGTGCGATCCCGTCATCCGATGGAACGGGTCATGCCCTGCCTTCAGGCCGCCAGTGTTGTTGCCTTGTGCCGCGCGACTGCGGCAGCCGGTCCGTCACCTGCCAGTTCCATCGCCCGCGCATGGACGCTCCAGTTATAGGGGCTGGCCGGTTTCTGATCGACGCGCTCCGCCGACAGCGCCCGGGCAAGGGCGGTGCGCCCGGCCGCAAGTGCGCTTTCCAGCAGCACCCGCTCGAAAATGTCACGCTGTGCGTGGCTGCCGCCCACCAGCGCGAACTGTTCCCGCAGCGGCAACAGGATATCCACCACCTGATCATGGCGTCCCTGACGGGCATCGATGATGGCTTCCGTCAGGGCGATGCCGACCTGGCGATAGACCGTGCCCTGGCTGCTGGTCTCATCGACGTTGGCGTTGCGCATGCCTTCCAGCAGGTCGCCCGCTTCCGCCGTCCGGCCGGTTGCACCCAGTGCCATGGCATAGTGCACGTCGGCGAAGCAGAGCAGATGATCGGTGACCCGCTCCGCCGAACGGCTGGCCAGTTCCTCCCAGCGGTTGCCGGCATCGCCGCCTTCCTGCTCCAGCCGCCAGAGCAGCGCCGTGCCATTGGTGATGTCGAGGTACTCCTCCGTCGACTCCGCACGGATTTCCCGGTCATACAGATCCAGCACCGTCGCGTGATCCCCCAGTTCCAGATGATACAGCGCGCGATGCCACCAGACGTGAAAGCGGAAGTTGTTGGTGCCGGATGCCCAGTGCTGTTCATGCGCGCTGATCCAGCCGATGCCTTCCCGGTGCCGGCCCCGCATTTCCATCACATGCGCCCCGGCATGAATGCCCCACAGGTCAGCCGGATTGATCTCC
This sequence comes from Minwuia thermotolerans, assembly GCA_021604565.1. GTDB lineage: Bacteria > Pseudomonadota > Alphaproteobacteria > Minwuiales > Minwuiaceae > Minwuia > Minwuia thermotolerans_A. Next base: position 11,245 of record BQJF01000103.1, on the reverse strand, counting down.
ACTGCCCGGCGGGCATGGGTCTCGGCGGCCTCGTACTCGCCGTTCTCCTCCAGCCCGAAGGCATGGATGGCCTGGATGTAGCCTGCACCCGGCTGGTCCATGGTCCAGAACGGCAGCACCCGCGCTGATGACAGGCGCATTGCCCTGCCGCCACTGGTGTAGAAATGCAGGTAATGGCTGAGGCGCAGGGCCATGGGGTCGTGGGGGTGGTCCAGCAGGATACTCTCGAAGGCGGAAATGGCCCGTCCCCAGTCCCCCTCGGCCCAGGAATCGAGTGCTGTCATGTAGTGCCGTTCCCGCATGCTGACCGTACCGCCCTCCACCACCGCGCGGGCCGTGTCGCGGACGGCGAGGCCGCGCACATGCATCTTCGGCTGGCAGAACAGCAGGAAGAAGAAACCACTGAAGATCAGCCCCAGCGGCATTTCGGGATCTGCCTTCATGGTAGCCTTCAGGTGTGCGCCGGTATCCAGGCGAAAACCCAGGTAGGCCATGATGGTCCGGTCCAGCGCCTCGACTGCCTCGCTGTTGGCCGCCGTGACCGGATTGCCCCACTGGTCCTGAAACATCTGCGATCCCCCGCTGTCGCCCACACCGGCAGACAGGTTACGACAGGCGACGCTTCAGGCAAGCTGAACTATTTCGGTGACCACTTGGTCGTCGGTCGGTCCAGCGGCACTCCATCGACGCGTATGTCCACCCGCTCGTTGAAGAAGCAGTGGTAGTCCTGAATCGGCGCAGCCTCCCGAACAGGGCTGGTGTAATGCCAGACCAGGTTCTCGTGCCGCGTTCCGGCCAGATCCACGTGGTGGTAGTCGGCAACACCCTTGTAGGGGCAGGCGGTTTCCAGTTCGGAAGCGACGAGCAGGTCGTGACGCATATCCTCCTCCGGAATGTAGTAGCGAACGGGCAGGCCCGTCTCGAACAGGAACAGCGCCTGTGTACTGTCCGCCAGCACGGTACCTTCCAGACTGACCTCCACCCGTCGGCTGGACGGCAGGATGTCGACGCGCACATGCGGGTCGCGGGCGTGGACGAAGATCTCCTCGTCCTCCTCCAGCCAGCGGTCCATCCGGTTCCAGTAGAACGCGGCATGGCCCTTCAGTTCCGGAACGGCACTGATCGGATCGGGATAGGACCAGAGCGCGTTCTCCGCCACCCGGTCGCCGACCTTGATGTTCCAGTAGCTTGCGTCGCCCTTGAAGGGACAATGGGTCGAATGATCCGTCGGCACCCGGAACCGTTCGGGAATGTCCTTCAGCGGGATGTAGTAGACCGGCGTGATCGGCGGCTCGAACAGCAACAGCGCTTCGGTGGTGTCGGCCACGGTCTCCCCGTTGAACCGGACACGGATACGTTTCGCGCACGGTTCGGTGGTGACGCGGTGCGCCGTTCTGGCGGCGTCGGGCATGACGGATTCTCCTGCGGCGGCGGGCGACGGGAACAGGGTGCGGCATGCGGCTGCGACAGGCAAGGATTGCATGGTCTGACTGTTGCGACGCCTTTCCAATTCCCGATGAAGCGCCATAGAATTCCAGCCATGACAAACCTGACAGAATTTCTCGGGATCGCGGCTGAACGGGCCGGAAACCGACCGGCACTGATCTATCGCGATGCTGCCGTCAGCCATGCGGAACTCGCCGCCGCATCCCGTCGGGTCGCCCGTGGCCTGGCTGACCTGGGTGTCGGGCGAGGTGACCGGGTCGCGTTGTGGATGCCGAATGCTCCGGCCTACCTGGCCGCCTTCTTTGCCTGCGCCCGCCTTGGCGCCATCGCTACGGCGGTCAATACCCGCTACCGCGCCATCGAGGTCGGGGACATCGTCGGGCGGTCAGGGGCGAAGGTGCTTTTCTGCTGGCCGGGCTTCAAGGGGATCGACTTTGCCGGAATCCTGGCCGACGTGGACCCGGCACAGCTTTCCGGTCTGGAGCACCTCGTGGTCTATGGCGAGGATGATGCCGCCACCGCCACCCTGCCCGACATCCCCGGCGTAAAGTCGGTTGCATATGCCGACCTGGATGCTGCGGCGGAGATGGTGGAGGACCAGGCGGATTCGGCACAAGGCTGTGCCATCTTCACCACATCCGGCACCACCAAGGCACCGAAGTTCGTGCTGCACCCGCAGTCCAGCATTGCCGATCATGCGCTGGAGATTGCCGACCGCTTCGGCTGGCGGGATGACGGGGTGACGATCCTGCAGCCGATGCCGTTCTGCGGTGTCTTCGGCCTCACTCTGATCACCGGTGCGCTGGCCTCTGGGCGGACATCGGTGGTGATGCCGTTCTTCGATACGGGGGAGGCGGTGCGGCTGATGCACGACTACGCCATCACCCATACTGCGGGTTCCGACGACATGTACAACATGATGCTGGCCGCGACCGATGACCCGGTGCCGTTCCCGAAGTTCCGCTATGGCATCTTCGGCAGCTTCAATGCCGCGCTGGATGATATTGCGGAGCGGGCCGACGCGCGGGGCATGACGCTGGTAGGTGTCTACGGCATGTCGGAGGTGCAGGCGCTCTATTCTCACTGGGATCCGGAGGCGCCGCTGGACCTGCGTCGCAAGGGCGGCGGTCTGCTGACCTCGCCTGAGGCGGCGGTTCGCGTTCGCGACCCGGAGAGCGGCAAACTGCTGGGCGTCGGGGAACCGGGGGAGCTGGAAGCGCGCGGTCCCTCGCAGATGATGGAATATTTCCTGAACCCGGAAGCGACCGACGAAACGATCACCGATGACGGCTTCATCCGCACCGGGGACCTGGCCGAGCTGACGCCGGACGGTGGTTTCATCTTCCTGTCCCGCATGGGCGATGTGCTGAGGCTTGGCGGCTTTCTGGTGGCCCCGGCGGAGATCGAGGCACGGGTGCTGGATCATCCCTCGGTCAGTGACGTGCAGGTGGTCGGTGCCACGGTCGGGGGCCGCAACCGAGCGGTCGCCTTCGTGCTGTCGGATGACGCTGCCGCGTTCGACGAGGATGCGGTCATTGCCTTCTGTGCCGAGGGGCTGGCGCGTTACAAGGTTCCGGCGCGGGTCGTCGTTCTGGATGCATTTCCGACCACGCAGTCAGCCAATGGCATCAAGATCCAGAAGGCGAAGCTGCGGGCCATGGCCGATGCGCTGGACGGCAACGGCTGAGACCTGTATCGCAGGCGCACGATCCACAGGAACGCTGCCCCATCAACAGGATGCCCGACCATGAATGTGCCAGCAATTGACCATCTGGAACCCCTTGCGCGGGAGCATGATGCGTTCCTGTTCGATCTCTGGGGTGTCGTCCACAATGGTGTGCGCGTGTTCCCCGGATCGTTGCGGACCCTTCAGGGACTGGCGGCTCAGGGCCGCCCGGTGATCCTGCTGTCGAACGCGCCGCGCCTGGGGCAGGACGTGGACCGGCGACTGCAGGAAATGGGCATCGCCCGCGACCTCTATCGCCGCGTGGTCGCCTCCGGCGATCTGGTGCGGCATGCCATGGTCACGCAGGACGCGCCGTTCGGGCGCAGGTTCCTGTTCTGGGGCAAGGGGGCGGACCGTTCCATCGTCGCCGGTCTGGGCTACGAGGAAGTGACCGATCCTGCCGCCGCCGACTTCCTGCTCTGCGCCGGTCTGGATGACGTGACCAGGGAAACGGTTGCCGACTACCAGCCGCGCCTGCAGTCGGTGCTGGATGCCGGTCTGCCGCTGGTCTGCGCCAACCCGGACTATATTGTGCAACATGGCGACACGCTGGAACCCTGCGCCGGGGCGCTGGCGCTGGCCTATCAGGACATGGGCGGCACCAGCCACTGGTTCGGCAAGCCGTTCGCCAATGCCTACGACTATTGCCGCAATGAACTGGAGGGGCTGGACTTCAGCCGCAGTCTGATGATCGGCGACACCATCCGCACCGATATCCGGGGTGCTACCGATGCCGGGATCAGCTCCGTCCTCGTCGCCTCCGGTGTCCACGCAGGTGACTTCGTCAGGGACGGGGCCGTGGATACGGATGCCGTCTCCGCAGCCTGTGCGGAGGCAGGCGTCGCGCCCCGTGCGGTCATGGCAATGCTCGACTGGTAAGCCCGGTCCACGGCGCCTGCGCGCCAGGCGCTCCGCCACACGCAAAAAGGCCGCGGTGCAGCACCACGGCCCTGGCAGATCGGCAAACCCGGATCAGAACGCCCGCGAGAGGGTCGTTACTTGATCTTGGCTTCCTTGAACTCGACGTGTTTGCGCGCGACCGGATCGTACTTCTTCAGCGCCATCTTCTCGGTCAGCGTGCGCGGGTTCTTCTTGGTGACGTAGTAGTAGCCCGTGCCAGCCGTGCTGACGAGCTTGATCTTGACGACGGTTGGCTTGGCCATTGGTCACTTCCTGCTCTGAAGCGGTGAATTCAGGTGGCGGAAAATAGCCCCGATGCCGGTATTGTCAAGCACTGTGGCCGGACAGGACTGGGGCAGCGGGATTCAGGCTGCTGCCGAACAGCCTCAGTCTCCACCCGACAGTACCACCCCTTCCCGACGGGGGTCCGCCCCGCCCCGCAGGACACCGTCCACCTGCTCGATCCCGTGCAGGCCGCTGTTCAGGGTGCGCAGCCGGATGCTGTGGCCCATGGCTGTCAGTTCGCCCATCCGGTCCGCAATTGCCGTACCGAGTTCCAGGTCCGTGTCACCGTTGCGGTTGGTGTGGTGCGGCAGGTCGATGGCGGCCTGCACATCCAGACCCCAGTCCAGCACCGCAACAATGGTCTTCGCGACATAGCCGATGATGCGGCTGCCACCGGGGGAGCCGATGGCGAGGCGCAGGCTGCTGTCAGCGTTCAGGACAATCGTCGGCGACATGGAACTGCGCGGCCGCTTGCCCGGCTCCACCCGGTTCGCCACCGGTCGACCGTCACCGTCGGAGGGACGGAAGGAGAAGTCGGTGAGCTGGTTGTTGAGCAGAAATCCCCCCACCATCAGCCGCGACCCGAATGCATTCTCCACCGACGAGGTCATGGACACCACGTCACCGGCCCGGTCGATGACGGTGAAATGGGTCGTGGACGGCTGGCTGAGGTCGGCCCCGCTCTGGAAGTTCCAGGTGTGGTCCAGCGGATTGCCGGGCTCTACCGGGCCGTTGCTGCGTTCCGGGTCAATGGTCGCGGCGCGGCGTTTCAGATAGGCCGGACGCAACAGCGCATCGACGGGCACATCGACGAAGTCGCTGTCGGCGAGGAACAGGCCCCGGTCGGCATAGGCGCGGCGCTCCGCCTCGGAGATCAGGTGGATGGCGCGGGCGGACCCCGGTGCCGCGTCAGCGATGGGCAGGTGATAGAGCTGCCCCAGGATCTGGGCGACGGTCACGCCACCTGAAGTCGGCGGCGGCATGCCGCAGACCCGGTAGCTTCGATAGGGGGTGCAGATCGCGCGCCGCTGCTTTGCCTCATAGCGGGCCATGTCGCCCTGGGTGATCACGCCGGGGTTTGTGGGATGTCCCTGAACGGCGGCAACGATGGCTGCGGCCAGGGGTCCTCGATACAGGGCCTCGGCCCCGTTCCAGGCGATATCGGCCAGCGACCGGGCGAGCGCGCTGTTGCGCAACTGGTATCCGACCGGCAGCGGTTCGCCGTCGCGGTAGTAGAACCGGCCCGCCACTTCCGACTGTTGCAGGAACGTGTCGCGGGCCAGCAGGTAGTGCAGGCGCGGGGTGATGGCGAAACCATGCGTCGCGGCCTCGATGGCCGGCGTGAACAGGTCCGCCCATTTCAGCAGGCCGTGCTTGCCGTGGGCCAGTTCCAGCATGCGCAGCACACCGGGCACGCCGACCGCGCGGCCGCCGACAACCGCCTCGAAGAAGCCGAGCGGCTTGCCCTCCGCGTCGAGGAACAGGTCCTCCGTCACCGCTTTCGGTGCCGTCTCCCGTCCGTCGAAGGCCGTGACCTCGCCCGTGGCGGAGTCCATGTGCAGCATGAAGGCACCGCCGCCGATACCGGATGACTGTGGTTCGACAAGTGTCAGCATGGCCTGGATCGCGATGGCGGCATCGACCGCCGAGCCGCCAAGCGCCAGCATCTTCATGCCCGCCTCGGCGGCCAGCGGATGGGCGGCAGCCACCATCTCCCGGCGCAGCTCGGCCTGCGCGGGTGTCGCGAACAGGCAGACCAGCATCAGCAATGTGAAGAGCAGCCGGGCGCCAAGGGGTGCGGGCGCCGACCACCTGCACTGCGTCGGGCCGGTCTTGTCAGGTGTGCCTGAAAGGAGTCTCATCGCATCGCCTTCTCTCGTTCGCCGCAGGAACCTGTTCATGCCCCAGACCGGCCCCCGCAATCTGATCACGGATGTTCCCGGCATTGAAGTCGGCAATGCGGAAGATAGCGCGGCGATGACCGGTGTCACGGTGATCCTGCCTGAACAGCCTTGCGTGGCCGCCGCTGATGTACGCGGTGGCGGTCCCGGCACGCGGGAAATTCACGTGATGGACCCGGAGAACCTGGTGGACCGGATCGATGCCGTGGTGCTGTCCGGCGGCTCCGCCTTCGGTCTGGATGCGGCGGGTGCCGTGATGAACCGGCTGGCACACAGGGGACGCGGCTTTGTCGTTGGCCCGCATCGCATTCCCATTGTCCCTGCCGCGATCCTGTTCGACCTGATGAACGGTGGTGTGAAGGACTGGGGCGAGGATCCGCCCTACAGGCAACTGGGCCGCGCGGCGCTCGACGGGGTGGCCGTGGATTTCGCGCTTGGCAATGTCGGGGCTGGGATGGGCGCGACCGCCGGGCCGCTGAAGGGGGGGCTGGGCTCTGCCTCGCTGGTGCTGGATGACGGAACGGTCGTCGGAGCACTTGTCGCTGCGAATCCCACCGGTTCCGTGGTCATGGATGATGGCCGCACCTTCTGGGCCTGGGCGCTGGAACGCGACGGGGAGTTCGGCGGCAACCCTCCGCCGGGCGCGGTCTCGCCCGACGACAGCGGCGCGGCGACCGCCCTTCCGGGGGCGAACACGACCATCGCGGTGGTGGCGACTGATGCGACCCTGAGCAAGGGGCAGGCGAAACGGGTTGCGATGATGGCGCAGGACGGCCTGGCGCGAGCCATTCGCCCGATCCACACACCCTTTGACGGGGATACGGTCTTTGCCCTCTCCACGGCGCGCCGGAGCGGAGAAATCGACCCTGCGGCGCTCAGCCAGATCGGCAGCGCCCCCGCCGACTGCCTCGCCCGCGCTGTCGCCCGTGCTGTCTGGTTCGCCGAGCCTGTCGGCAGCATTCCGGCCTACCGGTCATGAGCGGGGTCGCCGCAGACGGTGCGCCGCAGGCCGTCGCGAAACAGCATCCCTATGCCTGGGTCATGGTGGCGGTCGCGTTCGGGCTGCAGACACTGGCGTTCGGTGGCGTCGGCTCCGTCGGCGTCTTCCTGAAACCACTGACGGCTGAATTCGGCTGGTCACGCGGGGAGGCGTCGGCCGGGTATACCGCGCTGGCGCTCTCGGCGGCACTGTTCGGCATCATCTGGGGCTGGCTGGCCGACCGGAAGGGCGCGCGCAACATTGCCCTCTTCGGTGTGCTGATGATGGGCATCTCCTTTTTCGCCCTCAGCCTGACCGGTGCGCTCTGGTACTATTATCTGATGTATTTCGCGTTCGGCGCGCTGGGCAACAGTGCGGTGGGCACGCCGATCTATGCCACGGTCGGATACTGGTTCAGCCGCAATCAGGGACTTGCCATCGGCGTGATGGCCGCCGGGGGCGCGTTCGGTCAGGCGGTGGTGCCGTTCGCCGCGCGACTGCTGATCTCCGCATGGGACTGGCAGACTGCCTATGCCGCGATCGGCATCGGTTTTCTGGTTCTGGGCATTCCGCTTGCCCTGCTGGTGCGCGATCCACCCACGCGGATCGCGTCGGCTGGCGTGGGGGACACGCCATCACCGGCTGCGGAGCCTGATCCGCCCGCGCCGCCGCGCATCGTCATTCCGTTCCTCAGCTCCGCCGCGTTCTTCTGCTGCATCTGTATGGCGGTGCCGATTGTCCATACGGTGGCCCTGGTGTCCGACCGGGGCATCGCGCCAGAGGCTGCGGCCAGCGTCCTGCTGGTGCTGATGATCGCGGGGATCGGGGGCCGCATCCTGGGCGGGCGGCTGGCAGACATGGTGGGACCGGTCAACGGCTGGATGCTGATGTCCTTCGGTCAGACCGTGCTGGTCTTCGCCTTTCCGTTTGTGGAGGGACTCTGGGCCACCTGGGTGCTGGCGGCAGTGTTCGGCCTGTTCTACTCCGGCGACATGTCGTCGATCCTGGTCACGGCACGCATGATGATCCCCGCGCGCATCGCCGCGCGATCCATGGGCATCATCATCTTCTTCGGCTGGCTCGGCATGGGGATCGGTGCCTGGGTGGGCGGCTTCATCTTCGACCTGGCAGGCAGCTATGTCTGGTCCTATGCCGTTGCTGCCGGTGGCGGCATCGTCAATCTGCTGATCCTGTGCGGCTTCCGCTTCGTGCTGTCCGGCGGCGGCTACAGCCGCTCCCCCAGCATTCTGGTGCGTCAGTGAGAAACGTGGCCTGACTCAGAGCTGGCCCGTCAGGAACCGCGCTGCCCAGCGACCGAAGCGGGCGTTCTCCGGGGTCTCGGCAAGGGACTGACGGGCCCGGGTGACGACTTCAGCCGGCAGGGTCTCGACGGCCCGGATGTCCAGCAGGTCCTGTGTGAAGGGGACGGTGAACTCCGGGTGAAACTGGGCGGTGGCGACCGGTTCGGCATAGCGCACCACCCCGATGGGACAGAAGTCGTTGCCGCCGAGCACCTGCGCACCATCCGGCAGGGCAAGCACCTGATCCTGATGAAACACGATCATGCCGATCTCCGGCACCCCGTCGCCGAGGTCGATCCGGTAGGCCTGTCGCCCGACGCCCCAGCCGCGGGCTGACTTCTCGGCATGTCCGCCCAGTGCCTCCGCCGCGATCTGGTGACCGAAGCAGATGCCCACCTGCGGCACCTCTGCCGCCGCTGCCTGACGGATGAACTGTTTCAGCGGCCCGATCCAGGGCAGGTCATCATAGACGCCATGCTTCGAGCCCGTGATGACGTAGCCGTCGAACTCTGACGGCCTGTCGGGCAGCTCGCCGTCAACGACCGGGATGCCGGTGAAGGCGGCCTGCGGCATTGCCGGATGCAGCCATTCGGCCATCAGGGCCGGGTAGTCGCCATAGGTCGCCTCGATCGGTTCCGGCAGGCGTCCGGTTTCCAGAATGCCAATGCGCATGGCCCGAATTCCCGTGCTGGTCAGTGACGTTGCATGATCGCGTTAAGGCGGGTGCGCCCGGTGGTGGTGTATCCGTTGGCCTCGCACAGGCGCACGACTGGCGGACGGGTCTCGCCCTTGCCGGCCTCGACGATCAGCATCCGGGGCCAGAGAGCTTCCGGCGCGGTTTCGAACATGCCCCGCAGCGCCGCCTCGTCATGCCCCTCCAGATCAACCTTCATGGCGTCGATGCGGCTGATGCCATGGCGGTCGCAGATCTCGTCAAGAGGCAGGATCTCGAAGCCCTCGTCCTCCGCCGCATCGCTTGTCGCCACCTGGTTCTCGCCACGGTTGTTGCCATGTTCGACAATCGTCCCGTGTCCGGCTGTGGCCCCGACCGCGACCGGGGCAACCACCACGTTCTCCGCGCCGGAGGCAGCCAGGTTGGCCAGCAGTCGAGATCGGGTCACCGGGTCCGGCTCGACCGCGAGCACCTGCAGGCTCCTGCCTGCCGTTCGGGCGCTGGCCACCATCCAGAGACTGTAGAGCCCGACATTGGCCCCCAGGTCGGCAAAGACGAAGGGTTCGCTCTCCGATGCCTGCAGGGCGGCGGCAAGTGCCGCGCGTTCCTGATGATCATAGAACTGCGCGGCGGTCAGCACCCGCTTCTCGCAGCGGTTGGTGCCGGGCCGCAGCCGCGCCCGGATACCGGGGAAGATTTCCGCGTCGATCGGGTCTTCCGGGCCACGGGTGACAAGGCGGCGGATCAGTGAACTCAGCGCGCGACCGAGCCGGTTGGCGGGCAGATGCGCCGTGGCACCCCGCAATCGCTCCATCGGTGCGGACAGTCGATGGGTGCCGAACGGGGGGACCATCTCGCGAATGTCGGTCATCTCTCGAACCCCGCAGGCTTGAAGGTGCGCGCACGCGCTTTTCCGTTTACATACGATGTATGCAGCCGGTTGGCGAGATCAGGAGAGACAGAGCAGATGGAAGCAATCAGAAGCCCGGAGCAGGTCGGTTTCAGCAGCCAGCGGCTGGCGCGGATCCGGCCCTGGATGGACGGCTACGTGAACGCCGGCAAGCTGCCCGGCGCCATGACCGTCATCGCCCGCCATGGCCAGGTCGCCTATGCCGACTGGACCGGCAAGCGCGATGTGGAGGCGGACAGGCCCTGGGAAGCCGACACGCTGCTGCGCATCTATTCCATGTCGAAGCCGATATGCTCCGTTGCGCTGATGATGCTGTTCGAGGAGGGGCGGTTCCATCTGGACGACCCTGTCGCGACCTTCCTGCCCGAGTTCGCCGACGTGAAGGTGCTGGTGAAGGGCGCGACCGCGCTGGATCAGTTGGAGGACTGCCGGGAGCCGCTGACGGTCCATCACCTGCTGACCCATACCTCCGGCTTCACCTATGGTTTCAACGGCGGTGTGCTGGGCGACGCCTATACGGCGGGCAAGATCGACTTCGGTCCGAAGCGGGGCGGTGGGCTGGCCCCGATGGTGAAGGAACTGGCGAAGTACCCGCTGGCCTTTCAGCCTGGCAGCCGCTGGAACTACGGTGTGTCCACCGATGTGGTCGGCCGACTGGTGGAGGTCATTTCCGGCCAGAGCCTGGATGCCTTCCTGACCGGCCGGATCTTCGAACCGCTGGGCATGTCGGAGACCGGTTTCGGGGTGCCGGAGGACAAGGTGGACCGCTTCGCCGCGCTCTACACCCCGAACGAGGACAACTCCATGAAGCTGCTGGAGAAGCCCGGTCAGAGCGTGTTCCTGCGCCGCGACGGCATGACCTTCTCTGGTGGTGGCGGACTGATTTCCACCGCCGTGGACTACCTGAAGTTCGTCGAGATGCTGCGCTGCAAGGGCCGCTTCGGGGAGGAGCGGCTGCTGGGACCGCGCACGGTCGATTTCATGGCATCGAACCATCTGCCCGGTGACCTGGCCAGCATGGGACAGCCGGTGTTCTCCGAAGTCTCCTTCGCCGGTGTCGGTTTCGGCCTCGGTTTCTCGGTGACCCTGAACCCCGCGATCAGCCAGAACATGGGCAGCGTCGG
>BQJF01000102.1 GCA_021604565.1 Minwuia thermotolerans | reverse complement strand
CACCACCGACTTGCGCGCCCGCTCGGTGACGATCCACTGCACCAGGAACCGCATGAAGAACATGCTCTGGGCGAACAGGCCGAAGACGAACAGCCAGACCTCGATCCCGGTCATGCGGTCCCACCAGTTGGCGACCAGTTCCATCATGCGTCGCTTCCCTCGCCACGCGTGACCTCGACGGCGCCCGGGTTGCGGGCGCGATAGCGCAGCCAGACAAAGCCCAGCAGGTCCACGATACCATCCAGCGCGCGCTTCCAGTTGGTGTACTTGGATTGCCCGGCGGAGCGGTCGCGGTCGCCGATCTCCACGGTGGCGACGTCATGTCCGTAGAGCCGGAACAGCGCCGGCATGAAGCGGTGCATGGTGGCGAAGAAGGGCAGTTCCAGATAGTCGGCGCGGCGGAAGGCCTTCAGCCCGCAGCCCGAGTCGGGACAGTCGTCGCGCAGCACGGCCTGTCGAATGGCATTGGCGGCGCGGGAGGCGAAGCGGCGGCTGCCCGTCGCCTTGCGTCCGACCCGCCAGCCGTTGACCAGCCCGACGTGCGGCTGGGTCGTGTCGGTGAGCCGTGCCAGCAGGGCCGGAATGTCGGGGGGCGGGTTCTGTCCGTCACCGTCCAGCGTGATGATCACCTCTGCCTCCACCGCCGCGCGGACGCCGCTGCGCACGGCAGCACTCTGCCCGGAGCGGACCTGGTGGCGCAGCACGCGCAGGCGTGGCACCGCGGTCATGGTCTGCCGCAGTTCTTCCGGCGTCGCATCGTCGGAACCATCATCGACGACGATGATCGCAACGGGCGGTGTGTCTTTCAGAACGTCGTCGATCTCCGTCACCAGGTGGCCGATGTTGCCAGCCTCGTTCATGGCGGGGATCACGACCGCGAAGGTGGTCATCGGGTGCGGGTCCGGTGTGATGGCCAGATCAGTGAAGTGCCCGGCAGGGGCAAAGCGGGTCTCATCGCAGATTTCCGCTCTCCCGTCCATCGCTTGCGCCGGAAGCATGACTGCGGCGCGCCGCCGCGCCGGAGGTTTCCAAGCCCGCAGCTACGCGCTAGATCAGGGGTCAGGATTTCTCCAGGGGAGCATCAGATCATGAGCAGCACGGACCCGATTGTCATTGTCGGCATGGCCCGCACACCGATGGGCGGTTTTCAGGGTGAACTGGGCACGGAAGTCGCTTCCAGCCTCGGCAGCACGGCGATTGCCGCAGCCCTGTCACGCGCGGGCATCAGGGGCGATGAGATCGACGAGGTCATCATGGGCAATGTGCTGCCGGCGGGTCAGGGGCAGGCCCCGGCGCGCCAGGCGTCGAAGGGCGCGGGCATTCCCGACGCCGCCAACTGCACCACCATCAACAAGATGTGCGGCTCCGGCATGAAGGCGGCGATGTTCAGCCATGACATGCTGCTGGCCGGTGTGAACGACATCATGGTCGCGGGCGGCATGGAGAGCATGACCAATTCGCCATACCTGCTGCCCAAGGCACGCGGCGGCATGCGCCTCGGCCATGGCGAGGTGAAGGACCACATGTTCCTCGACGGTCTGGAGGACGCCTACGACAAGGGCCGTCTGATGGGCACCTTCGCCGAGGACTGTGCGGAGGCCTATCAGTTCACGCGCGAGCAGCAGGACGACTACGCGATCCGCAGCCTGAAGCGGGCACAAGGCGCGCAGGAAAGCGGCGGCTTTGCCGACGAGATCGCGCCGGTGACCCTGAAGACTCGCAAGGGCGAGGTGACAATTGCCAGCGATGAGCAGCCCCGCAATGCCAATCTCGACAAGATCCCGACGCTGAAGCCTGCCTTCCGCAAGGACGGCACGGTGACGCCCGCGAATTCATCCTCCATCTCCGATGGTGCCGCCGCTCTTGTGATGATGCGCCAGTCAGAGGCGGAGAAGCGCGGCCTGACACCGCTGGCACGCATCATCGGCCATACCAGCCATGCTCAGGAGCCGGGCTGGTTCACCACCGCGCCGGTACACGCGATCAACAAGCTGTACCAGAAGACCGGCTGGGACCCGAAGTCGGTGGACCTCTACGAGATCAACGAGGCCTTCGCCGTTGTTCCCATGGCGGCGATCCACGAACTGGCGCTGGATGTGGAACGGGTGAACGTTCATGGTGGGGCCTGCGCGCTGGGTCATCCCATCGGCGCCTCCGGCGCGCGCATCCTGGTCACGCTGATCAACGCCCTGAAGACCCACGGCATGAAGCGCGGCATCGCCGGCATCTGCATCGGCGGTGGCGAGGCGACGGCCATGGCACTTGAACTGACGCACTGAGAGTGACTTTGCAGAGCTGGTTGTTCCGTTCCTTCCCCCCTTGTGGGGGAAGTGGCCGCGTAGCGGTCGATGGGGGGTGAAGCCGCAGGCTGCTGCGCTCTTGGTCAGCCATCGCTGTTCGGCTGCGCCGATTCTCCCCCATCCCGGCCTTCCCCCGTCGAGGAGGAAGGGGCTGTCTGCATGTGTCCGATCAGACTGAACAGATATATGATGGCCCTGCAATCGAGAGCCGATCGGGACTGACCAGGAGAGAACGGACCATGGGTGAAGGACACAATCTGGCGATCAATGGTGACCGTCTCTGGGACAGTCTGATGGAGATGGCGAAGATCGGCGCGACGGAGAAGGGTGGCAACTGCCGCCTGGCCCTGACCGATCTGGATCGGGAAGGCCGTGACCTGTTCGTGCAATGGTGCCGGGACGCCGGGTGCAGCATCCGCATTGACCGGATGGGCAATATCTTTGCACGCCGGGCCGGGACCAATGACGACCTGCCACCGGTCATGACTGGCAGCCATCTCGACACCCAGCCCACCGGGGGCCGTTTCGACGGCGTCTATGGCGTGCTCGCCGGGCTGGAAGTCATACGCAGCCTGAACGACCTGGACATTGCCACGGAACACCCGGTGGAAGCTGTCGTCTGGACCAATGAGGAAGGCTCCCGCTTCGCACCTGCCATGGTTGCTTCCGGTGTCTTCGCTGGTGCCTTCGACCTGGAATATGGTCTCAGCCGCGCCGATGTGGACGGCAAGACCATGGGCGAGGAACTGGAACGCATCGGCTATGCCGGGCCGGAGGAAGTCGGCGGCCGCGCCATCCACGCCTTCTTCGAGACCCATATCGAGCAGGGGCCGATCCTGGAGGCGGAGGAGAAGGAGATCGGTGTCGTCACCGATGCCCAGGGCCAGCGCTGGTACGAACTGAACATCACCGGCCAGGAGAGCCATGCCGGACCGACGCCGATGCCGATCCGCCGGGACGCGATGCTGGGAGCATCCCGCATCGTCGATCTGGTCAACAGGGTGGGGCTGGATCACGGGCCTGTCGGCTGCGCCACGGTCGGCATGATGCAGGTGCATCCGAACAGCCGGAACGTCATTCCCGGCCACGTCTTCCTGACCATTGACTTCCGCCATCCAGATGCGGATCAGCTTCTCTCCATGGACCGCCAGATGCGCGAAGGCGTGGCGGAGATCGCGGCGCGGTCACGGGTCGAGGTGGATGTGGAGGAGATCTGGCATTCCCCGCCGGTGCCGTTCGACCGCTCCTGCGTCGAGGCCGTGGCCCGCGCGACGGCCGAACTGGGCTATTCCTCCCGCGAGATCGTTTCCGGTGCCGGACACGACGCCTGCTACATCTCCCGCGTCGCACCGACGTCGATGATCTTCATCCCCTGCATCGACGGCATCAGCCACAACGAGGTCGAGGACGCCAAGCCGGAATGGATTCACGCCGGCGGCAACGTCCTGCTCCGCGCCATGCTGGCGAAGGCGGGGCGGGTTTCGTAGGATCGGTCTCCCCCTCCCACGACGCTCGCGGACTTGATCCGCGAGCCCAGCCTTTCAACGTTTGAGCGGCACCCTGGTTGCCCGGATCAAGTCCGGGCAAGGCGTGGTTGGGGTGGTGGGGGAAGGTTCACCCACTCCTCCACTACGACGCTGGCGGACTCGATCCGCGAGCCCAGCCTTTCAGCGTTTGATCGGCACCCTGGATGCCCGGATCAAGTCCGGGCAACGCTTGGTTGGGGTGGTGGGGGAAGGTCCACCCACTCCCCCACCACGACGCTCGTGGACTTGATCCATGAGCCCAGCACTCAGCTTTTGCGCGGCACCCTTGATTCCGGGATCAGGGACGCGCCCACATGCGGGTTTCCTGGCGGCCCCGGACGGGAGCGACCATGTTGGCGAAGTCGCAGAGCAGGGGCCGGGTGTCGCGCGGGTCGATCATCTCCTCGATGGCGAAGGTCTCCGCCGTACGGAAGGGGGAGCGCAGCTTGTTGAGGCGGTCGGTGATGTTCGCCAGTTCCGCCTCCGGATCCTCCGCCGCGTCCAGGTCGGCGCGGTAGGCGGCCTCGATCCCGCCTTCCAGCGGCAGCGACCCCCAGCGGCCTGACAGCCAGCCGTAGCGGGTGACGTAGCGGTTCGACGGCGCATGTGCGCCACCCGCGACACCGAAGGCGTTGCGGATGATCATGGTGCACCAGGGCGTTGTCGTCTGCTCGATTGCGGCCATGGCGCGGACACCGTGGCGGATCGTGGCGCGCTGTTCCGCTTCCAGCCCGACCTGGAAGCCGGGACAATCGCACAGGTAGACCACGGGCAGGTGGAAGGTCTCTGCCATGTCCACCATGCGCACGACCTTCTGGCAGGCGTCTGCCGTCCAGACGCCGCCATAGACATAGGGGTCACTGGCCAGCAGCAGCACCGGCCAGCCGTCCAGCCGCGCCAGGCCGCTGATGACGGAACGCCCGAACAGTGGTGCGATCTCGAAGAAACTGTCCTTGTCCACGACGGCGTCGATGACGGAGCGCATGCGATAGACCTTGCGGATATCGCGCGGCACGATCTTGAACAGCTTCTCCTCCCGCCGGTCGACAGGGTCGTCGCATTCCGCGCGGGGCGGCAGATCGTCGGTGGAAGAGGGCAGGTAGGACAGGAAACGCCGTGCCTGCTCGAAGGCTTCGGCCTCCGTATCCACGGCATTGTCGACGCCACCAGCGGCAAGCTGGATCTGCCAGCCGCCGAGTTCCTGCTTGGTCAGGTCCTGGCCGATGCCCTTCACGACCGGCGGCCCGGCCACGAACATGGCGGCGACGTCCTTGCGCATGACGGAAAAATGGGTGGCGGCAAGCCGCGCCGCGCCAAGACCTGCAACGGAGCCGAGGCCCAGGCCGACAGTCGGCACTTCGCCCATGTTGATCATCAGTTGCTCGGCACCGAAGGACTGGCCCCAGCCCCCCGGCAGGTTGGCGTGGCCCGTGGTCTCGATGGTCTTCACCGAGCCGCCGCCGCCGGAGCCTTCGATGATGCGGATGATCGGCATCCGCATCTCCCGCGCCATCTGTTCCGGATGCAGGGCCTTGCCCTTGTTGGTGGCGTCGGCGGAACCGCCACGCACCGTGAAGTCGTCACCGGTCACCACCACCTGACGCCCGTTGACCAGGCCACGACCGGTGACCGAGTTGTTGGGCATCAGGTGAACCAGATTGCCGTTCTCGTCATATTCGCCACGACCGACGATGGAGCCGACTTCCTGGAAGCTGTCCGGGTCCACAAGACCTGTGATCCGCTCCCGGATCGTCAGGCGGTCACCGGCATGTTGCCGCGCCACCTTGTCGGGTCCGCCCATGCCCCGCGCCATGCGCTTGCGGGTTTCGAGTTCTTCAAGTTCGGGCGACCAGTCTTTCGTCATTTGGCAGGTATCTCCAGGAAGTTCGGTTTTCAGGTTGTAAGGAACAGGCTCAGGCGTGGCCGTTGCGCAGCAGCTTGCCGGGCAGGGCACCGGTGGCATCCACCATGTCCTGGCCGGACTGCCGCAGCAGGGTGCCATTGACGATGACGGCGTCGATGCCGAAGGCATCCGCCACCAGCCGGTCGGCCCCGGCGGGGAAATCATGCACGCGCTGGATCGGGCCGCATCCGACGGTCTCGGGATCGAAGATCACGATGTCGGCCGGGCGACCCTCCGCCAGGGTGCCGCGATCGGTGATGCCGAAGACCTCCGCCGGGCGGCTGGTCAGCATGCGCACCGCTTCCTCGACGGAGAACACGCCCTTTTCCCGCACCCAGCGGCCCAGCAGCCAGGTCGGCAGGCAGGCGTCGCAGAGCTGGCTGGCGTGTGCACCCGCATCCGAGAGACCGATGACGGTGGAGGAATCCTTCAACAGGGGTTCGACCTCGTCTTCCTCGTGATTGGCGACGGGCATGCGGAAACGTGCTTCCAGATCGGTCTCCAGCGACAGGTCGAGGATCAGGTCGGTCATCGCCATGCCCCGTTCCGCCGCGACGTCCCGCAGCAGTCGCTCCGACAGTTCCGGCGCGCCCGGCACATCGGCGATGATGGTCTTCTCGAACGACCGGATGAAGGTCGGCTTCGCATTGCCGTCCATCTTGTGCCGGAAGGCATCGCGGAACGTCGTGTCGGCATAGATGCGCTTCTTGCCCTCGTGATCCGCACCGCGCACATCGCGGAAAATCGACATGGGCTCGAAGATGAAGGGCGCGCTGAACTGCTGTTCGAACATCAGGGCGCGCGGCGTCACCTGCGGATAGATCGGCAGGCCGAGGGCGTTCAGGTCGGCGGAGCGGCGCAGTTGATCCATGTGATCGCCTTCTGCCAGCGAAACACCGGCCAGCAGTGCGGTCCAGGAGATCGGGCGACCCGTGGCCCGCGCAATCTTCTCGAACTCGTCCAGGAACAGGTCCCGCCCGATGGTGGCCTGCATCAGGCCGGTCTTCTGCTCGCCCATGACGGATGCGAGACCCAGGATTTCCTCGAACGTTGCAAGTCGGCTGGGCACGGGCCGACCTTCGAAACCGGTATGGGTCACGGCCTTCGAGGTGGCGAAACCAAGCGCCCCGGCCTCCAGCCCCTCCGCGAACAGGCCGCGCATGGTGGAAAGCTCGTCATCGGTCGCGGCGCGTTCCGTCGCGTCCAGCCCCATGACGTAAAGCCGCAGCGGCGTATGACCGAACAGGACACCGAGGTTGATGGCGGTTCCCTGCGCCTCCAGCGCGTCCATGTATTCCGGGAAGCTCTCGAAGCCCCAGTCGCCAAGCCCGGCGTTCAGGGCATCGACACTCATTCCCTCCACCTTCTCCAGCGTACGGATGATCAGGTCCCGGTCGGCAGGGCGGGTGGGAGCCACGCCGAAGCCGCAGTTGCCGATCACGGCGGTGGTGACGCCATGCCAGGGACTGATGGTCATCATCCGGTCCCAGACGACCTGAGCGTCGTAGTGCGTATGGATATCGACGAAACCCGGGGCGACGACATGGCCCTGTGCGTCGATTGTCGTCGTGGCCTCGCCATCGACGGAACCCAGCGCGACAACCTTGCCATCGCGGATGCCGACACTGCCCTGGCGCGACGGTGCGCCCGTGCCATCGACGATCCGTGCATTGGTGATCTTGATATCCAGCATCGTTCAGGCCTCCCCAGCCGTTCGAAATGTGGTGATGTCGCCGCGATCAGTTCATGGGCAGGTTGTAGAGTTCCCGCACATTGTCATGCAGGATCCGCCGCTTCTCGTGCGCAGTCAGATCCTTGGTGTGTTCGGCCAGCAGGTCCTGGCTCCAGGGCCAGGTGGAGTCCGAATGCGGGAAGTCGTTCGCCCACATCAGCCGCTCCACATTCATCTGGTCCCTGGCCTTCAGCGCCGACCAGTCGTCCTGGAACGTCAGGTAGATGTTTTCCTTGAAGTAATCGGACGGCAACCGTTCCAGCTCCGCGCATGTCAGCCAGTAACGGTGACGCTTGTAGGCGTGGTCGGCCCGGTACATCCAGTGCGGTGCCCAGCCTGCATCCGCCTCCACGCAAACCACCTTCAGAGCCGGGTGGCGGTCGAAGACACCACCGAAGATCATCATGCCCAGAATGTCCTGGCAGCCGCGAATGATCGACTGGAAGGAATTGATCTTGGCACCACGGGTCTTGGTGGCAACGGTATCGGAACCGCTGGTCAGGATATGGAACGACAGCGGCATGCCGAGGTCGATCGCGGCTTCGTAGAACGGGCCATAGATCTCGGAATCATAATCCTCGACCTGCGGATTGCCGGGCATCATGACACCCCGGAACCCCATCTCCTTCGCCTTGCGCAGTTCCCCGATGCCTTCATCGACGGAGCGCATGGCAAGCTGAGCCATGCCGAACAGGCGATCCTGTGCCGGATCGCAGAACTCCTGAAGCCACAGATTGTACGCGTCGAAGCAGGCCTTCTTGTAGTCGAAATCCGGATGGTTGCAGAGCATCATGCCGACCGAGGGATAGATTATCTCGCCAAAGACGCCGTCGCGATCCTGATCCTTCAGCCGCTGTACCGGATCCCAGCCCCCCGGATGCAGATCCTTGTAGTTGTCCGCCCCGAAACGCAGGTCCTTCGGGTCACGTCCGGCTGCCGCGATCAGACCCATCGGGATGGGCTTCTTCATGCCGTCAATGGCGAAGACGTCACCGAACTTGGCGTCATGCACGATGTGCGGGGCCTTGTCCTTCCAGTTCCTGTCGATGCGTGCCGTGTAGCAATCCGGCGGCTCGGTAATATGCGAGTCGGCTGATATCGGACGGTAATCCATGACTGATCCTCCCCAGGTGCGCGATTTCACGCGATCATTGCGGCAAGGATAGCGTGGCTTCGCCCGCCTGTAAGCCAGCTTTGACGGGCAGGGGGCATGCACGGTGCGGCGGCGGTGACGCAGCGGCAAGTGCCAGGGGTCAGGCGACTCTGGCGGTATCCTCGGCAGTCTTGCCGCGTTCCGGGAAATAGACCGTCACGGTGGTTCCCTCTCCCAGCGCGCTTTCGATGGTCAGTGAACCGCCATGAAGTTCGGTGAACCGCTTGGCGAGAGGGAGACCAAGACCTGTGCCGTCGTACTTGCGACCGAGCGAACTGTCGATCTGCCGGAACGCTGTCAGCGCCTGGGGAATGTCTTCCGTCCGCATGCCGATCCCGGTGTCACTGACCGCAATGCGGAAACCACTCTCCATGCGTTCCGCGATGACGCGGATGGTGCCGGAGGCGGGCGTGAACTTGACGGCGTTGGATATCAGGTTGATCAGGATCTGCTTCAGCTTCTGGCTGTCTGCCATGACCTCGCCGATCTCCGGCGCCACCTGAATTTCCAGATCCGTGCCCATGTTGTGCGGGCAGGCCATCCGCGCGGATACCTGAATGACTTCTGCGATATCAAGCGGCTCGGGGGTGAGGGTCAGGCTGCCAGCCTCTGCCTTGGAGAGGTTCAGGATGTTGTTGATGAGGCCCAGCAGGTGCTGCCCGGAATCCAGAATGTCGCCTGCGTAGTCCTTGTATTTCGGCGTGCCGAGCGGGCCGAAGGACTCCGCGCTCATGACTTCGGAAAAGCCGATGATTGCATTCAGCGGGGTGCGCAACTCGTGGCTGACGGCGGCGAGGAATTCCGACTTCGCCCTGCTGGCGGCCTCGGCCTCGTTGCGGGCCACGGCCAGATTGTCGGCGAAACGGGACAGGGTTTCCTTCTGCTCGGTCAGCTTGGTCTTGGTCTGCTGCAATTCGTCGATGCGCGCGGCGAGCGTTGCCTCGTGCTTCTTCATCTCGGTGATGTCGGAAAAGATCAGCACCAGCCCGTCGTCGGCAGTCTTGTTTGCCGCGACCCGATACCAGCGTCCCTTGGCGCCGGAGAATTCACGACGCAGGTCACCGCGACGCAGTTCCTCCATCATCCGTCGCCGCGACAGTGCGCCCATGCCTTCCGGCATGTTCAGCAGTCGCGCGTCGAACAGTCCGGCAACGACCTCGTCCAGGGTGCATTCCGTCCGCAGCAGGTGACCGGCCGGCGCGAAGGCGTTGGCCAGGGTCCGGTTGCACATCAGGAAGTTGCCCGTGCTGGCGAACAGCGCGATGCCCTCCGATGCGGCGGCGATGGCATCCTTCACGGATCGCCGCGCGTTCTCTGCATCCGACTCCGCCATGCGCTGTCGCGTGATGTCAGCCGCCACGCCACGGTATCCGAGAAAGCGCCCGGTGCTGTCGTGCATCGGATGCGCGGCGAGCCGCAACTGCACTGCCCCATGCTTGCCGACAAGCTTGAGGGGGCAGGTGACATCGCTGAAGTGTTCATGTTCGCGCATCAGGCGCTGCAGGTCGCGCACGACCGCCGGATCGCGCCTCAGGTCGGAGACTTCGATGAAACGCTTGCCGATCAGGCTTTCCGGCGGGACGCCTGTGATCTGCTCGAACCGACCGGAGACGGATGTGAAACGGTGATTGGCGTCGGTTTCCCAGACCCAGTCGGACGCGATCTGCGTCAGTCGGATATAGCGGGCTTCACTTTCGCGGAGTGCGCGCTCGCGCTGGGTCGCCTCTGTCATGTCGCGGGCGATCAGCATCCGCGGGCCGTCGTCGAGGAACACCTGTCCGAGGTCCAGGGTGCGTCCGTCGTGCAGTTCCAGCCGGATTTCATGCAGGTCGCCACGCACGAACTTCCTGATCAGAACGGCTGATGTCTCCGGGGTCGGCACAGGCTGACCGGAACCGCCATCGACACTTCGCGCCTGTTCCGTGATCCGCTGAATGAATGGCAGGCGGTCCAGGCTGGGAAATTCCGTCAGGACACCAGTCGGGGCGGTAATCAACTGATCGCTGTGGCTGAACAGGGCCAGCCCGTCGACCAGCGAACCCATCTGGGTCACCATTGCGGTGGTCAACTGGCGCCGCCGGGTCATCCAGAACGCGACCGCGACCCCAAATCCGAAGAGTGATGCGACGACACCCGCCGCTACCTGTGCCTCGAAAGACCCGGCCCAGCGATAGGTGGCGGCCACGAAGCCAGCACCGGCAAGCGTCACGAGCAGCAGGATCACTGATGCGTGGACCGGTCTGCGGGACCAGGCGTGACGCACACCGGCCAGGAAATCCTGCTGGATTTCCGCCTCCGAACCAGTCGGGGTATGTGGGTGTGACGCACTCATATCCGCACTATGCGGTGGCAGCAGTAAAAGGAATCCTAACGGTCCATATCTCGCTGATCAGATTTTTCCCTTCTTGTCTAGGCATTTGGTGACAGCAGCCACAAATCTGTCCACAGGCTTTCCGTGCGGGAACGCCTGTGGACATGCCGTGTCAGTTCTTGCCTGCGTCATAGGCTGCCAACGCAGCGGCCGAGACCAGGTCGGAGACCGATGCCCCGATCGGCACCACCTGTGCCGGATGCGAAAGGCCCACGAGCAGGGGGCCGAGAACTGTTGCGCCGCCCAGGGACTGCAGCAGCTTGGCGGCGATGTTGGCGGACTGCAGTCCGGGCATGATCAGCACATTGGCCGGGCCGGAGAGTCTCGAAAAGGGGTAGAGCTCCATCAGTTCCGGGTTGAGCGCGACATCGACCGACATCTCGCCGTCATATTCGAAATCGAGTTCCTGCGAGTCCAGCAGGGATACCGCACCACGGATATTGTCGGATGTGACATGGGTCGAGTTGCCGAACGTCGAGTAGGAAACCAGACCGACCCGGGGCTCATGTCCCATCTGGCGCGCCATGGCCGCCGCCTGGACCGCAATGTCGGCCAGCTCCACGGCGGTAGGCAACTCGTGAACTGTCGTGTCGGCGATGAACACGGTGCGCCCCCGCGACAGCAGCATGGTCAGGCCGAACACCCGCTGGCCGTGGCGCGGATCGATGACCCGCCGTACATCCTCGTAGGCGAAGGAAAAGCGTCGCGTGACACCGGTGACCATCGCGTCGGCATCGCCGTTGGCGACCATGCAGGCGGCGAAGACATTGCGGTCGGTATTCACCAGTCGCTGGCAATCGCGATACAGCAGCCCGCGACGCTGCCAGCGGGCATAAAGGAAGTCGTAGTAGGTTTCGCGATTGTCGAAATCCCGGGCGCTGACGATCTCCAGCTCATCGGGATCATGACCCATTTCGCGGATCATCTCCTGCACCCGCTCCGGGTAGCCGATCAGTACAGGTGAGCCATAGCCTTCCTGCTTGAAGGCCAGGGCGGCGCGGATCACTTTCTCCTCCTCGCCCTCCGCGAAGACAACACGCTTCGGATTGGCGCGGACCTCGTCGAAGATAAGCTGCAGGACACCGAAGGTCGGATCCAGACGCGCCCGCAACTCGTTGATATAGCTCTCCATGTCAACGATCGGCTTGCGTGCGACGCCGCTTGCCATGGCGGCCTCCGCCACGGCAGGGGGGATCGCCGAGATCAGGCGCGGATCGAACGGTGTCGGGATGATGTATTCCGGCCCGAACTGCAGCCGGGTGCCGCGATAGGCACGCGCAACCTCGTCCGGCACGTCCTCGCGCGCCAGATCTGCCAGAGCCTCCGCGGCGGCAATCTTCATCTGGTCATTGATCGTGGTCGCCCGCACGTCCAGCGCACCACGGAAGATGTAGGGGAAGCCCAGGACATTGTTGACCTGATTGGCATAGTCGGACCGACCGGTCGCCACGATGGCGTCGGAGCGGACTTCGGCAATGTCTTCGGGCGTGATCTCCGGGTCCGGATTGGCCATGGCGAAGATCACCGGATTGTCGGCCATCGACGCGACCATCTTCCTCGTGACGGCACCAGCGACCGACAGCCCGAAGAACACGTCGCAATCGACCATCGCGTCTTCCAGCGTGCGGGCATCGGTTTCGGCGGCATGTGCCGACTTCCACTGGTTCATGCCTTCCTCACGTCCGCGATAGACGACGCCCTTGGAGTCACACATGATCACGTTGTTGACGCCGACACCCATGGCCTTGACCAGCTCGATGCAGGCGATGGAGGCTGCGCCCGCGCCATTCACCACCATGCGCAGGTCCGACATCTTGCGTCCTGTCAGCGCGCAGGCATTGATCAGGCCTGCGGCGGCGATGATCGCGGTACCATGCTGGTCGTCATGGAACACCGGGATGTCGAGCAGTTCCCGCAGCCGCTGTTCGATCACGAAGCACTCGGGTGCCTTGATGTCCTCCAGGTTGATGCCGCCATAGGTCGGCGCGATCACACGGACGGTATCGACGATCTCGTCAACATCCGTGGAGTCGAGCTCGACATCGATACCGTCAACGTCGGCAAAGCGCTTGAACAGGACGGCCTTGCCCTCCATCACCGGCTTG
>BQJF01000101.1 GCA_021604565.1 Minwuia thermotolerans | reverse complement strand
GAATGGTGCTACCACGCAGCATGATCTGCTCGAGATGACCGCAGAGGTCACCGCCGCCTATGTTTCCAACAATGTTGTCGCTTCCGATGAACTGCCGGAACTGATCAACCGCATTCACATGGCCCTGGCCGGTGCAGGCACCGCCGAGCCGGAGCCGGAAGCCGAAAAGCAGAAGCCGGCTGTTTCCGTGCGCCGCTCCATCACCCCGGACTATCTGATCTGTCTGGAAGACGGCAAGAAGCTGAAGATGCTGAAGCGCTATCTGCGCACCAACTTCAACATGTCGCCGGAAGATTACCGCGCGAAATGGAATCTGCCGTCGGACTATCCGATGGTCGCACCCAGCTACGCCGAGAAGCGCGCCGAGATGGCGAAGGCCATCGGTCTGGGTCGCGGGGGCCGTCGTCGCCGGACCTGATCGCTTCAGTACGCCTGATCGACCGGACGGGCCGTCCCGCACTGTGACCGCAGTGCAGGACGGCCCGTTCTGCGTTCCGGGGGTTTCGCATGTTTTTCGGCCGCAGCTTGATCGTCCCTGCCGCAGGCGGCAGACTTCGCGGCCACCACAGAACAGAACCTCATGCAGATCGGAAAGTCATCATGCGAGCCTGGGAGATCATTTCCGGTGACGGCGTTGACGCGCTCAACCTGGCGGAACGCCCGACGCCGGCGCCCGGACCGGGGGAAGTCCGGCTGAAGATCAGCGCCAACTCGATCAACTATCGCGACCTCAGTACCATCGAGGATCCGATCACCCGCAAACTGCCGTTCCCCACCGTCCCCAACTCCGACGGGGCCGGGGTGGTGACCGCTGTCGGCCCCGGCGTCAGCCTGAAGGAAGGCGACCGCGTCACCTCCTGCTTCTTCGAGAACTGGACAGCGGGGGAGATCAGCGCCGCGGCAATGGCATCGGCACTTGGTGGCGCGCGACAGGGCGTACTGGCGGAGGAAGTCATTCTGCCCGAACGGGGCGTCATTCCGACCCCGGCGCACCTGACGGATGCGGAAGCTGCCACCCTGCCCTGCGCCGCACTGACCGCCTGGCACGCCCTGACCCAGCCGCGACCGGTACTGGCAGGGGAGACAGTGCTGCTGCTGGGAACCGGAGGCGTCTCGGTCTTTGCACAGCAGTTCTGCGCAATGATGGGCGCGCGGACCATCGTCACCTCATCGTCCGACGAAAAGCTGGCGCGGATGAAGGCGCTGGGCGCTGATGAAACCATCAACTACCGCACCACGCCGGACTGGGACACTGCGGTGCTGGAGCTCACCGGTGGTACGGGCGTTGATCGGGTGGTGGAAGTCGGCGGCCCCGGCACCTTCGACCGGTCGGTGAACGCCGTGCGCGTCGGTGGCATCATCGGCCTGATCGGCATCCTGACCGGTGCCGCCGGACAGGCGAGTCCGACCGCCATCATGCGCAAGTCGGTGACGATACGCGGTATCTACGTCGGTCCCCGGTCGATGTTCGCCGACATGAACCGCGCCATCACCACGCACGGCCTGAAACCGGTGATCGACCAGTCCTTCGGGTTCGAGGATGCCCGCGCCGCCTATCACACCATGCGCGCGGCCAACCATTTCGGAAAGCTGGTGATCGAGGTCTGAGCGGGACGTGGCGTCGGTGGGGTGGTGACGAGGGTGCCTCCGCGTCCACCCCGATCACGATGCTCGCGGACCTGATCCACAAGCCCAGTCTCTCACGCCGGTGCGGCACTTCTGGATACCCGGGTCAGGCCCGGGTAAGGCGTGAGGGAGTATGAACCGGTGGGCTCACCCTTGCTCCCAACACGCCGCTCGCGGACTTGATCCGCGAGCCCAGTCCCCCACGCCTGCGCGTTACCACTGGGTAGCCAGGTTGGGCCCGGACACAGCGTGATTGCGGGTGGCCTCGCTCTGTCCGAGCTTTCCGCTCGTTCTCCGGCGCAGGACCTGCTACCGCTCAGACCTTCGGCGGTACCAGCAGGCCGCGCTGGCCCAGCACATCGACGAAGTCCCGGATGCGGTCGCGCTGGTAGGCCTCCCGGTCCACGTCGGCATAATCGTGGAAGCCGCGACCCGCGTGCAGGCCGGTGGCCCCCTGCGCCATCTTCTTGCCGACGATGTCCGGGGCGCGGAACCGGTCCTGACCGGTGGTCTCCGTCAGGTAGCGGCTGGCGTGATGCAGGATGTCCACTCCGCCCCAGTCGATGAATTCGACCAGCCCAAGCACGGCAAAACGCGGCCCGAACCCGGCCCGGATCGCCGTGTCCATGTCCTCGGCGCTGGCCACGCCTTCCTCCACCATCCGCGCCGCCTCGTTCATCGCCAGCGCCTGGATGCGCGGCACGATGAAACCGGGACTGGCCTTGCAGACCACCGGCACCTTGCCGATGTCGCGCAACCAGCCGAGCAACCGGTCGCGCACCTCAGGTGCCGTGCCGTCATGCGGACTGACCTCCACCAGCGGGATCAGGTAGGCCGGGTTGAGCCAGTGAGCGTTCAGGAACCGTTCCGGGGCCGTCACATGCGCCGCCAGCTCGGTCGAGAGCATGGTCGATGTGGTGGAGGCAATGATTGTCTCCGCCCCCGCATGGACGGAGATCAGCGACAGCGCCTCCGCCTTAGCGTCCCGCGTCTCCGGCACACCTTCCATCACCAGATCAGCACGGGCGGTTGCGTCAGGGAGGTCATCGAGCGCGCGGTAGCTGATACGCCCCTGAAGGCCCGCAACCGCATCTGGTTCGCACTGACCGAACTCCGCCATCAGGTTCAGGGTCCGCGCCACCTCGGCCTCTGCGTCCGCCAGCAGTGTGGCCGCGGCAGCAACGTCCCGTGGCTTCGCATCCAGCAGATCGACCTGCCAGCCACCCCAGGCAAAGACATGCGCCAGCCCGCGCCCCATGCGTCCGGCACCGACCAGAGCGACGCGCGGCATCAGAAGCCCTCTCTCAACCGGGCCTGCAAGGCTTCCGGATCCAGATCAACAAGCCCGAGGCTTTGCAGTGTGCGCCCGGTG
This sequence comes from Minwuia thermotolerans, assembly GCA_021604565.1. Taxonomy (GTDB): domain Bacteria; phylum Pseudomonadota; class Alphaproteobacteria; order Minwuiales; family Minwuiaceae; genus Minwuia; species Minwuia thermotolerans_A. The sequence continues at coordinate 10,136 of BQJF01000101.1, read as the reverse complement.
ACCAGGAAATCCTCCCCATTGATCGCACCGGCCAGCGCCAGCAGGCCGCGCGCCACCGGCGCGGAAACCCCCACCCAGCCCGCGACCGAGGCCAGGAAGGCCAGCCCGATTGCCACGTCTTCGCGCATGTAGCGGTGGCTGGTCAGATCCAGCCTCTCCCGCCAGCGGCTGGAGACCACCAGCCGGTCGTGCGCGGCCTGCCCGTACATCCATTCCGGACGGCTGTCGTCATAATGGTCGGCCAGCGGGAAATGCGGCGGGCCGTAACCCAGCGCCTCCCGCACAGCCACGCGCTCCGCATCCAGTGCGTCGGTGACACGGCGGATCGCGGGCTGCGTACCCTCGTTGTGAATGTCCCAGTGTTCGAAATGCTCGATGGGTCCGGCATTCATCAGGATCAGGGGCGGATGGATGATCGGCCCCGCATTCATCAGCGCCCCGTCAAGCGCGTCCGTCAGTCGCTCGATGGCCGGGAAGGCCCGGCTGAACAGATCGAAGGCCGCATCTGCACGGGCATGCGGAAACACGCCGGTGGGAAGACGCGTCGCTCGGGTCACGATGGCGACCTCCTCCGGTCCCTGCATCCGGGCCAGCCAGGGCAAAGTGCCGGACTCGCCCAGCAGCAGATCGGCGGTGCAGCCTTCTGCACGCAGGGCATCCATGACCACCCAGGTCCCGAAACTGCCCGGCGGCATCAGGATGCCCTGACCGTCCGACAGGTGCGGGGCCATGGCGCGGGCAATGTCGACCTGCGCCATGGCCGGGCCGGGCATCAGGATCAGCTCCGCGCCCTGCACCGCGCGACCGATATCCGGGGTCACCGTTTGGATCGGCACGTCGCGACTGCCCGCCGCATCGGTCAGACGCAGTGCGCCCTTGGCCATCAAACCATGCAGCGCCGCCGCGTCACGCCGCCAGAAGCGGACTTCATGCCCCTGTTCCGACAGGTCGGCGGCGGCGGCATGGGCGCCATGACCGCCGCCAAGGACGGCAATCCTCATGCGAAGCCGGGGGGCGGCACGACACCACCCAGCACCTTCTCCAGGTGCCGCGCCACATGCAGTGCGGAACGGTCCTCCATGAAGTTGGCGACGACCTGGACCCCGACCGGCAACCCGGCATCGGTGCGCCCGACAGGCACCACGGTGGCGGGCAGATAGACCCCGCAGGTCAGACCGCACCAGACGATCATGTCGACATAGTTGCGGCTCTGGCCCGCGATCTCCACGGTTCGGCTGCCAAAACTTGAGGACTGGTCGTGGGGGATGGCCGCGCGCGGCATGACCGGACAGAGCAGAACATCCACGTCACCGAAGAAGCGGTTCCACATCTCCCGCAGCACGGCCCGGCGCTCGTCCCATTCCAGCCATTCCGCATGTTCCATCACCGCGCCACGGGCGAAGATCGCCTGATGGCTGCGGTCATCGGCGTCCGGCGGGTTCTCGCGCAGTTTCCGCCGCATGCTGTCCGGCAGTCCGGCCCCCAGAGCCGCTGCCAGCAGGCTGTAGTAGACCTCGTGCGATTCCTGCATGTCGATAGCGGGTCGTGCGGTGCGATCCACCTTTGCACCCATTTCCTCCAGCGCCGTGCCTGCACCTTCGATCAGGTCACGGACCTCCGGGTCAACGGCGCAGAAGGCGTCGTCGGACCAGACGGCGACCTTGTAGTCGCGGATGGCCTCGTGCCGCGCACCGGCGAGCTTCAGCTTCCAGCCTGCCTGGTCCAGCATGTCGGACCCGGCCATGACGTCCAGCGCCAGTTCCAGATCATCGACAGAGCGCGCCAGCGGCCCCGCGACCCCGATATCGGCGCCCGTCAGCGCACCGGGCGGTCCCGGTATGTGCCCCCGGATCGGCACTGCGCCAAAGCTCGGCTTGTGCCCCGCGACGCCGCAGAAATGCGCCGGATTGCGGATCGAACCGCCAATGTCCGACCCCAGTTCCAGCGCCGTGAAGCCGGATGCAAGCGCGGCGGCGGAACCGCCGGACGATCCCCCCGGCGCGCGGGTCACGTCCCAGGGATTGTTCGTCGTGCCGAAGACCGCGTTGTAGGTCTGCAGGTCCCCAGCGTAGAGTGGTGTGTTGGTCTTGCCGTAGATGATCGCCCCGGCCTCGATCAGGCGCTCGACCGCCGTGGCATGGCGGTTCGGCTGATGATCCTTCAGCTCCGGTGCGCCTGCGGTGCAGGCCATGCCCACGACCTCGAACGTGTCCTTCACCGTCATCGGCAGGCCGTGCAGCGGCCCCCAGCTTTCTCCCCGCGCGGCGGCTGCGTCCGCCGCACGGGCGCGGGCGCGGGCGGCATCCACATCCGTCGCCACCACCGCGTTGATCTGCCCGTTGAACCGGTCCAGCCGATCAAGGTAATGATCCAGCACCTCTTCCGACCGCAGCGTCTGCTGGCCAATGGCGGCCACCAGTTCCCGCGCCGACATGTATGACGGATCGCCCATGTTCCCTGCCTCCCCACGTCTGTTCTGTTTCACGCATTCTGACGTGCAGTCGGGGAATGGTTCAACCGAGTCGTTTGCTGCCTGTTCCATCCCTCTCCCCCTCCCGGCCGCCCATCAAGGATACTCACGTGGGTGGCCGGGAGGGGGAGAGGGATGGAACAGGCAACCCCTGGAATCCTCATGACACCTCGCCTGAAGGCCGAGATCTGGGTTGCCGCCTATCTGCGCACGGTCCGGCTGCACGGCGGATTCGCCTATCTGGTGCGGCGCGGTGCAGAGGAAGCGGGCAGCATCCTGCTGAAGGTGGAGGCGCCGGGCGGCACTGCCACCGTCTATTCACCCGGCTACATGGACGGCGTGCGGACATGGCTGCGATCTTCCGGTCCGCAACCGGTTCCGGCCACGGAGGCCGACAGTTATATTCAGCGCCGACTGGCGACCGACCCGGACCTCTGGGTGGTCGAGGTGGAGGACCGGGCAGGCCGGCATTTCCTCACCGAGCCGGTTGAGGGGGAGGAGACCGATCCATGAACAATGCAGTACCCGCCACGAACGTGAAGGCCGTCATCTGGGACTTCGGCGGTGTCTTCACCTCCAGCCCGTTCGAGCGTTTCGCCGAGTACGAGACCGAGAAGGGCATGCCCGTCGGCACCATCCGGGGCATCAATGCGACCAACCCGGACACGAATGCCTGGGCGCAGTTCGAGCGCAATGACGTGGACCTCGACACCTTCGACGGCCTGTTCCTGGCCGAAAGCACCGCCATCGGCCACCCCGTTCCCGGCAAGGACGTGATCGCGCTGCTGTCGGGCACGCTGCGGCCGGAAATGGTCCGTGCCCTGGACATGATCCGCCAGGACCGCATCTGTGCCTGCATCACCAACAATGTCCGCGCTGGGCACGGCCCCGGCATTTCCAGCGACAGCGAGAAGGCTGCCGCCGTCGCCGAGGTGATGGCCCGGTTCCAGATCGTCGTGGAATCATCGAAGGTCAACCTGCGCAAGCCCGACCCCGAGATCTACCGCCTCGCCTGCCGCGAGATCGGTATCGACCCGTCGGAGGCGGTCTACCTGGACGATCTCGGCATCAACCTGAAACCGGCCAAGGCGCTGGGCATGCAGACCATCAAGGTCACGGGCGCACAACAGGCCCTCACCGAACTCGGCGCAATCCTCGACATGGACCTGTTGTGAGGGAGCAAGAAGAGCCTCTTCCCCAGCAAGCGTCGCAAAATGCAGGGCAAAGACAAAGTATGGCATGAATCTCGCACATTTCACTGAGCTTCAATCTACCATAGCGACCTTCTATCCGGTTCATCTCGTCTGGAGTTTCGTACGCGATGGACCGCGCATCATAACTCCCTAGATTCCTTGATCTTCATCCAAAAATGTAGCATAGAAGCGCAAAAAGCGTGCTTGGTGTGGACCCAAGCACGCTGTTGCTCTTACCCCTTGTGGAAGGGGGCAGGACAAACCGCTGTCAAGCGGACCCGACAATTCTCCGGGTGGTGTGCCAAGTCACGCTTCGTCCTCCTCCAATTTTTGCGCTTGCAAGCACGGGGTTAACGTCTGAGAACGCTGCAACGTCCTCGGCGTCTGGGCCGCCTTCGGGCGGCCCATTCTCGTTGTGGCCCTGTTCAGACCGCATCTTCACCGTCATCGTCCGGCTCAATGATTGGATAGAGGTAATCTAGAACATACCCAAATGCTGTTACGAACCCGTTCCGACGATCTTGGCTCCACCCTTCGCCCGAGCGCGGCAGGGAGGCCAAGAGGCCCGTCAGAGCCGGAGGTAGATTGTTATCGAATTGGCGAGGTTGCGCGTCGGGCTGAGGCTGAACCTTGCTGCGGCCTGATTGGGATCGTGACTTAGCAGCTGCTTGTTTCGCCCTGACACCCTGAGGCACGGGCTTCGGCTTCTCTGGCGCGACACCTGCAGCTGCGAACAACCCAATGAACAGTGTTACCATTCGGTTCTGCTGTCCAGTCGGCTTGTAGCTCCGAAACGCATCCCTCACTTCCGTCTCTGTTGCTGTGGCAGGGTCAATAAACTGGAGCGCATCCGCATATGCGACCCTGAGCCAGTCCTCCATATACTTCTTGTACTCCGCTTCCGGCGCAAGACGGATGCTCTCCAACATCTCGGTGGGCCCGCCGTCATTCGCAATAAGATCAAGTGTTTGAAGGGCTTGGAGTGTCCTTGGGATGAGGCTTTCAGAAACTCCAGCCCGCGCGAGTGTATCGGCGTCCACTGGGAACGGCAGCCCCCGATTGCGATGGCGCTCAATGATGCTGACTATCGCCGACGCTGGAGCATACGGCGCTGGCTTGTCACTTGTAACAGGCATAGCAATGCCCTCTCTCTGTTACGTGTTTCCAGAGGTATAACACGCTATCAAAACAGGTGCAATACCATGTTCTGAGATTTCTTGTCCATTTTTTGATCTGTAACATATTGGAAAAATTGATATTTTTTATACACATCTCATTTTGTACCAAACAAACCATTGTACCAATGAATTATTCAGATCTCGTCCATGAATAATTGTGGGCGATTGCGCCTCTTGCAGGGTCGGCCAGATCAACTAGGCTTTTCCCAGCCGGAGCCGTTGCAAGGGGACACGACATGCCGAAGAAGACCGTGATCAGGAACATCGGGCTGCTGCTGTCCGGTGATCTGGCAAATCCGATTCTGGATGCCGACTGCATCGTGGCGCTGGACGGACGGATCGCAGCCATCGGCAAGGCGAAGGATCTGGACACCGATCAGGCCGACGTGGAGGTCGATGCGAAGGGGACCGCCGTTTCGCCAGGGCTGATCGACAGCCACGTGCATCCGGTGATCGGCGACTATACCCCTCGGCAGTCGCAGATCAGCTGGATCGATTCCTGCCTGCATGGCGGCGTCACCACCATGATCTCCGCCGGAGAGGTGCATCTGCCCGGACGTCCGAAGGACATTGTCGGGCTGAAGGCGCTCGCGATCGCGTCACAGCGCTGGTACGAGAATTTCCGCCCCTCCGGTGTGAAGGTGCATGGCGGTGCGCCGGTGATCGAACAGGGCATGGACGAGAATGACTTCAAGGACCTGGCCGACGCGGGCGTGAAGCTGCTGGGGGAAGTCGGTCTCGGCTCCGTCAAGGCGGGCGAGACAGCCAAGGAGATGGTCGGCTGGGCCCGGAAGTACGGCATCCAGTCCACCATCCATACCGGCGGCCCGTCGATTCCCGGCTCCGGCCTGATCGACAAGGACGTGGTGCTGGAGGCGGATGCCGACATCATCGGCCACATCAACGGCGGCCACACCGCCCTGCCCGACGACCAGATCGTCTGCCTGTGCGAACAGTGCGGACGCGGTATCGAGCTGGTGCACAACGGCAATGAGCGCGCCGCCCTGCTGGCCATGAACACGGCGCGGGAACTCGGCCAGATGGAGCGCGTGATCCTGGGCACCGATGCCCCCGCCGGGTCCGGCGTTCAGCCGCTGGGCATCCTGCGCATGATCGCGTTGCTGTCGTCGTTCGGTGACGTGAAGGCGGAGACGGCGTTCTGCTTCGCCACCGGCAATACCGCCCGGATGCGTGATCTGGATACCGGCCTGATCGCGGTCGGCATGGCCGCCGACTTCGTGTTGCTGGACCAGGCCCAGCACGCGCCGGGCAGGAACATGCTGGAATCCATCGAACAGGGGAACCTGCCTGGCGTCGGCATGACCATCATCGACGGCGCCATCACCAGCGAACGCAGCCGCAACACCCCGCCCGCAACGGTTCTGCCTGAGCGGGTGCGCGGCTGATCGGCTCTCAGGGTCACTCAGGCCTCTCCCCATCACGACGCTCGCAGACTTGATCCGCGAGCCCAGTCTCCCAAGCCTGTGCGGCACGCTGGATGCCCGGATCAAGTCCGGGCAAGACGTCTCGGGGTGCTCATGGGTTCATGAAGTCCGCACCGCCCATTTTCATCGACAAGGGCGGAACTTGGCGTGTCTCAGGGTCACTCAGGCCTCTCCCCACCACGACGCTCGCGGACTTGATCCGCGAGCCCAGTCTCCCACGCCTGTGCGGCACGCTGGATGCCCGGATCAAGTCCGGACAAGACGTCCTGGGGAGGTCATGCGTGCATGAGTCCGGCATCGCCCATTTTCATCGACAACGGCGGAACTTGGCGTGTCTCAGGGTCACACAGGCTCCTCCCCACCACGACGCTCGCGGACTTGATCCGCGAGCCCAGTCTCCCAAGCCTGTGCGGCACCCACACCCCCATCCCGACCTTCCCCCGTCGAGGGGAAGGGGCGAAGGCGTCAGCGCTGTGATACTTCCTCCCCCTTGACGGGGGAGGATCGAGGAGGGGGTGAAGCCCAGTGGTTCAGTGTGATCACGACGCCCACCTCACACCTTGCGGCGCAGCAGTCCCCGGAAGATCTGGTCGTCGCCGATGGCGCCCAGCATGCGGCCGTCCTGCACGATCAGTACCGGGCCGCCGGAGCGTTCGCGCCAGTCGATGACCTGTTGCATCACCACGTCGGGGGCAGCGGTCAGAATCTGGCCGGTTTCCGGGTTGGTGGCGGGATCGGCGGCGATGATGGGCCAGCTCTCGCCGTTGCAGGCGGCCTCCACCGGCGCGCCGGACGGGTCCAGGGCGAGCTTGAACCAGCCGTGGCGGTCCAGGCACAGGCGTCCGGCCTCATCGCGCGGCAGATCGTCGACGGGCCGCATCATGGTGGCGGCGCGCATCACCTGCAGCGGGTTCATGTGGGCCACGAACTCGGCCACATAGTCGTTCGCCGGGTTGAGCACGATGTCCTCCGGCTGGCCGGTCTGGATGATCTCCCCGCCCTCCATGATCGCGATGCGGTTGCCCAGCTTGATGGCCTCGTCCAGGTCGTGGCTGACGAAGATGATGGTCTTCCGCAGCCGCGCCTGCAGGTTCAGCAGTTCGTTCTGCAGATGCGCCCGGATCAGCGGGTCCAGCGCCGAGAAGGGCTCGTCCATCAGCAGGACAGGCGCGTCGGTGGCAAAGGCACGGGCCAGCCCGACCCGCTGCTGCATGCCGCCGGACAACTCATGCACCCGCCGGTCGGCCCAGACGCCCAGATCCACCAGATCGAGCTGCCGCGCCACCCGTTCCCGCCGCTCCGCCACCGGAACCCCGGCGAGTTCCAGCCCGAGCCCGACGTTCTCCGCCACCGTGCGCCAGGGCAGCAGGGCGAACTGCTGGAACACCATGGCGATGCGGTGCATGCGCAGGCGGCGCAGGTCCGTGGCACTGCAACTGGCCACATCCACCTCTGCGGTGCCGTCATGCACCAGCACCTGGCCACGCGTCACCGGGTTCAGGCCGTTGACCGCGCGCAGCAGGGTCGACTTGCCGGAACCGGAGAGGCCCATCAGGACGACGATCTCGCCCTCGTGAATGTCCAGGCTGGCACCCTTGACGCCGACGACCTGCCCGGTTTCCTCCTGAATCTCCGCGCGCGACTTTCCGGCATCGACCAGCGGCAGGGCGCTGGCGGGCCGGTCGCCGAACAGGATGTCCACGTCGCGGAAGCGGACGACCGCCGGGGTGGCGGGGGGAGAAGATACCGTCTCGCTCACTTGCCCGGTCCCTTCGGGCCTTCGTCACGGCGGCAGAGCCGGTCGAGGATGATGGCGATCAGCACGATGGCAACACCGACCTCGAACCCCTTGGCGATATTGACGGTGTTAAGGGCGCGCAGGGTGGGCACGCCCAGTCCGTCGGCCCCGACCAGTGCCGCGATCACCACCATCGACAGCGACAGCATGATGGTCTGGGTCAGCCCGGCGAGGATGGAGGGCAGCGCATAGGGCAGTTCCACCTTCCACAACAGTTGCCAGCCGGTGGCGCCGAAGGCCTGCCCCGCCTCGATCAGCGGTTTCGGTGTCGTGGAGACGCCGAGGTGCGTCAGCCGGATCGGCGCCGGAATGGCGAAGATGACCGTGGCGATCAGGCCCGGCACCATGCCGAGACCGAACAGGATCAGCGCCGGGATCAGATAGACGAAGGTCGGGATCGTCTGCATCAGGTCCAGGATCGGACGCAGCAGCCGGAACAGCCACGGGCGATGCGCCGCCGCCACCCCGATGGGCACGCCGACAACCATGCAGACCGCCGCCGCGGACAGCACCAGCGCCAGGGTCTCGGTGGTTTCCTCCCAATATCCCTGGTTGATGATCAACAGCAGCGACAGGGCGACGAAGACCGTGAAACCGATGGAGCGTTTCAGCAGCCAGGCCAGCGCCGCGACCAGCCCGACGATGATCAGCGGATGCGGCGCCTGCAACAGCCACAGCAGCCCGTCGATTGCGGTTTCCATGCCGATGGAGAAGGCATCGAACCACCAGGCGAAATTGTCGGTGATCCACTCGACGACGGACTTGGCGGCCTTGCCGATGGGAAGCTTCTGCTCGGTCAGCCATTCCATGCGATCGATCCCCTATCCGGTTGAGCGGGCGCTGTCCTGCGCGGCGGCCAGTTCCGCCAGCAGCGCGTCCCGGTTCTCGTCCAGGTCCGGTGCGTGGCGGCGCAGGGTGCCGTCCGGGTGGCCGGAAATCTTCATCGGATTGCCCCCCATCTGCACATGCCCGGCAATCGGGTCATCGGTATGGACGATCATGTTGCGGGCGGCGACATGCGGGTCCGCCATTACCTGCGCCACATTGTTGATCGGACCGCAGGGCAGCCCCTTCGCCTCCAGGATGGCGAGCCAGTCATCGGTGGTCTTTGTGGCGAACAGCCCGTCCAGAACCACCTGCAACTGCTCCACGTTCTCCACCCGGCTGCCCGGCGTCGCGAAGCGCGCGTCGTCAGCCAGTTCCGGTGTTCCCAGCGCCGCCGCCAGATCGCGGAAAGCCTTGTCCGTACCGCAGGCGACGATGATGTGGCCATCACCGCTGGTGAAAGCAGCGAACGGGGCGATGGAGGGGTGCCGCGCGCCCAGCGGTCCCGGCACCTCCCCCGTCGCGGTATAGCGCACGATGGCGTTCTCCAGCAGCGCCACCTGGCAGTCCAGCATGCCGATGTCGATCATGGCGCCCCTGCCGGTCCGCGTCCGCTCGAACAGGGCGGCGTTGATCCCGGCGGCGGCGAACATGCCCGCCGCAAGGTCACCGATGGAGGATCCGACGCGGGTCGGTGGGCCGCCCGGATGCCCGGTCAGGCTCATCACCCCGCCCATGCCCTGCACCACCATGTCGTAGGCCGGTCGCTTGGCGTAGGGACCGGTCTGGCCGAAGCCACTGGCAGCGGCAAAGATCAGCGACGGCCAGCGGGCCTGCAGCGTGTCCCAGCCATAGCCGAGCTTCTCCATGGTGCCGGGGCGATAGTTCTCCACCAGCACGTCGGCCTGATCCAGCAACTGTTCGAACACCGCGCGGTCGGCATCGTCCTTCAGGTTCAGGGCGATGCTTTCCTTGTCGCGGTTCAGGCTGATGAAATAGGCCGACTTGCCGTTCAGGAACGGACCGATTGAGCGGCTGATGTCGCCGACACCCGGCTCCTCCACCTTGATCACGCGGGCCCCCAGTTCGGCCAGCATCAGGGTGCAGTAGGGACCGGCGAGAACCCGGGTCAGGTCGATGACGGTGATCCCGGCCAGCGGGCCACCACGTTCCGATGCAGCAAGCGTCATGGGTCAGCCAAGTTCCTTCAGTTTGCGCGCCGCCTCG
>BQJF01000100.1 GCA_021604565.1 Minwuia thermotolerans | reverse complement strand
ACGACTGGCGATTGATCACGGCAGCCGGAACGACTATGGTCCGCCGCGTCGGAGCGTAGCGCAGCCTGGTAGCGCACCATACTGGGGGTGTGGGGGTCGTGGGTTCAAATCCCGCCGCTCCGACCATTTCCCACCCCTCAGGAATTCACCTCTGAATTTCCGCCTCAGCAGTACCGCTCCGGCCCTTCCCACTGGGTCGCGGTATAGCGGTCGCCATGGCACCAGCCGACCGGCAGAACCTCTTCGATGCGCTTCAGGTCTTCCGCGCTCAGGTCCAGGCTGCCGCCCGCCGCCACTTCACGCAGGTGATCGATGGAGCGCGTGCCCGGAATCGGCACGATGTGGTCGCCCTGATGCACCAGCCAGGCGATCGCCAGTGTCGCCGCCGCGACGCCCATGTCGGCGGCAAGCGCCCTGAATTCGGCATTCTTCGCCAGATTGAAACCCAGGTTCGGCTCCACGAAGCGCGGGTTGTCCTTCATGAAGGCAATGTCCTGCACCGATGACAGGTCATGCGGTGTATCGGTCAGCAAGGCCCGCCCGACCGGCGAGAAGGCAACCAGGGTTGTCCCGAACTCGGCACAGGCCTGCACCAGCCCCAGCTCCGGCGACCGGGTCGACAGCGAATACTCCGACTGCACCGCCGCAATCGGGTGCACTGCCTGCGCCCGGCGCAGGGAACCTGGCGCGATCTCGGAATATCCGATGGCCTTGCACTTGCCTGCCTTGACCAGTCCGGCCAGGGTTTCCGTCACTGCCTCGATCTCGTGCGCCTTGTCGCGGCGATGCACGTAGTAGAGGTCGACCGCCTCGACACCCAGCCGCTTCAGGCTGCCCTCCAGTTGTTCCGTCAGATGCTCGGGGTCATTGTTGAAGCGGCGGTCAGGGCTGCGCGTGATGCCGCCCTTGGTGGCGATGGTGAACGGGCACTCCCCGCCCCGGCGCTTCAGCCATTCGCCAATGACCGTCTCTGACCGGCCCATGCCATAGACGTTGGACGTGTCCACATGGTCGATGCCGAACTCGAGACAGGCATCGAGAACCTGCATCGATCCCTCGTCCGTTGCCTTGCCGTAGAAATCGGTGAACGACATGGCGCCATAGCCAACCACACTGACCTTCGGCCCGTTCTGCCCCAGAATGCGCTGCTTCATGTGCTGTTTCCTCCCCAAGCCCGCGATTTTGTTGCACGATAGTCGCTGCGGTCCGACCGCAACAGGCATTTTCAGGGGAGAACACCATGGCTGAATACATTCCGCCCGCCGCCGACTGGGTGCGGGAGCAGGTCGAACTCTACGAGAGCAGCGGCGGCACGAAGGGCACGACGCTGATGGATACGGGTCTGCCCTGCATCCTGGTGACCCACATGGGCAACAAGACTGGTGGCATCCGCAAGATCCCGCTGATGCGGGTCAAGATGGACAACAGCTACGTGCTGGTCGGTTCCAAGGGCGGGGCGGAGAAGGACCCGGTCTGGGTCCACAACCTGCGCGCCAACCCCGACGTCGAGATTCGCGATGCAACCGAGGTCTGGCCGATGCGCGTCCGGGAAGTGCCGGACGGGCCGGAACGTGACCGGCTGTGGGAAGCCGCCGTCGCCGCCTTCGACCGCTACGAGGATTATCGCAAGAAGGCACCGCGCCTGATTCCGGTCTTTCTGGCAGAACCCGTCTGAACGCGCCGGATCAAGAACAGTCCTGAGGGGGAAACACCATGAAACTGACACGATACGGTCAGCCGGGCGCCGAGAAACCCGGCGTCTTCGACAGCGAGGGGCAGTTGCGTGACCTCTCGGCACATGTCACCGACATTGATCCCGCCCTGCTGGCCGACCTTTCGGTTCTGGATGGCGTGGATGTCGCCAGTCTGCCGGTCGTGGACGGCAACCCGCGCCTCGGCCCCTGCGTCACGGGCACGGGCAAGTTCATCTGCATCGGCCTGAACTACTCCGACCATGCGGCGGAGACCGGCAACCCGGTGCCGAGCGAACCCGTGATCTTCATGAAGGCAAGCTCCACCATCGTCGGGCCGAACGACGACATCATCATCCCGCGTGGCTCGGTGAAGACCGACTGGGAGGTCGAACTGGGTGTCGTCATCGGCAAGTCCGCCAAGTACGTGTCGGAGGCGGAGGCGCTGGATCATGTCGCGGGCTACTGCGTCACCAACGACGTCTCGGAGCGCGAGTTCCAGATTGAGCACGAGGGCCAGTGGACCAAGGGCAAGTCCTGCGACACCTTCGGCCCCATCGGCCCCTGGCTGGCCACGCGCGACGAGGTGCCTGACCCGCAGAACCTGTCGATGTGGCTGGAGGTCAATGGCAAGCGCTATCAGGACGGCTCCACCGCCACCATGGTCTATGGCGTGGCACACCTTGTGTCGTACCTGAGCCGGTTCATGACCCTGCACCCCGGCGATGTGATCTCCACCGGCACCCCACCGGGTGTCGGCATGGGCCAGAACCCGCAGGTCTATCTGAAGCCCGGCGACGTGGTGACGCTCGGAATCGAAGGGCTGGGCGACCAGCGCCAGACCTTCGTTGCCGACAGCTAGACCGGCCCGGCGACAGCCGTCGCCTGCCGCTCCGCCTTGCGGACATGGACGGCGGCGGCAAGGCCCAGCGCCGATGCGGCCAGCATGATGGTGATCAGGCCCCAGGCCGCGTTCTCCGCGCTCAGTACGGTGCCGGTGAATGCGGCCAGTGCGCCGCCGCCTGCATTGGTCAGGGCGGCAGAAACGCCGGAGGCACTGCCGGCCAGTCCCGGACGCACCGCCATGCACCCGGCGTTGGCACTGGGCATGGTGATGCCATTGCCGATACCGACACAGGCGCAGGCACCGAACAGGATCAGTTGGTACACCTGCCCCGAAGCCACCAGCAGCAGCCCGACCGCGAGCCCGCCACACGCGATGAGGCGACCGGCGATCATCACTGTCGTCAGTTCGTAACGGGCGGAGAACCGGCCGGCGAGGAAGCTGCCGAACATGAAGCCCGCCGTGATGCTGCCGATATAGAAGCCCAGCCTTGCGGGAGAAATCTCGAATATCGCGACAGCGACCAGCGGTGCGCCCCCCAGGAACGCGTAGAAGGCACCGGTGGAGAAGGCGATGCAGAGCGAATAGCCCCAGAACCGGCCCGAGCGGAGCAGTTCCGGATAGGCCCGGATCTGTTTCATCATCGAGGCTGAACGGTTCGTGTTGGTCTCCCCCATATCGAACCAGCAGAGCACGAACAGCGCGCAGCCGAGCGTCAGGAACGCCAGGAAACTGGCGCGCCAGCCGAAGAGTTCATCCAGCACGCCCCCGACCACCGGCCCCAGCATCGGCGCGATGGCCCAGGCCATGGCGAGATAGCCCATCAGGCTGGCCGCCTTGCCCGCAGCAGCGGTATCGCTGATCGCGGCACGGGAAACCGCGAAGCCGGCGATGATCGCCGCCTGCAGCATCCGGAAGCACAGGAAGGTCACGATGTCTGTCGCCAGCAGACAGCCGAGTGAGGCGACGCAGAAGATCGCCAGTCCCGTCAGGATGACCGGACGCCGCCCGTAGCGGTCGGAGAGCGGTCCGACGATCAGCAAGAGTACCGCCGCCACAGCCGAGTACCCTGCGATGGCCAGGCTGACGGTCGCGTAGTCGGTGTCGAAATCCCGCGCCATGTTCGGCAGTGAGGGCAGGAACAGGTTCAGGGATACGATCGACAGGCTGCTGAGCAGGATCAGGGTCAGCAGGCGCGGTGGTGTGCGCTGTGTGTCTCGCATCTCTCAATCCTCTTCCCGCAGTGCCATGACGGCGCGCTGCAGACAAAAAAAAGCGCCCCCGGCTGATGACGGAGGCGCATGGGAGTTTCCTCTCGGGTTCCGTTACCGGCCCGGGCGCCTTGCTCCCACCACTACTGTGTTCAACAGGTGCATTGCTGATCCTGTGGGTTCAGACGCGGGAACCCATCCCGCGCCGAACCGTCATGCTGTTGCCGACGCCGGGATTTGTCAAACCCGAAGCGGAGCGGCATCGGCGCATGACCTACTCCGCACCCTTGCGCTTGCGTGCGCCGGCCGGCGGGGGGCTGCCCTTCCGATGCTTCTTCACCTTGCGAGGCTTGTCACCCGGTCCATCAGGCCCGGACGAACGGGACTTGAACGGCTTCTTGCCCGTGGGGCGCGCGTGGGCTGCACCATCGGGCGATGGCCTGTCCGGGCCTCCCTCCCTGCGTTCCGCAAACGGCTTGCGCGGCTTGTCGCCGGGGCCATCGGCCCTGGGGGTCCGGGGTTTGTAGGACTTCTTCGCACGGGGCCTGTCGGCGGCATCCGGCGATGCCCCTTCCTGGCGCCCCTCCCCGCGGTCCCCGAAGGACTTGCGGGGCTTGTTCTTGCCTGCATAGGGGCGCTTCTGGTCGGGCGTGCGGTCGGACCGTTCCTCCCGCACATCCTCGCGCGCTTCCGGCGTCGGCCTGTCCCGGCTCTCGTCTCCGCGATCACCGAAATCCCTGCGCGGTGCATTCTTCCCGGCGTAGGGGCGTTTCCGATCGGGCGCGCGTTCGGACTGTTCGTCCGGCGCTTCGGGTGTGCCTTCCAGGCGGGTCACGTTGATGTTCTTGTCGATGGTCTTGTTCGGACCAATGGCAGCGGTGAAGCTGTCGACACTGCCCGGCGCGATCTGCACATGGGTCTCGCCACCGTGAATACGGATCGCGCCCACATCACCCTGCGCGATATTGCCGGTGCGATAGAGCATGGGCAGCAGCCAGCGCGGTTCCGCATTCTGCTTGCGGCCCACGGACAGCGAGAACCAGGTGCCATCACTGAAGTCGGCCTTCTCCCGAGGCTTGCGATCACGCTTCTCGCCCCGCTCGGGCCGGTTATCCTCCTGCAGTTCCTCCGGCGCGGACTGGCCGGAGCGGTAGAGTCGGACAAAGGCAGCGGCGATCTGTTCGGCGGAATGCTGTGCCAGGATCTGATCGACGAACGCCTGCTCGGCCTCGGCAACCGGCTCTGTCAGCGTCTCGTCCTGCAGCAGGCGCTGGTCATCGCGTTCGGTGATCTCGGCCACCGAGGGTGGGTTACCCCAGTTGGCTTCGATCCGCGCGCCCTGCAGCAGCCGCTCCGCCTTGAAACGCTGGTTGAAGGGAACGATCAGGACACTGACACCCTTCCGCCCCGCACGGCCCGTGCGGCCACTGCGGTGCAGCAGTGCCGGGCTGTTCTGCGGCAGATCGGCGTGGATCACCAGTTCCAGGTCAGGCAGGTCCAGCCCGCGGGCCGCCACGTCCGTGGCGATGCAGACCCGCGCCCGTCCGTCGCGCATGGCCTGCAGCGCATGGGTGCGCTGACCCTGGCTCAGTTCACCGGACAGGGCCACGACAGAGAAGCCCCGGTTGGTGAAGCGGCTGGTCATGCGGTTGACGCTTTCCCGCGTCGCGCAGAAGACGATGGCGCTCTTGGCCTCGAAGTAGCGCAGCACGTTGATAATCGCGTTCTCCCGGTCACTCGGCGCGACCTTCATGGCCCGATACTCGATGTCGACGTGCTGGCGCTGCTCGGCAGTCGTCGCCAGGCGCACGGCATTGCGCTGGAACCGCTTGGCCAAGCTGACGATCATCTTCGGCACGGTGGCGGAGAACATCAGGGTCCGGCGGTCGTCCGGCGCCGCCCCCAGGATGAACTCCAGATCTTCCCGGAATCCGAGGTCGAGCATCTCGTCAGCCTCGTCCAGCACCACGGCCCGCATCCCGGTCATGTCCAGCGACCCACGCTCGATATGATCGCGCAGCCGCCCCGGCGTGCCGACAACGATATGCGCCCCGCGCGACAGCGCCTGCCGCTCCGTCCGCATGTCCATGCCACCGACACACGACGCGAAGGACGCGCCGGTCAGTTCGTAGAGCCACTGCAGTTCGCGTTTCACCTGCAGCGCCAGTTCCCGCGTCGGCGCCACTACCAGCGCCAGCGGCCTCTCGGCGCGGGAGAACCGGTCCTCCCCCGCCATCAGGGTCGGGGCCAGCGCGATGCCGAAGGCGACCGTCTTGCCCGACCCGGTCTGGGCCGAGACCAGCAGGTCGGAGTCCGCCAGTTCCGGGTCCAGCACGTTCTGCTGAACCGGGGTCAGGGTTTCGTAGTTCTTGCGCGCCAGTGCTTCTGCAAGCGGCGGCACGACACCGTCAAAATGAGCCAACGTGATACTTTCGGTGCAGGTGTTCCAGGGTCCGATACGCAGTCAGTCAGCGACCACCCCGGACATCGACGGCCGGGTTCATGCCCGGCGACAATCAGATCAAGCCCGCTTTGTAGCCATTGTGCAGCGCAACACAAGTGTTATGCGATCAGGGTACGGTCATGCGCCGCTGTGTCTCGATGGCCGAAGTGGCATGACAGCCCTGCCTTGTGGCCAGTGCCGGAAAGACGGCAGAATACGATCGAGAGATCGCTTCCGGCCATGTGGCACCAGCTACGGACACTGGCCAGGCGGCATTCGGCTTTGCGGGGAGGCAGCGCCATGCACGACATCATCATTCGCGGCGGAAGCATATACGACGGCACCGGCGGCAGTTCATTCACCGGCGATGTGGCCATCGACGGAGACCGCATTGTCGCTGTCGGCAAGGTAGACGGTCGCGCCCGGCGGGAGATCGATGCCCACGGCCTGATGGTCGCGCCAGGCTGGGTCGACATCCATACCCACTATGACGGTCAGGCGCTCTGGGATCCCTATCTGACGCCGTCGTCCTGGCATGGCTGCACCTCCGTCGTCATGGGCAATTGCGGCGTCGGGTTCGCGCCGGTGCATCCGAACCAGGAGGACTGGCTGATCAGTCTGATGGAATCGGTCGAGGATATTCCGGGCGCGGCGCTGTCCGACGGCATCGACTGGACGTGGCAGAGCTTTCCCGGCTATCTCGACGCGCTGGACGCGAAGGCGCGGGCCATCGACATCGGCACACAGGTACCGCATTGCGCTGTCCGGGCCTTCGTCATGGGCGACCGGTGCATTGATGAGGAAACGGCCGGCGAGGACGATATTCGCAAGATGGCCGATATCGTGCAGGAGGGGCTGGAGGCCGGGGCGCTCGGCTTTTCCACATCGCGCACCATCTTCCACAAGACGCGGGAAGGTGAATATGTCCCCGGCACCTATGCCGGCGCGGCGGAGATGTTCGGACTCGCGGCGGGCATGCAGCGTGCCGGTCACGGGGTGCTGGAGATGGCCACCGACCTGACGCTGAAGGCGGGCAAGCCGGAACTCGACTGGATCCGCGATCTCTCCATCCGCTATGGCGTGCCCGTCAGCCTGCTGCTGTTCCAGAATGACGACGCGCCGCGCAAGTATCGCGAACTGCTGGAAGAGATCCGGCGCGCCAATGCGGAGGGCGGACAGGTCTATGCCCAGGTCTCCGGCCGCACGGCTGGCCTGTTGCTGTGTCTGGAGGGATCACTGCATCCCTTCCAGGGCAAGCCCAGCTTCCGCGCCCTGCTGGGACTCTCGCGGGAGGAACGGATCGCCCGGATGAAGGACCCGGCGGTACGGGAAGCCATCATCACCGAGGAATCCGGTGGCAAGGGTGGCGAGATGGCGGAATTCTTCCTGAAGGGCTGGCACAAGATGTTCCGGCTGGGTGATCCGCCGAACTACGAGCCCGACCGGTCCGAATGCTTCGCCGAGCGTGCACAAACGGAGGGGCGCCGTCCGGAGGACATTGCCTATGACACGCTGATGGAGTTCGACGGCAAGGGCCTGATCTACTTCCCGCTGCTGAACTACACCGACTATGACTTCGCACCGGTGCGGGAGATGCTGACCGCACCGCACACGCATTTCAGCGGCTCCGACGGCGGCGCCCATTGCGGCGTGATCTGTGATGTCAGCCTGCCGACATTCAACATGGCCTACTGGGGACGCGACCGGAAGAAGGGCGGGCTGATGCCACTGGAATGGCTGGTGCATCGGCAGACCCAGAGCACCGCTTCCCTGCATGGCCTGAATGACCGCGGTGTCATCGCACCGGGTTACCTGGCCGACATCAACCTGATCGACTTCGACCGCCTGGGCATCGATGCACCGCGCATGGCCTATGACCTGCCGACAGGCGCACGGCGCCTGATCCAGCGGGCCACGGGCTATCACATGACCATCAAGTCCGGCATGCCGATCATGGAAAATGGACAGGAAACCGGGGCATTGCCCGGTGCCCTGATCCGGGGACCGCAGTCGATCTGAGCGCCGAACCTACATTGGCCAGACCAGCAGGATCATCGGGATCGAGACGGCGACGACGATGATCTCCAGCGGCAGGCCCATGCGCCAGTAGTCGCCGAAGGCATAGCCGCCGGGGCCGAGGATCAGTGTGTTGTTCTTGTGCCCGATCGGCGTCAGGAAAGCGCAGGAGGCGGCGACGGCGACGGCCATCAGGAACGGGTCCGGGCTGACGCCCAGGCTCTGCGCCATCTGGATGCCGACCGGGGCCGCGACGATTGCGGTCGCGGTATTGTTCAGCACATCCGACAGCGTCATGGTCACCACCATCAGCACGGTCAGCACTGCCCAGGCCGGCCAGCCGGCGGTCAGACCGACCAGCGCATTGGCGATCAGCGCCGTGCCCCCTGCACTGTCCAGCGCAGCCCCCAGCGGGATCATCGACCCCAGCAGGACCACCACCGGCCATTCCACATGGTCATAGAGGTTGGAGAGCGAGAGGATGCCGGTCAGCAGGTAGATGACCACGACGATGCCCAGCGCCACCGGCAGATAGACCAGACCGACGGAAGCCGCAGCCACCGCCGCACCGAAGACCGAGATCGCGAGCCAGACCTTGTCGGAGTCCGTAACCGCCAGTCCCCGGTCGGCCAGGGGCAGCACCCCCAGCCATTCGACCACGCCGTCGCGTTCCCCCTCCGGCGTCAGCAGCAGCAGGATGTCGCCGGGGCGCACCATTGTCTGGCGGATCTCCTTCTCCACCCGGCGACCTTCCCGCGAGAGCCCCAGCAGCACCGTGTTGTGGCGCCAGGCCAGGCCCAGACCCTGTGCGGTCTGCCCGGCGATGCGCGCGCCCTCCGGCACCACCACCTCGATAACCACCAGCCCGTCGCCCGCCGCGCTCAGATGGTCCTTGTCGGAGCCGTCGGTGAAATCGAGCGACAGGGCCGCGCGGAATTCGTCCAGTGATTCCGGCTGGGCCTCCAGCACGATGGCATCCCCGGCCTCCAGTGCCGTGTCGCGCTGCGTGCCATAGCGGCGCCTGCCGTTGCGAATCAGGCCCAGGACCGCCACGTCGTTCTTGTCCGCCGTGCCATAGAGTTCGAACAGCCGCTTGCCGATCAGTTCCGACTTCTCGGGCACCGAGAGCTCGGCGATATAGTCCTTCTCGCTCAGGCGCGCTTCGGACAGCGCCCCCTCGCCTTTCGCCTTCGGGATGAAGCGCCAGCCGATCAGTGCCACGAACAGCAGTCCCACAAGCGCCGTGACGCCACCGACGGGGGCAAAGTCGAACATGCCATAGCCCTCGCCCAACTGATCCTCCCGGATCGTGGCGATGACGATGTTCGGCGGTGTGCCGATCAGGGTGACCATGCCGCCCAGGATGGTGCAGAACGACAGCGGCATCAGCGACAGCCGCACCTGTCGGCCCGCCTTCCGCGCTGTCTGGATATCCACCGGCATCAGCAGCGCCAGCGCAGCGACATTGTTCATGAAGGCGGAGAGCACGCCGCCGATGCCCCCCATGAAGGTGATATGCGCGCCCAGGCCCCGTTCCGGGTCCACCAGGGTGCGGGTGATCAGGAATACCGCGCCGGATTTCACCAGCCCGGCGGAAACGATCAGCACCAGCGCCACCACCAGTGTCGCCGGATGGCCGAACCCGGCGAAGGCATCCCCCGCCGGTACAGCCCCCAGCACCACCGCGATCATCAGCGCCGAGAACGCCACCAGATCATAGCGGAACCGCCCCCACAGCAGCATCCCGAAGACACCGCCGAACAGGGCGAAAAGGATCATCTGATCGACACTCATCTTCAGGCTCCCTCACGAACCGCAAACCGATTCCCTGTCCATGATGCCACGGATGAGACGCTGCGGCGGTCAGGTTCCTGTGGTGCGTCAGCCCGCACTGATCTCGGCGATGCCGTTGGACAGTACCGGTTTGCCGCGCGCGTCGACGGTATCCACCTCGATCCGGCCGTCGCCCAGGTCCCGGTGCCGGACCGTGATGGTCTCCCCCGGGATGACCATGCCGGTGAAGCGGCAGGCGAAGCGTTTCAGTCGCCGGGGGTCACCGTCCGTGTAGCGGCGGATGACACTGTCCATGGCCAGCGCCCAGGTGGCCGTGCCATGCAGGATGATGTCGGGCAGGTTGGCGGCCAGCGCCACGATCCGCTCCGTGTGGATCGGATTCCAGATCGGCCCGCCCTCCGAATAGACATGCGGCAGGTAGCGCGGCACGGCGATTGCGTCGCTGTTCGCGGATTCACTGTCCAGCGCCACCGGGGGTAGCGCCGCCCGTGTCGAGGTGCCTGCGTGGTCGCAATCCAGCCGCCAGCCCCGGAACATGCCGCTGTTGTAGCTGGTGAAGACCGGCTGCCCATCGCCGTCCACGGTGTCGTAGCGACACGTCATCAGGATCCCGGCCCGTGTCTGCTTCAGGGTCTCCAGCACGCCGGTGGTCTTCAGCCGCTCCCCCATGCGGGGCGGGCGATGGAAGATGCTGTCCTGTTCCGCATGCACCCCGACGCTGCGGTACTGCGCCAGCGTGATGCCGAGGCATTCGGAGGTTGCGGCACCGTCCGACAGCGGCCATTCCACAGCCGCGCACATGGCCGGCATCATCTCGACGCCACCTGGCCGCGCATCGTCGAGGTAGACTTCGTCGCTCAGCAACAGACCCGAGGCATAGGCCAGCAACCGCCGCGGCGTCATCTCCGTCTCGCACTCCCCCAGCACCTCACCCACGCGCGCACTGGAAATCGGCATCACTGGCGCAGTCATCTGGCTCCCCTCCCCGGTTGCTCATTTGTCGGACGACTATAGCAAGCGTCAGGGCCGCCGCCACGGCACAGGCGCGGGCCAGCACTGCGGTGGCGAGGAGGAGTGTTATGAGGTCGGGCGTGTAGCGGAGAATTGGCGCGCTAAGGCGAAGACAACGTCAAACGACCTTTTCGCTACACTCCGCGAATGGAATGACCTTCTCAAACGCACAAATGTGCACCTTCCGGAGCCACGGCCCTGACGGAAGGACGTAGGAGGACAGACCTTTCGCTCCGGTCCTGCCCAAGACTCACAAACTTGACCAACAAGCCAAAAATGTCCGCACGGACTTCAAAATCGTCAATAATTCAATCAGTTGCCCACCAGTTCATTAGAACATAAAGTCCTATCTAGGAGGAACGTAGATGGATTGGATAGCTGAACAATTAGATGCGCTAATTGTCTACATTGGCGACGAAACTCGGCAAGGTGCATTGGCGCTGATTGGCTCCACAGTCGCTGCTATCATTGCTGGCGGCTGGTTTCTGCTCAAGGCGCGAAAACCTCCCAAAGCCGAAGAAAACAGTAAGAACAAGGGAAAAACCGAAAAAGAAACAACAAATTCAGCGGGAACAATTTCCCTAACTATTGAAGAATATGACAGGCGTCTACGAGAAAGGGAGGAAACACTTAGAACTCAAATAGAATCTGCTGTTGGTATCGAAAAAAATTCTCTGGAAGCGCAGAGAAAGGAGTTAAACGATCGTTTGTCCAATATAGAAAGCGCGTATGGCGAAGCCAAAAGTAAAATTCGACAATTGGAAAATGCCTTAGCCATGGCGGGCGATGATGTAAGCGAGCAGCGTCTTTCTGCTGCTATGGAAGCGCTCAACAAGGGCGATACAAGCGTTGCAGCCAAATTATTTGACGAGATTGAAGAAGCCCAAGAACACGCGCTATTGCGAGCAGCCCAGGCCGCCTATGGCAAGGGCTTGATTGCAGAAGAAAAAATTGACTGGCAGGAGGCAGCCAGAAACTTCTATAAATCCATGAGCCTTTATAAATCAGAGGACACTTTATATAAAGCAGGACTTTATCTCTGGAGATCTGGGTATCATATCCCGGCAGCACAAGCTAATCATGAATTATTAGAGTTGATTGAAAATAGATGCGGCCGAAAAAGCGCAGATTATGCCGGAGCAATAAATAATTTGGCAGCACAGCTTTATGAATTGGGACATACAGAAGAGGCTATCGAAAAATTTGAAAAATCGCTTGCCATAGAAAGGGAAATTGGAAGAGGAGATACTATAAATTACGCTTGTACTACTGCCAATCTAGCGAATGCCTACATTTGGGATAGGAAAATTGTTACAGCCGAACGTCTACACAGGGAGGCGATCTCCATTGCCGAGAACGCTGTAGGGAAAAATGACGAGCGCTATATATCAATATTAAATGGACTCGCAGAGACTCTCCGACTTAGAAAAAAATATGATGAATCAGAAGAATTATTTAAGAGGGCCATTGAATTAGATTTGGAAACCTACGGAAATGATCACCCTTTTCACGCACGCAATCTTCATTTTTATTCCAAGCTTCTACGGGACATGAACCGGTTTGATGATGCAAAGAAGTCGCTCTATAAAGCCATCCCCATCGCGCGCCGTAAAATGGGGGAGCATCATCCTAACACTATTGCTATTGCTGATCATTTTGCTTGGCTTATCAGGCACTCAGAAAGTAACGATAAAGATCAAATTATGCTCCAAGATCTTGAATGTGTTTACGGTGAATTCATAGGAACCCAAGATAAAGACGAGACCATCCACCCGTCCGTGACGGGGAATTCATACTCTTTCAATTATTAGCACATTAAGATAAATATTTTTATTAAAAATTTTGATTTTGAGAAATTTATCACGATCAAGATACAATGCATCACTTAAAAAGACATTTCGTACTGTGATTCACACAAGGATATCAGAAATCCGAAGCGGCATTAGGCGCATTTCAGATGCAGATGCATCGGGCGATTATCTTTTCAAAGCAAGAAATGGAGAATTGGCGCGCCCTGCAGGACTCGAACCTGCGACCCCAAGCTTAGAAGGCTCGTGCTCTATCCAGCTGAGCTAAGGGCGCGTCGGGGGTCAGGATAGCGGAAACCGGGCGGGAAGCGCAGTCCGCTGTCAGATCACCCGGTTG
>BQJF01000099.1 GCA_021604565.1 Minwuia thermotolerans | reverse complement strand
CCGCTTGGCCATTTCCTCGATATTGTCCGGCGGCCAGCCCGGCACTTCCATGCCGAGGCGCAGGCCCATCTGACCGAGCACTTCCTTGATCTCGTTCAGCGACTTCCGACCGAAGTTCGGGGTACGGAGCATCTCCGCCTCGGTCTTCTGGATCAGATCGCCGATATAGACGATGTTGTCGTTCTTCAGGCAGTTGGCCGAACGCACCGACAGCTCCAGCTCGTCGACCTTCCGCAGCAGATTGCGGTTGATCTCCGGCTCGCCCGAACGCTCCTCGACCTGTTCCCGCTTCGGCTCCTCGAAATTGATGAAGAGCTGCAGCTGGTCCTGCAGGATCCGCGCGGCATAGGCCACGGCATCCTCGGGGCTGACGGCACCATTGGTCAGGATGTCCATGCTGAGCTTGTCATAGTCCAGCACCTGGCCCTCACGCGTGTTCTCGACGCGATAGGCGACCTTGCGGATCGGCGAATAGAGCGCATCGACCGGGATCAGGCCGATGGGCGCATCTTCCGGACGGTTGGCACTGGCCGGGACATAACCCTTGCCGTTGTTCACCGTCATCTCGATGTTGATGCTGGCGCCATCGTCCAGATGCATCAGCACCAGGTCGGGGTTCAGCACATCGATGTCGTGCCCGGTCTCGATCTGGCCGGCGGTAACCGCACCGGGACCGGTCGCGCGCAGCGTGATGCGCTTCGGACCTTCACCATGCATGGCGATGGCGAGCTGCTTCACGTTCAGCACGATGTCGGTGACATCTTCCCGCACGCCCTCGATGGAGGAGAATTCGTGCAGCACGTTGTCGATGTGAATCGCCGTGACAGCAGCGCCCTGGAGACTGGACAGCAGCACACGACGCAGCGCATTGCCGAGCGTCATGCCGAAACCGCGCTCCAGCGGTTCCGCCACGACAGTCGCCTTGCGCTTGGGATCTTCGGCGTTGATCTCGAGCTTTTCGGGCTTGATCAACTCTTTCCAGTTGCGCTGGATCACTTCGCGGACCTCATTGTTCGTTCAGCATGGCAGCACCCGGGCACCACAGGGTGGCCCGGGCCTCACATGCGCCCACGCCGTCAGGATGACAGCCTGGACAGGTACTCAGACGCGACGACGCTTCTTCGGACGGCAGCCATTGTGCGGGATCGACGTCACGTCACGGATCGACGTCACGTTGAACCCGGTGGCCTGAAGCGCGCGCAGGGCTGACTCACGACCCGATCCCGGACCCCGAACCTTGACTTCCAGCGTCTTCACGCCGTGGTCCTGCGCCTTCTTGCCCGCATCCTCGGCCGCCATCTGGGCAGCGTAAGGCGTGGACTTGCGGGAACCCTTGAAACCCATCATGCCGGCGGAGGACCACGAAATCGCGTTCCCCTGCACGTCGGTGATGGTGATCATGGTATTGTTGAACGTCGCCTGGACGTGCGCGACGCCATTGGTGATGTTCTTCCGCTCCCGACGGCGGACCCGTGTCTCTTTCTTCGCCATCGTTCCCTACTTTTTCTTGCCGGCAATGGCCTTTGCGGGGCCCTTGCGGGTACGTGCATTGGTGTGAGTCCGCTGACCACGAACCGGGAGACCCCGGCGATGGCGCAGACCGCGATAACACTTCAGATCCATCAGGCGCTTGATGTTCATGGCCACTTCGCGCCGCAGATCACCTTCGACCAGGTGACCGCTCTCGATCACTTCACGGATCTGGATGACCTCCGCTTCGGTCAGTTCGTTCACGCGGCGCTCCCGCGCGATGCCGACCGCCTCACAGATCTCACGCGCCTTGGTGCGCCCGATTCCGTGAATGTAGGTCAGTCCGATTTCCGCCCTTTTCGAGGTCGGGATGTTCACACCAGCAATACGCGCCACGCGCAATCTCCTCATAACGCAAGCCGAAAGGACCGCGGAAAAACCGTCAAGGGACGATGATCTGTTGAAGGCGCGCGATTATACGTATCGAACCGTGCCCGTCAACCACCCCACACCAGCGGTCTCTCAGCCTCTCGTACTAAGTTCTCAACCCTCCAGGATCGACATGATCTCGGCGGTAACCGCCTCGATCGCCTGCAGACCGTCCACCGTCTTCAACATGCCCTTGTCCTGGTAGTAGGGCAGCACCGGTGCGGTCTGTGAATGATAGACCTCCAGACGCTTCTTCAGCGTCTCCGCATTGTCGTCGGCACGGGCACCGCCCGTCTCCGCCGCTCGTTTCTCGATCCGGAAGAACAGCTCCTCGTCCGGAACGCGCACTTCGATCACCGCATCCAGCTTCAGGCCCTTCTCGGCCAGCATGCCGTCCAGCCCTTTGGCCTGCGGCAGCGTGCGCGGAAAACCGTCGAGGATGAAGCCATTGGCACAATCGGGCTCCGCAATACGGTCACCGATGATGCCCAGAATGATCGCGTCATCGACCAGATCACCCGCGTCCATCACGGCCTTGGCCATCCTGCCGAGCTCGGTGCCCTGGCTCACAGCCGCACGCAGCATGTCGCCCGTCGAAAGCTGGACCACCTGAAAGCGGTTCACGATGAACTCGGCCTGGGTGCCCTTGCCCGCACCCGGCGGCCCGAAAAGAATGATGTTCATCGGCGCCCTCCCCGCAGGCGAGACTTCTTGATCAGCCCTTCATACTGGTGCGCCAGCAGATGGCTCTGCACCTGTCCGACCGTATCCATGGTCACCGACACAACGATCAGCAGCGATGTGCCACCGAAGTAGAAGGGCACGCCCCACTGGCTGATCAGCATTTCCGGCAGCAGACAGACCGCTGTCAGATAGGCCGCACCGATCACGGTGATACGGGTCAGGATGTAATCGAGATGTTCCGCGGTACGCTGACCCGGACGGATGCCGGGCACGAAGCCGCCGTTCTTCTTCAGGTTGTCGGCCGTGTCGTTCGGGTTGAACACAACCGAGGTATAGAAGAAGCAGAAGAAGATGATGCCACCGATATAGAGCGCCAGATAGAGCGGCTGCCCACGACCGAGCATGGCCACGATGGTCTGCATCCACTCCGGTCCCTGGCCCTGGCTGAACTGCGCCACGGTGACGGGCATCAGCAGCAGGGAGGATGCGAAGATCGGCGGAATCACACCGGCAGTGTTCAGCTTCAGCGGCAGATGCGACGTCTCGCCACCGACCATCCGGTTGCCCATCTGGCGCTTCGGGTACTGCACCAGCACCTTCCGCTGCGCCCGCTCCATGTAGACGATGAAGGCGATGACGCCGACGATCAGGATGATCAGGAACAGGATGATACCGGTGGACAGGGTGCCAAGGCGCCCCAGTTCCAGCGTACCGGCCAGCGCACTCGGCAGCTCGGCGACGATACCGGCGAAGATGATCAGCGAGATGCCGTTGCCGACACCGCGCGACGTGATCTGTTCACCCAGCCACATCAGGAACATGGTGCCGCCGGTCAGCGTGACCACGGTGGTGAAGCGGAAGAAGGCTCCCGGTGAACTGACGGCGTCACCGCCGGAGCCCTGCAGCCCTTCCAGCCCGATCGAGATACCGTAGGCCTGGAAGGCCGCGAGGATCACCGTCCCATAACGGGTATACTGGTTGATCTTCTTGCGGCCCTGCTCCCCCTCCTTCTTCCACTGCTCGACTGTGGGAGAGATCGTGGTCATCAGCTGCATGATGATCGAGGCGGAGATATAGGGCATGACGTTGAGCGCGAAGATCGTCATGCGCTCCAGCGCGCCGCCCGCAAAGACATTGAACATGCCGAAGACGCCATTGGCGTTCTGCTCGAACACGTCACGCATGATCGCGGGATCGACACCAGGCACGGGGATATAGGTGCCAAGCCGGAAGACAATCAGCGCACCGAGGGTGAACCACAGACGCTTCTGGAGCTCCGTCGCTTTCGCGAAGGCACTCCAGTTAACATTGGCCGCGAGTTGTTCGGCGGCTGACGCCATTGCTTCACCTCGATAGATGGGCGGCCCCGGTCAGGTACCGCCCGTTCAGAATTGCCGGGTCATTTCCAGATCGGGCGGCAGTCGCATGAATGCCACCCCGGCGTCGATCACTTTTTCTTTGCGGCCCGTGCCTTGCGACGTTCGGTCTTGGCGGCCCGTGCTGCCTCGTCGGCTTCCGTGCGTGCCTTGGTCTGGGTCACGGAACCACCGGCCTTCTCCACCGCGGCAATCGCCCCGGCGGAGGCACCGGCGACCGTCAGGTTCAGTGCAACGGTCAGTTCGCCCTTGCCCAGCAGACGCACACCATCACCTTCGCGACGGATGACACCGGCGGCGAGCAGTGCGGCGGCATCGACGCTCGCGCCGGCCTCCAGCTTGCCCGCGTCGACTGCCTGCTGCAGGCGACCGAGATTGACCTCGGCGAAGTCGGACGGGTTCAGGCTGTTGAAACCGCGCTTCGGCAGACGCCGATGCAGCGGCATCTGACCGCCTTCGAAGCCCTTGATCGCCACGCCGGAGCGCGACTTCTGACCCTTCATGCCCTTGCCGGCGGTCTTGCCGGTGCCGGACGCCATGCCACGACCTACGCGCTTGCGCGGACGGGCCGAACCTTCATTGTCCGTAATGTCATTGAGGCGCATGCGATGCCTGTCCTTCTATCCTGCTTGTGCCGGTCAGTTCGCCCGATCAGGCGTCGACCTGCTCCACCTTCACCAGGTGATGTACCTTGTTCACCATGCCGCGAATGGACGGCGTATCGTCCAGAACCCGCGAACGGTGCATCTTGTTCAGCCCCAGGCCGACCAGCGTCGCACGCTGATCCTTCGGCCGCCCGATCGGGCTGCCGGTCTGGGTGACCTTGATCTTCGCATTGCTCATGGCTGTCACTCCTGCGCAGCAGCGGCGGCGGCGGCGTCATCACGACGACCGACGATGTCACCAACCTTGCGGCCACGCTTCGCGGCAATCCGCTTCGGCGAGTTGATGTGCTCCAGCGCATCGAACGTCGCACGGATCATGTTGTAGGGGTTGGAGGTGCCGATCGACTTGGTGACGACATCATGCACACCCAGGCTCTCGAACACCGCACGCATCGGACCACCCGCAATGATGCCGGTACCGGCAGGGGCGGCACGCAGCACCACACGACCGGCGCCGTGGCGACCCGTCACGTCATGGTGCAGCGTCCGGCCTTCACGCAGCGGAACACGGATCATCGTGCGCTTGGCACTTTCCGTGGCCTTGCGAATCGCCTCCGGCACTTCGCGGGCCTTGCCCTTGCCAAAGCCGACGCGGCCTTTCTGGTCACCCACAACCACCAGTGCGGCAAAGCCGAACCGGCGACCGCCCTTCACCACCTTGGCGACGCGGTTGATGTGAACCAGCTTGTCCGTGAATTCGTTGTCACGGTCACGATCGTTGAAATCGGGACGGGCCATGCGTTCCGTACTCCCTAGAATTCCAGACCGCCCTCACGGGCGGCTTCAGCCAGCGCCTTGACGCGGCCATGATAGCGAAGCCCACCACGGTCGAAGACAACAGCCTTCGCCCCGGCGGCCACTGCACGTTCGGCAACCACACGACCGACTTCGGCTGCGGCGTCGACGTTGCAGGTGTTGCCCACCTTCTCCTTCAGGTCCTTCTCGACGGTACCTGCAGCGGCCAGAGTGACCCCTGCCTTGTCGTCGATGACCTGAGCATAGATGTGCTTCGAAGTCCGATGGATGGAGAGCCGCGGGCGGCCATTGGCCACCGACAGGATCTTCCCCCGGACGCGTTCGCGGCGCTTCTCCGCGGATGTCTTGCGCTTGTAGAAACCCATGATACGGCGTCCTTACTTCTTCTTGCCTTCCTTGCGGACGACATACTCGTCCGAGTAACGCACACCCTTGCCCTTGTAGGGCTCCGGCGGGCGCCAGGCGCGAATTTCGGCGGCAACCTGGCCCACACGCTGCTTGTCGATACCCGACACGCGGATGGACGTCGGCTTCTCGCACTTGATCTCGATGCCTTCCGGGATGTCGTACAGCACATCGTGGCTGTAGCCCAGAGACAGGTTCAGAACCTTGCCCTGCACCTGTGCACGGTAACCGACACCGGTGATCTCCAGATCCCGGACGAAACCTTCGGAAACGCCCTGGACGAGGTTGGCAGCCAGCGTGCGCTGCATGCCCCACATCATCCGGGCCTTCTTGCTGGTCCCGACAGGCTTCACGGTGATCTGGCCATCGGCCATCTCGACATCGACATCGTCAACGAAACGCATGGAAAGCTGACCCAGCTTCCCCTTCACGTTCATGTCGCGGCCTTCCAGCTTGACGTCAACGCCAGCCGGAACCGTAACAGGGTTCTTGCCAATACGTGACATGATCAGAATACCTCGCAGAGGATTTCACCACCCACGTTCTCCGACCGTGCTTCCGCGTCGGAAAGCACGCCACGGGGCGTGGACAGCACCGAAATACCGAGACCATTGGCAACCTTGGTCAGGTCACCGACGCCGGAATAGACCCGGCGGCCAGGACGCGACACGCGGCGGATCTTGCTGATCACCGGATCGCCCTCATAGTACTTCAGTTCGATGACCAGTTCGCCGTGACCGGACTCACCGTCCTCACGCCGCCAGTCACGGATGTAGCCTTCGCGCTTCAGGACCTCGAGAACGTTGGCCCGGAACTTGGAGGCGGGGGAGCGGACGACACCCTTGCGCGCCATCTGCCCGTTGCGGATACGGGTGAGCATGTCCCCGATCGGATCCGAAAATGACATATCTCGCTACCCTTACCAGCTCGACTTCACGAGACCGGGGATCTGTCCAGCAGACCCCAGCTCACGAAGCGCGATACGCGACATGTTGAGCTTCCGATAATAGCCTTTCGGACGCCCGGTGACGCCGCAGCGGTTGTGCACGCGGGTTGCGGCACTGTTGCGCGGCAGTTCGGCCAGCTTCAGGCGGGCGGCGAACCGCTCCTCCTGCGACAGGGACTCATCCTTCGCCATCTGGCGCAGGGTTTCCCGCTTGGCCGCGTACTTCGCCACCAGCTTGCGGCGGCTCTTTTCCTTCTCGACTGAACTCTTCTTGGCCATCGATTCAGTCCTTCTTCTGGAACGGCATGTTGAACGCGGCGAGAAGCTCACGGGCTTCGTTGTCGGTCCGGGCCGTGGTGCAGATGATGATGTCCATCCCGCGAATCTCATCAACCTCGTCATAGCTGATCTCGGGAAAGACGATCTGCTCCTTCAGGCCCATCGCGTAGTTGCCATTGCCGTCAAAGCTGTTCGGGTTGACACCGCGGAAGTCGCGGACCCGGGGCAGGGCGATGGTGATCAGGCGATCCAGGAATTCGTACATCCTGTCCGCACGCAGCGTGACCTTGCAGCCGATCGGCATGCCTTCGCGCAGCTTGAAGCCGGCAATGGAATTCCGCGCCTTGGTCACGACGGCCTTCTGACCGGAGATCTTCTCCAGTTCGCTGACCGCTGCATTGATCTTCTTCGAGTCGCTGACCGCCTCGCCCACGCCGATATTGATGACGATCTTGTCGAGTTTCGGGGTCTGCATCTCGTTGGAGTATTCAAAGCGCGACCGCAGTGCCGGTCGGATATCGCTCTGATACTGTTCCTTCAGCCTCGGCTGAGCCATGATCCTGCCCCTCCTCAGACGTCGATGACTTCGCCGGACCGCCGTGCGAAACGCACCTTGCGGCCATCATCGAGAACCCGGTAACCGACGCGCGTCGGTGCGCCGTCCTTCGGATCCTCGAGGGCGAGATTGGAAATGTGAACCGCGGCCTCACGCTCGATGATGCCACCGGTGTTGCCCTGACCAGGCTTCTGATGCCGCTTGATCATGTTGACACCGGAGACAACCGCCCGACGATCCTCGCGGAGGACCCGCAGGACTTCGCCACGGCGGCCCTTGTCGCGACCGGCCAGAACGACGACCTTGTCGCCCTTCTTGATCTTGAACTTCTCGGCCATCAGATCACCTCCGGCGCCAGGGAGACGATCTTCATGTAGCCCTTGCCGCGCAGTTCACGCGTTACCGGGCCAAAGATACGTGTCCCGATCGGCTCGTTCTGCTTGTTGATCAGAACGGCCGCATTGCGGTCAAAGCGGATGGCGGTTCCATCCGGGCGACGGACTTCCTTCGCGGTACGCACGATCACCGCGCGCATCACGTCACCCTTTTTCACACGGCCACGCGGAATCGCATCCTTCACCGAGACGACGATGATATCGCCAACCCCGGCAACCTTGCGGGCCGCGCCACCCAGTACCTTGATGCACTGCACCCGGCGGGCGCCGGAATTGTCGGCGACATCCAGGTTGGTTTGCATCTGAATCATGGACTACTCCTGTCCTTGGCTAACTGAACCCCAGTGACCGGCTGGTCACTCGGCTTCGTGCAAGACTTCCCAACGCTTCAGCTTCGAAAACGGCCGGCACTCACGTACCCGGACCGTCTCGCCCGCCTTGCACCGGTTGTCGGCGTCATGCGCATGCAGCTTCTTGCTCATGCGGATGATCTTCTTGTAGAGCGGATGGGTCACGCGACGCTCGACCCGGACAACGACGGTCTTGTCGTTTGCGTCGCTTACCACCACACCCTGCATGATGCGCTTTGGCATGTTCTCAGGCTCCCTTCGCCCGTTCGGTCAGGACCGTCTTCACGCGCGCAATGTCGCGACGGATGGTCCGGATGCGGCTGGTGTCCTCGACCTGCCCGGTGGCCCGGCGAAAGCGCAGGTTGAACTGCTCCTTCTTCAGGTCGACCAGGCTGTCCTTCAGCTGGTCGTCGGACTTGGCGCGAAAATCCTCGGCACTCATGATCAGTTACCCTCCGGATAACGGCTGACCATCTTGGTCGCGATGGGCAGCTTGGCGGACGCCAGCTCGAAAGCCTCGACAGCCAGCTCGGGCGGGACACCGTCCAGCTCGAACATGATCCGGCCCGGCTTGACACGGGCAACCCAGAATTCCGGCGTGCCCTTGCCCTTACCCATGCGGACTTCGGTCGGCTTCTTCGACACCGGCACGTCCGGGAAGATACGGATCCAGACGCGGCCCGCGCGCTTGATGTGGCGCGTGATGGCACGACGCGCCGCCTCGATCTGGCGTGCCGTGATACGTCCCGGCTCCTGGGCCTTCATGCCATAGGCGCCGAAGTTCAGCGCCGTTCCACCCTTGGCCTTGCCATGGATGCGGCCCTTGTGGGCCTTGCGGAACTTGGTGCGTTTCGGTTGCAGCATTTTCTAACTCGCTCCCGATTCTTCAACCACGTCCGCCGGAGCTCTGCTGCTCCTGCGCACGCTTGTCCTGGGCCATCGGATCGTGGGCCATGATTTCGCCCTTGAAGATCCAGACCTTGATACCGATCGCGCCATAGGCGGTCTTCGCCGTCGCCACGCCATAGTCGATGTCGGCACGCAGGGTATGCAGCGGCACACGGCCTTCGCGATACCACTCCGTCCGCGCGATTTCCGCGCCACCCAGCCGACCGCCGCAATTGATGCGGATGCCCTGGGCGCCGAGACGGATCGAATTCTGCACCGACCGCTTCATCGCCCGCCGAAACGCCACGCGGCGCTCAAGCTGCTGGGCAATGTTCTCGGCCACCAGGCGCGCGTCCAGTTCCGGCTTGCGGATCTCGACGATGTTCACCGACACCTCGGAGCTGCTCAGCTCGCTCAGTTCGCGACGCAGCTTCTCGATGTCCTGGCCCTTCTTGCCGATGACCACACCCGGACGCGCCGAATGGATGGTCACGCGGGCCTTCTTGGCCGGACGTTCGATCACGATCCGCGACACACCGGCGCCCGACAGCTTGTCGAACAGGTGCTCCCGCATCCGCATGTCCTCATGCAGCAGGCTCGCGTACTCGCCGCGATCAGCGAACCAGCGCGAATCCCAGGTACGGTTGATGCCGAGCCGGAGCCCGACCGGGGATACTTTTTGCCCCATCAGTTCGCCTCCTCGACTTCGGCCACCACGATCGTGAGATGGCTGAAAGGTTTCACGATACGACCGGCACGGCCACGGGCGCGCGCCTGGAACCGCTTCATGACCAGTCCCTTGCCCACCCAGGCTTCCTTCACGACAAGCGCGTCGGGGTCCAGCTGGTGGTTGTTCTCCGCATTGGCGATCGCGCTCTGCAGCGCGGTCTTCACCGGACCGGAGATGCGCTTGTTGGAGAATGTCAGACGCAGCAGTGCGTCCTCCACCCGCCGACCGCGGATCATCCCGGCGACCAGGTTCAGCTTCTGCGGGCTGACACGCAGGTTGCGGGCGACGGCCTTGGCCTCGTTGTCCGCCTGCTTGCGCTCTTTGGCTTCCTTGCCCACCCGATTACCTCCTCTTCGCCTTCTTGTCGGCGGCGTGGCCGAAGTAATTGCGGGACGGCGCGAACTCGCCGAACTTGTGCCCGACCATCTCTTCCGACACCAGCACCGGCAGGTGCTTCTGGCCGTTGTAGACGCCGAACGTGAGACCGACGAACTGCGGCAGGATCGTGGAGCGGCGCGACCAGATCTTGATCACATCCTTCCGCCCTGACGCATGCGCCGCCTCGGCCTTCCTCAGGAGGTATCCGTCGACAAACGGACCTTTCCAAACTGAACGTGCCACGGTTCGCTTCTTCCTTCTTTTCGGAATGACGGCAACCGGCCCTCACCCCATTTCGTCCACCCAGCCACCGGTGCCAGACACGGCACCGGGCATCGTCAAACGATGCCTACTTCTTCGTCTTGTGGCGGCTGCGCATGATGTACTTGTCGGTGCCCTTGTTCGAACGCGTCCGGGCACCCTTCGTCGACTTGCCCCACGGCGTCACCGGATGACGACCGCCGGAGGTCCGGCCTTCACCACCGCCGTGCGGATGGTCGACCGGGTTCATGGCGACACCGCGAACTGCGGGGCGCTTGCCGAGCCAGCGCTTGCGACCGGCCTTGCCGAGCTTCGCATTCTGCTGGTCCGGGTTGCTGACCGCGCCGACAGTGGCCATGCACTCACCACGCACCATCCGCTGTTCACCAGAGGACAGACGAAGCTGCGCATAACCGGAATCCTTGCCGATCAGCTGCGCGTACGTACCAGCCGAACGGGCGATCTGGCCACCCTTTTCGGGCTTCAGTTCCACATTGTGGATGACCGTGCCCACCGGCATGTTGCGCAACGGCATGGCATTGCCCGGCTTGATGTCGCAACGCTCACCGGAAACAACCTTGTCGCCCGGGGAAAGCCGCTGCGGCGCCAGGATGTAGGCCTGCTCGCCATCTTCATAGTTGATCAGCGCAATGAATGCGGTCCGGTTCGGATCGTATTCCAGCCGCTCGACCGTGCCGACCACGTCGAACTTGCGACGCTTGAAGTCGACCATGCGATAGCGACGCTTGTGACCGCCACCGATACGGCGCGCAGTGATACGCCCGGTGTTGTTGCGACCGCCCTTCTTGGTCAGACCCTCGGTCAGGCTCTTGACCGGGTCACCCTTGTGCAGGTGGGAACGGTCGACCAGGACCAGATTACGCCGCGACGGTGTCGTCGGATTGAATTTCCTGAGTGCCATGCTGTCAGAGCCCCGTCGTCACATCGATGGAATGGCCATCAACAAGCGTCACCACGGCCTTCTTGACGTCCGGGCGACGTCCGCGACGGCCCCGGAACACCTTGTTCTTGCCCTTGGTGATGAGCGTGTTGACACCCTTGACCTCAACCTTGAACAGCGTCTCGATCGCTGCCTTGATCTCAGGCTTGGTGGCATCCTTGGCTACCCGGAACACAACCTGATTGTGCTCGGATACATTCGTCGCCTTTTCGGTGATCACCGGGCTGAGAATGATGTCGTAATAGCGTTCCAGGCTCATGACAGGCGGGCCTCCAGTGCCTCGACCGCGGAACGGGTCAGCACCAGGTGCTCCCGCCGCAGGATGTCGTACACATTGGCGCCCTGCTGCGGCAGCACGTCGATCAGCGGGATGTTGCGCGCGGCGCGAACGAAGTTCTCGTTCACGTCGGTGCCATCGATGATCAACGCGGAGTTCAGCCCCATCGCTTTCAGCTTGGCCGCCAGGATCTTCGTCTTGCCCTCGTCCATGACCGCCTGGTCAAGCACGATCAGCTTCTCACCCGCTGCCTTCGACGACAGCGCATGCAGCATGGCCAGACGACGCACCTTCTTCGGCAGGTCGTGGGCATGGCTGCGCACCTGCGGGCCGTGGGCAACGCCACCACCACGATGCTGCGGAGCCTTCCACGAACCCTGACGCGCACGGCCCGTACCCTTCTGCTTGAAGGGCTTGGCGCCGGTGCGGGCAATCTCGTGACGCCCCTTCACCTTGTGCGTACCGGCACGCCGTTTCGCAAGCTGATACCGCACCATCCGGTGCAGCAGGTCCTGGCGCGGTTCCAGCCCGAAGATCGAATCACTCAGATCGATCTCACCGGCTTCGGCGTTGTCCAGGTTGATGACCTTGGTCTGCATGGTCACGCGCCCTCCGTTTCCGTCGCGGGTGCCTCGGCCGGGGCCGCATCCTCGGCGGTGGTGTCGTCAGCAGCCGCTTCCGCGGCAACGACAGAACCGGGATAGGGGGCCGCATCAGGCCGAGCCTTCTTCACCGCATCGCGGATCAGCACCCAGGAACCCTTCGCGCCGGGCACGCCGCCCTCGACCATCACCAG
The DNA here is from genome assembly GCA_021604565.1 of Minwuia thermotolerans. Taxonomy (GTDB): domain Bacteria; phylum Pseudomonadota; class Alphaproteobacteria; order Minwuiales; family Minwuiaceae; genus Minwuia; species Minwuia thermotolerans_A. Next base: position 1,095 of record BQJF01000099.1, on the reverse strand, counting down.
GCCGCGCGCCACGTCGGTGCGTACGACCTTCAGGTTCTGCAGCGTGACACGGGCATCACCCATGTGGCCGGCCATCTTCTTGCCCTTGAAGACCTTGCCGGGATCCTGGCACTGCCCCGTCGAGCCATGGCTGCGATGCGAGATGGACACACCATGACTGGCCCGCAGACCAGAGAAGTTGTGCCGCTTCATCGCACCGGCAAAGCCCTTGCCGATGGAGGTGCCGACCACGTCGACCTTCTGGCCGTCAACGAAATGATCCGCCGACAGTTCAGCGCCAACGTCGATGAAGGCATCATCGGCAACGCGGAATTCCGCCAGTTTCTGTTTCGGCTCGACCTGCGCCTTCGCAAAGTGACCGCGCATCGGCTTGATGGTGTTCTTCACCTTCGCCTTGCCGGCACCAAGCTGCAGCGCCTGATAGCCATCACGCTCCGCCGTGCGGTGAGCCACCACCTGGCAGGAGTCAATCTGGAGCACCGTCACTGGCAGATGGCCACCGTCTTCACCGAAGACGCGGGTCATGCCCAGCTTGCGTGCAATAAGACCGGTACGCATCGTGTCCAATCCCATCCTTACAGCTTGATCTCGACATCGACACCGGCAGCGAGGTCGAGCTTCATCAGCGCGTCCACCGTCTGCGGAGTCGGCTCGACAATGTCGAGCAGCCGCTTGTGCGTCCGGATCTCGAACTGCTCACGCGACTTCTTGTCAATGTGCGGCGAACGCAGCACCGTGAATTTCTCGATACGTGTCGGCAGCGGGACGGGTCCACGAACCTGAGCGCCTGTGCGCTTGGCCGTGTTGACGATCTCGCTCGTCGACTGGTCGAGTACCCGGTGATCGAAGGCCTTCAGCCTGATCCGGATATTCTGACTGTCCATGTCACCCTTCCCTCAAAACAAGCAGCAACGGTGCCGGGCACAGCGCCCGGCACCGAGGTGTGGTCAATAGTTACTCGACGATCTTCGCGACGACGCCGGCACCGACGGTGCGGCCGCCTTCACGGATGGCGAAGCGCAGTCCCTCGTCCATCGCGATCGGGTTGATCAGCTCCACCACCATCGCGATGTTGTCGCCCGGCATCACCATCTC
>BQJF01000098.1 GCA_021604565.1 Minwuia thermotolerans | reverse complement strand
GCCCTATGCGGTGACCAGCAAGGCCGTCCTGGCCAACTGGCCGGGATCGGAAGCGGCGAAGTATCTTGATGACGCGCTGCTGACCAAGGGCGTGCGCAATGTCGCCTGGCTGTTCACCACCCGGATGAGCGCCTACACCTCGAAGGGCAAGGCGTTGCTGACCCCGGCTGACTTCCAGGGCGTCAAGATTCGCGGCCTGAACCCGATTGTCGATGCCGGCCTGCGCGCCCTGGGTGCCGCCCCATCGGCCATGTCCGGTTCCAAGGTCTATCAGGCGCTGTCCACCGGCGTCATTGATGCGGGCCTGACCGACATCGCCGCCACCTGGTCGCGCAAGTACTACGAAGTGCAGGATCAGGTCGTGGCCTCGCCGCTGTTCAGCGTCTTCTTCCACGGCTACGTCAACCCGGCTTGGTATGACGGTCTGAGCGATGCCAACAAGGCCGCGCTGGAGGCCGCCGGTGCCAAGGCTGCTGTCTGGGCGGTCGAGGAAACCGAGAAGGCTGCCGGTTCCGCGCCGTACAATCTCGCCACGAAGAACGTGACGGTCCACATTCATACGGCGGACCAGATTGCGGTCATGAAGGCGGCAATGGGCCCGGCATTCGATGCGGCATTCGCAGAGGAGACCGGTGAGGAAGGCAAGAAGCTGCTGGAACTGGTCAACCAGATCGGCAAGTAGTCGGCAACCAAACCAACGGGCAGCACGGCAGACAGCACCATGAATCCTGTTGAACAACATGGTGCAGCGGGTGGCGGCACGACGCCTGCCCCCGGTCTGCTGGAGCGCCTGGTGACACCCGTGGCGCGGCTGGGCCTCGGCCTGGCCGCACTGGGGGTGCTCGTTGTTCTGGCTGTCACCGGCTACAGCGTCTTCAAGCGCTACGTGCTTGGCACGCCGGTTACCTGGACCGATGAACTCTCCGGTTATCTCGTCGTCGCAATTGTCATGCTGGGCGCGGCGGAGACGCTGCGGCGCGGCGACCACATCAGCGTCGACCTGCTGACGGGCCGCCTCAAGGGTGCCGGCAGACGACTGGCCGCTGTCTGGGGCATGATTGCCGCCATTCTGGTCATGCTGGCAATCCTGGTCAGTGGCATCACCGCTGTCCGGTTCTCCTACGACTTCGGTGTCTATTCCGACGGCTATCTGGCCGTGCCGATGTGGATACCGCAACTCGCCCTGATCTTCGGATCGGTTCTGCTCATTGCCGTGGCGGTGGCGCGACTGTTCTCCATCCTGACCGGCGGACGGGGCGACCGATGACGCTTGCCCTGATCCTCGGCCTGCTGCTGGTACTGTTGCTGACCGGCGCCCCCATCTTTGCCGCACTGGGCCTGGCATCGCTGATCATCACCCTGCTGACCGAAGGCCATGTGCATTCGATTGCCGACACGGTCTTCGCCAAGCTGAACAACAACCTGCTGACCGCGATCCCGATGTTCGCCTTCATGGCCTTCATCATGATCCGCTCGAAGGTCGTCGATCACCTCTATGAAGCCGCCAACGCCATGGTCCGGCACCTGCCCGGCGGTCTGGGCATTGCGACGGTGCTGTCCTGCACGGTCTTCGCCGCCATTTCCGGCTCTTCCGTTGCCACCGCACTGACCATCGGCACCGCAGCCATCCCGCAGATGCGGCGTTTCGGCTATCCCGCCCATACCGCCTATGGCGTCATCGCGGCGGGTGGCACGCTGGGCATCCTGATCCCGCCCTCCGGCCCGATGATCCTCTATGCCATCGTCACGGAGGTCTCCATCGGCGCGCTGTTCCTGGCCGGGCTGGTTCCGGGTCTGCTGATGGCGCTCGTCTTTGCGCTGTACTGCATGTGGGCCGCCGTCCGGCGACACGATATCGAGAATCCCGGCTGGATCGGGTTCCGCGAATGCGCCCGCGCAGTCGGTCGCGCGTTCTGGGCCCTGATGATGCCGCCCGTGGTGCTGGGCGGCATCTATCTCGGCATCTTCACGGCGTCGGAGGCCGCAGCCATCGGCTGTTTCTATGCGCTGTTCGTCGGTGTCGTGGTCTACCGCAACTTCGGCTGGCGCGACCTGTGGGAAACCTCGCAGGAAACCGTGCGCACAACCGCCATGCTGTTCATGATCCTGGCCGCTGCCGCGATCTTCGGGCATGCGGTGACCATCATCCGCCTGCCCGCCGAACTGGTCGAAACCGTCGTCACCTACGAACTGACACCGCTGATGTTCGTGCTGGCGGTCATGGTCGTCATCTTCATCCTGGGCATGTTCCTGGAAACGATCTCGATCATCCTGATCACCACACCGATCATCTACCCCGTGCTGCTGCAACTGGGTATCGACCCGATCTGGTACGGCGTTCTGCTGATGATCAACCTCGAACTGGCGCTGATCACACCGCCGGTCGGCATGAACCTGTTCGTCATCAAGGGCATTGCCGACGCGCCACTCGCGGAAGTCATCCGGGGTATCTTCCCCTATGTCTTCCTGCTGCTGTTCGGACTCGCCGCCGTCCTCGCGTTTCCGGACCTCGCCACCTGGCTGCCAAGGGCTGCCGGGTTCGGCTGACGGCTTCAGATCTCGACGAGATGGTTCGGCAATTCGTCGCTGTCATCAGGTTGGCGCGGGAAATGGCCATCCAGTTCCGCGCCCGCGGCGGCGATGGCATCAACAAACGCATCCACGGTCTGGCCCTGTTTCATGTGGCTGGTGAAACCATCGACGATGCTGTCCCAGGAGCCGGGATCAACAACCGCATTGATGCCGGAGTCGGCAATGATCTCAACGTGATGTTCAGCCATTGCGACGAAGATCAGGATGCCGGTGCGGTCGGTCGTGCGGTGCAGCCCCTGTTCCAGGAACTGGGTCCGGGCCAGCCGCGCCGCGCGGCGCTGCTTCACCCTGCGCGGCACCAGCGCCATGCGCAGCGGCATGTGATGCAGCACCAGGAAGATCAGCAGGGCGATACCCGATTGCACGACGATCAGCTGCGCGGCTGACAGGCCACCCCCGCCAAGCACCAGAATCCCGCCGCCGAGCATGCCCGCCAGCGCGGACCACAGGGCCGCAATGATCAGATAGGGCTCGCAGGCGCGGGCGACGACGCAGACGATCTCACCACTGGTCCGTGCCTCGACTGCGCGGATCGCGTCCACGATGCGCTGGCGATCCGGTTCCGAAAAATGTCCTGCCATCACCAGCTCCCCGACGATCCGCCGCCGCCGAAGCCGCCGCCACCGCCGCCAAATCCACCACCACTGCCGCCGCCGAAGCCACCTGCTCCACCAGCAAGGCCGCCGCCATAGAGCATCCTCCGCCCACGCCTTCGACCCGTCCGGGGACCGCCGCCCTCCCCCCGTACCGCCATCAGGAAGAACAGCAGGAACAGCACAATGGGAAACAGGGCCACCATCCGGTCTTGAATGTCGTCATCCGCTTCCTTCGGCAGGGGGGCATAGGTCCCCGCGATGGTCTGCAGGATGGCATTGGTGCCACGGACAATACCGCCCGCCAGATCGCCGTCGCGAAAGGCGGGAAGGATCTCGTTCTCGATGATCAGTCGCGACGCCGCGTCGGTCAGGCTGCCCTCCAGCCCATAGCCGACCTCGATCCGCACCTTGCGCTCGGCGGGCGCGACGATCAGCAGGGCGCCATTGTTCCGGCCTTCCTGGCCGATCCCCCAGGCCCGGCCCAGCCGATAGCCGTAGTCGGCGATCTCGTATCCCTCCAGTGACCCCAGCGTGACCACGACGACCTGGTTGCTGGTGGCCCTTTCATGGGCTGCCAGACCGGCGGTCAGCTTCTGTACAGTGGACGCATCCAGTGCACCGGCCTGATCCACCACGCGCCCGGTCAGGGGAGGGAAGGTCTGGGCCGTGACGAGTCCGACCCAAAGCACCAGCACCAGCACGACCGGCAGGGCCCGGGTTGCTGTCCGCCACAAGGACTGCATCAGAACTTCACGGCAGGCGCCTGGTCCGCCCCCGGGGCCGCCTGGAAATTCTGTTTCGGTTCCAGATCACCGTACAGTATGGTCGCCCAGATGATGCCGGGGAAGGTACGCAGTTCGGTGTTGAAGACCCGGACAGCATCGATGTAGTCCCGCCGCGCCACGGCAATCCGGTTCTCGGTCCCCTCCAGCTGCGACTGCAGGGCAATGAAGTTCTGCGAGCTCTTCAGTTCGGGATAGCGCTCGACTGTAACGAGCAGCCGCGAGAGGGCGCTGGAGAGCTGGCCCTGCGCCTGTTCGAACATCTTCAGCGCATTCGGGTCACTCAACATGTCCGGCGTCACCTGAACCTGGACCTGCGTTGCCTTTGCCCTGGCCTCGATAACAGCGGTCAGCACGTCCTTTTCCTGCGCGGCGAAGCCCTTCACGGTCTCCACCAGATTCGGGATCAGATCGGCACGGCGCTGGTACTGGTTCTGCACTTGCGCCCAGGCGGCGTTGACCCCCTCGTCCAGCCGCGGGATTTCGTTCACGCCGCAACCGGTCAGACTGAGCGCCAGCAGCAGCATCGCCAGCAGACGCACCGGGGCATGGAACAGGCGTGGCAAGGCGGCGCTCATGACGAAAACCTCTGGTTGATCAACTTCGCATAGCCTTTCATATGACGACCGGCCTGGCCAACCACAAGTCCGCTCAGTCCTCGAACCAGTCGAACTGCGGCCCTGCGATCTGGCGCAGGCGGGCGTAGTCTTCGGCGAAGATTTCCCGCAGGCTTGCGCGCACATCCGCCGGGATGCGGTCGTCATAGCCGCCGACGTTCTGTGGCGCATAGTCGATGCCGTGCGCCGGTTCCAGTTCCAGGAAGCCGAAGACGCGCTCGGTCTCGGTCTCGGGGTCCGCGAAGAAGGCTTCCGACTTGATCAGGCAGACATTCTCCGCCCCCAGCACCGTCTGCAGACGCTCGACCTGCGGCGCGTAACGGCTGCGGTCGACGTAGGAAAAATGCTGGTGCGCCCATGACTGGTAGGCGGGATCCTGGCGAATCTTCTCCGCCTCCCCGGCCAGCCGTTCCGGTTCCTGCGCGATGGCCTCGGCCAGCGAGAGATCGTCCTGATCCTTCTTCTTCTCGTGCCAGTAGTGGGAGAAGGTGCGATCGATGGGGTCACGCAGCATGGCGATGACCCGCACGCCCGGCAGGTCCGCCGCCATCCGTTCGATCGCCAGCGGGTGGTAAATGTAATAGGGACTGGCTTCGAACGTCAGCACTGCGGCGCCGAGCTGCGTCTCCAGTTCCAGCTTCTCTGCCGTACGGGCGAAATGGCCGCGATACCAGTTCTCTCCACGCGAATAACCATAGTCGAAATAATGCACTTCCTTCGACGACGGCGGCAGCACCAGCGGATGCTGCTGCAGATAGTGATGCAGGGAGGTGGTCCCGGCCTTCTGCGCGCCGACGATGATGAAATCCGGCAGCACCCGATCATGTGCCGAGACCGCGACCTTGGCCCGGTGTCCGGCGTTGCGTATCAGGTCCTTGGTTCGCTGCCACATGCGCCTGCTGTCCGTCCCGTTGAAATGCTCCGGCGGAAGATGCACCAGTCCGCCGCCTGCCGCAAACCCAAGACGGTTTGCAGATGGTGGCAACGGGTTCAGACTATTCATGTCAAACGGTAGGGGAGGACCGCATCATGAGCTACAGGCACCCGGCAGAGCCGGAATTCGGCGGCACGATCGGACGCACCTTCGACGAGTCGGAGGCCTGGTGGCCGGAACCGAAACTGCCGCGCGGCAAGCCAAACGTGTTGCTGATCGTGCTCGACGACACCGGCTTTTCCCATTTCGGCAGCTATGGTTCCACCATCGAGACGCCGAACGTGGACCGGCTGGCGGCGAACGGATTGCGCTATTCAAGTTTCCACACCACTTCGCTCTGTTCGCCGACGCGGGCGTGCGTCATGACCGGGCGCAACCATCACACCGTCCGGATGCGCGCCATCTCGAACATGGACAGCGGCTTCCCCAACATGCGCGGTGCCATGCCCCGGTCGGCGGCAACGGTCGCCGAGGTGCTGCGCGACGATGGCTATGCCACATTCGCCACCGGCAAGTGGCATCTGGCCCCGATGGTCGAATGTTCCGCCGCCGGGCCATTCCACAACTGGCCCCTGCAGCGCGGCTTCAATCGCTATTACGGCTTCATGCAGGGGGAGACGGATCAGTTCAGCCCGGAAATCACCTGCGACAACCACCTTATGTCGCCCCCTGGCACACCGCATGATGGCTATCATTTCTCCGAGGACATGGTGGATCAGGCCATGGGCATGATCCGCGACACGACCAGCCTCGTCCCGGAGCGTCCGTTCTTCATGTACATGGCCTTCGGTGCCACCCACTCCCCGCATCAGGCACCGCAGCCGTATCTGGACAAGTATCGGGGTCGCTTCGACGCGGGCTGGGATGCGACGCGGGAGGATTGGTACGCGCGCCAGAAGGCATCCGGCATCATTCCCGCCAGCACGAAGCTCGCGCCGCGCAATCGGGGTGTGGAGGCATGGGATGACCTGTCCCCCAACCACCAGGCCTTCGCCAACCGGCTGCAGGAAGCCTTCGCCGGGATGCTGGACCACACCGACCACCAGATCGGCCGCATGGTGGATTTCCTGGCCGAGATCGGGCGGCTCGATGACACCATGATCGTGGTCATGTCCGACAATGGCGCCAGTCAGGAAGGCCAGTCGACGGGCGTGTTCGACGAGATGCGCCACTTCAACCAGTTGCACGAGGACGTCGACGAGGCGGTGAAGCACCTGGACCTGATCGGCGGCCCGCGCAGCCATTCCAACATTCCCTGGGGCTGGGCCCAGGCGGGCAATGCGCCGCTGAAATGGTACAAGCAGAACACCCATGGCGGCGGCACCCGCGATCCGCTGATCATTCACTGGCCAAACGCGCTGAAGGGGCAGGAGGGGCAGATCCGCCGCCCCTTCGCTTATGCCACCGACATTGCCGCGACCATCCTGGACGTGGCCGGTGTCGGGATGCCGGAAGAGGTCGCGGGCGTGCCGCAGATGCCGATGACCGGCGTCAGCCTGAAGGACACGTTGACCGACCCGAACGCCAAACCCGACCGCGACGTGCAGTACATGGAAATGCTGGGCCATCGCGGCATCTGGATGGATGGCTGGAAAGCTGTCACCTGGCACCGCCGGGGCAGGAGCTTCGACGACGACCAGTGGGAGCTCTACAATCTGGATGAGGACTTCTCCGAGTGCGATGACCTGGCGGAGCGCGAACCGGCGAAGCTGAAGGAACTCACCGACCGCTGGTGGGTGGAGGCAGAGCGCCACGGCGTGCTGCCGCTGGATGATCGGGGCGCAGGGATGCTGTTCCGCGCCTCCCGCCAGCCCGGCACGCCAACGGCGCGGCGGCGCTATGTCTATTACCCGCCGGTCAGCCACATCGTGGCGGACGCCTGCCCCAGCCCGGCACGCAGTTTCACCATCACCGCGACCATCGATCATCCGGCAGGCAATGGAGACGGGGCCATCCTGGCCCGCGGCACCATCAACAGCGGTCTGGCGCTCTATGTCAGCGGCGGCAGGGTGGTGTTCGACTACAACTGCTTCCGCGAGCACAGTCGGATCGCAACGGAAACGCCCCTCAGCCCGGGCGCGCACGAAGTTATGGTGCAGGTGGACCGCAATGCCGACCAGTCGGCGACAGCCACCCTGTCCGTGGACGGCCAGGTGGCCAGTTCGGTCCACATTGCGATGCTGCTACGCATCATCTCCTCCACCGGCATGGACTTCGGGCGCTCCAACGCGCCCGTGACCGACGACTATCAGGCCCCGTTTATCTATCCGGGCCGGATCAGCCGCGTGGTCATCCAGTTGCCCGAACCGGCCACGTCGAAGGACCGGAAGGCTGAAGTAGAGGCAGAAGCGCGCGCAGCCATGACCCGGCAGTAGATGATCCCGAGTTCAGGGCTGCATCAGAGGCACCGGTCAGGCTATAACCGCCCGCATGATTGATTTTGATCCCGATCTCGATTTCACGGGCGAGGACCTGCCGCCAACGCTGCGCGCGGTGGGCCTGTTTGCCCAGACCCTGACCCAGGTGCGCTGGTTTCACCGCGTGGGCGAACTGCTGAGTGCGGACGAAGCCGACGCGGCCCACGCCTATCTCTCCGCGCTGGGCTTCCCCGAAGCCGGTCCGGCCGAGATCGGCGACTGGATGGAGGCGGAGGAAGCCGCAGGGAACCAGGACTGGAACAGCACGGGATGGGAGGCGGAGGAGCAGTTGCGCGCCGCCCTGTCCGTGCAGGCGGTGGAGATCATCGGCGACGAGCAGGCTGTGCTTGTTGCCCTGACGCATGTCACCAGCACGGCCTCGGACGCCGTCCACGCGGCGGCGGCGCAGGCCGCATCCCGCTTTGGCATTGACGATGAGGGACTGATCCGCGCAGCCGCCGGTTCCGCGACCCAGGGGGCCTATCTCGCGGCCCTGGTGCTGGCGGCGGGGGAGGATGAGGAACACGCCTTCGCGCACAAGTTCCGGCTTTTCGAATCCGGGCGCTGGCCCCTGGGCGTGACCGGTGCCACCCTGAACATCTTCTGATCCGATTCTCGCCGTTTCCGGCCCTCTGATTCTCCGCCCCTGCCCGCCCGTCAATGAACACAGGCTGTCCCATGTCGACCACCCGTATTGCCACCTGGAACATCAACTCCGTGCGCCTGCGCCTGCCCATCGTGCGGCGCTTCGTGCAGACCTACCGGCCGGACGTGCTCTGCCTGCAGGAGATCAAGTGCGAGGACGGCAAGTTCCCCTATCAGGACTTCCGGGAAATGGGCTATCCGCACATCGAGGTCTTCGGCCAGAAGAGCTATCACGGTGTCGCCACCGTATCCCGCGTGCCGCTGGCGGGTAGCGAGCGGCTGAAATGGGCGGGCAAGGACGACACCCGCCATCTGCTGACCCGCCTGCCCGGCGATGTGGAGGTGCACAACTTCTATGTGCCGGCAGGCGGTGACGAACCGGACCCGGTGGTAAACGAGAAGTTCGACCACAAGCTGCGGTTCCTGGACGAGGTGACAGCCTGGTTCGCGGAACGTCGCACGGACAGTGCCAGGGCCGTGGTGGTCGGCGACCTGAACATTGCCCCGCACGAGAATGACGTCTGGTCACACAAGAAACTGCTGAAGGTCGTCAGCCATACCCCCATCGAGGTGGCGCGCATGGCGGACTGGATTGCGTCCCACGGGTTCCATGACGTGGTACGCGAGTTCGTGCCGGATACCGAACAGCTCTACAGCTGGTGGAGCTACCGCGCGAAGGACTGGGACGCCGCCGACAAGGGCCGTCGCCTGGACCACATCTGGGTCACGCCCGCGCTGATCGGTGCGCCGAAAGGCATGGAAGTGGTGCGCGAAGCCCGCGGCTGGGGCGAGAAGCCCTCCGACCATGTGCCGATCTGGATGGACATCGACCTGGGCTGAAGATCAGCCGACGTTCTCTGCCAGCCAGTTCTTCATCCGCGCCATTGCCTCTTCGATATTGTCGATGGAGCTGGCGCAACTGAACCGCAGGTAGCCCTCCCCGAACCGGCCAAAGCTGGTTCCTGCAATGGCAGCGACGCCGGTTTCCTGCAGCAGGCGGTCCTGCATCGTGGCGCTGTCGAGGCCTGTTCCGGTGATGTTCGGGAAGGCATAGAACGCACCCTTCGGCATCACGCACGAAACGCCGGGCATGTCGTTCAGCAGCGCGACCATGCGGGTGCGGCGGGAATCGAAGGCAGTGACCATCTGCTGCACCGCATCCTGCGGCCCCTCCAGCGCGGCGATCCCGGCGAACTGCGTCGCGGCATTGACGCAGGAGTGGGTGTTGACCGCCAGCTTGCCCGCCAGCGGTGCCAGGCTGGCCGGCCACAGTCCCCAGCCAAGCCGCCAGCCGGTCATGGCATAGGTCTTCGACCAGCCATCCAGCACGATCAGCCGGTCGCGGATCGACGGATAGTCCAGCAGCGTGACGTGATCCAGACCATCATAGGTCATGCAGGAATAGATCTCGTCGGACATGATCGCCACGTCCGGGAACCGCGCCAGTCCCTCCACCAGCCGGTCGATCTCAGCCCGTGGCACCACGCCACCCGTCGGGTTGGCGGGGGAATTCAGGATGATCAGCCGGGTGCGGTCGGTGATCTGCGCCAGGACTTCCTCCGCCGAGAAGCTGAAGCCATTGGCCTCGTGCAGGCGGATCGGCACGGCGGCGGCACCGGAGAACTCGATCATGGAGCGATAGATCGGGAAGCCCGGATCCGGATACATGATCTCCGCTCCTGCCTCCCCGAACATCAGCATCGCAAAGGCCATGGTGACCTTGCCACCGGGTACGCAGACGATGTGATCGGGATCGACGTCCGCTCCGTGACGGCGCTGAATGTCGGCGGCCACGGCGGCGCGCAGTTCGGGGATGCCGTTGGCAGGCGTATAGCCATGGTGGCCATCGGCCAGCGCCTTGCGCCCGGCCTCCACGATATGCTCAGGCGTCGGGAAATCGGGCTGTCCGATACCGAGGTTGATGATGGACTTCCCCTGAGCCGCCAGCGCATTCGCCCGCGCCAGCACCTCGAACGCCGTCTCCGTCCCGAGCTGCGCCATACGGCCACTGAGTTGCATCACGTATCCCACCTGTCATTTGAGAACCACCGGCGTTCCGGCCCAAGCCACGGACTCAGTAAACTTGCACGCACCTGTCTAAAGGCCTCGCTTGTGCCCAGTCAAATGAACGACATTGGATTCTGCATCCCAATCCACCATCGAACGAAAAGGAACGTCCGAATTCTTTGCTTCGATCACGAATCGGTGGATATACATTGCGCAGTCGCGCCTATGCAGTCGAAATGCGGTTCGGATCGGACCTAGCCGTGTAACGTAGACTCCCGGCAGCGGTTCGCCGGATTTTCGGCGCGAAATGGCGCGCGCGATATGCACGATATCCGAGTTCATTTCTTGCCACTCTTCTCGCGAGATGAGAAACGCGGCCGCAGCGGCAACAGTCGTCTGACCAAGCGCATTGATAGCGGCAATCTCCAGCGCATCTGATATCTCAGCGAGGCTCCATCCTTGCGAACTGCCCTGAACTTGCGCATTGATGATGATGCGCAGCCCGTCAATTTCGAGAATGTCCTCGGCATGTGTAATGGACCGCAATCGTTTCATACCCGCCTCAAATGCTCGGATCAGCTGTCTACAGAACAGTAAGACTACCCGGAATTCCGGCGATTCGCCCAAGACCGCAATATCTTGCGTGATTTATCCACAGGAAATGATGTAATTTTGCATCAAGTACATGGATGGCGAATTTCAAAATCACCCTATTTCCGGGCGTTCCGCGACATCATGTGAATTGTGCAAGCTCAAGTTTGAGCCTATCTTGAGCATGTAGACAGTGCAATTTACACGCAACAGACAGGATCGATGAATGGCTCAGGATACTGACAAGGTCCGGCTCACCCTCGAACTCAATGCAAGAATCAATGACGAGCTCGAGCTGCTCGCACACAAGTCCGGTCGTTCCAAGGCAGAGATCATTCGGCTTGGACTGGACATGCTTTCGAAGGCGAATACGGCCCACGAAGCGGGCATGACGGTCGGGGCATGGAAAGAAGACGAACAGGCGCATGTCCGCAAGGAGCGCGAGTTTGTTGGCTATTTCTGAGGCGCTTGAGGACTGAGAATCATGCCGCGCGACGAGACGGATTTGAGAGAACAAGTCAGTCCGACTTCGGACCCGGATGCCATCACGTTGATTTCTCAAGCCAGCATCAACGAAGGTGACGCGAAGAGCGCCCGGCACAATCGGACTGTCATCACCTGGGCGGCATCCATCGTTCTCGTGGTCATAACACTTGCCCTGGTTGCTACTCTCTTTGTTGGAGGAGACGGATCACAGGAAAAGGCCTGGCAAGGCATTTTCCTGATCATCGGCGGCATAGGCGGCTTTCTGTTCGGCAAGAAGATGGATTAGGTTTCATCGCATTGTCGCTGTCGTGCGGCAGCAGTCGATCATCACTTCTCCCTCCTCGGATAATGTGCTCCCCTTGCTGATCAACAAGATCGGGAGCGAAGAACGACATGCAGGATCTGGCGGGGAAGGTGGCATTCGTCACCGGCGCAGCAAGCGGTATTGGACTGGCGATCGCACGGTCGATGCATCAGTCGGGAATGAAGGTGATGCTGGCGGACATCGACGCCGATGGTCTGGCGAGTGTGGCGGCGGAGCTTGGAACCGGCACTGCAACCGTGATCTGCGATGTGCGCGATCCGAAGTCCGTGCAGGCGGCGGCCGACGCCACCATCGAGACCTTCGGCAAGGTGCACGCGGTGGTGAACAATGCGGGTGTCGGCATGGGCGGCGCGCCGGGCACGATCCCGCTGGAGGACTGGCGCTGGGTCGTCGACATCAACCTGATGGGCGTCGTGCATGGCGTCGAGATATTCACGCCGCTGATCAGGTCGCATGGCGAAGGCGGCCATTTCATCAACACCGCCTCCATGGCCGGTCACTGGACCAATGCCAACATGGGCCCCTATTGCGCCACCAAGTTCGCCGTCGTCGGCTATTCCGAATGCCTGAACGAGGCACTGGCGCCGGAGGGTATCGGTGTCTCGGTGCTGTGCCCCGGATTCGTGCAGACCAGCATCGCCACCAGCGGCACCGCGCGTCCGTCCGGCATCATCCCGACCCGCCCCGCCCCGACAGCAGACGATGACACCCCACCGATCCCGGACGCCGGGCAACTGGTGGCCAATGGCATGCCGCCGGAGATCTTGGGGGACTGGGTCTTGGAATGCATGCAGCGCGACGCGCGCTACATCTTCACGCATCCCGACATGGCTCCGCTGATCGACATGCGCTACGCCGCGATCAAGGAAGAGTTCGCGCGCAGCGAGGCCAATGCCACACTGAAGGCCAACCAGACAGCCCACGGCTAGGGGGGAGGCGCGGTCATGGCGGACCTGATCGAACTGAGTTCACGCATCATCGACCAGGGCGACGAACAGGCGCCCGGCATGCTGAACCGCGTCACCCGTGAACTGTCGGAGGTGGCCGATGGCGTCGCGGTGGTGGAAGCCTTCAGCCACGTCGTCAGCTTCCGCACCGGCGACGGTCTGGCGCTGTTCGATACCAGCCTGCAGGCCCATGCACCGGCAATCATCAAGGCCCTGCGCGGCTGGTCGAAGGACCGGGTCAATTCCATCGCCTTCACACATGGACATGTCGACCATATCGGCGGCACGCAGGCATTCCTGGACGAGGCATCGGACAGCGGCAATCCGCGCCCGCGCATCATCGGCCACGAGAATGTCGCCCCCCGCATCGACCGCTATATCGCGACCAGTGGATACAACGGCCACATCAATGCGCGGCAGTTCGGCCCCAACAGGCCCGGTGGCCAGCCGAAGGTGGAACGCGACGGCCCGCCGCCGTTTGGTCCGAAGACCTGGGTCAAGCCGGACACCACCTTCGTTGACCGCATGAACATTCGCGTCGGTGACGAGCATGTGGAACTGTTCCACGACAAGGGGGAGACCGACGATCACCTCTGGGCCTGGTGGCCGGAACGGAAGGCGATCTGTGCCGGGGACTTCATCATCTGGATGTTCCCCAACGCCGGAAATCCGCAGAAGGTCCAGCGCTATCCGCTGGAATGGGCACGGGCGCTGCGCCAGATGCGGGCGATGAAGCCGGAACTGATCCTGCCCGCCCACGG
>BQJF01000097.1 GCA_021604565.1 Minwuia thermotolerans | reverse complement strand
CGTGGGTGGCCGGGTGGGGGAGCGGCCCGGTTCCGACTCCATCGTTCGATGGATCGATCCCCAAGTCTTCGACGCAGTTCCGGCATCCAACGGATCCCGGAACTCAGTCACAGCCCTCCACCAGCACCAGCTTGCTGTCGGTGGTGCGCAGGCGCACCTCCTTCAATGTCCGGAACTCCCGATCGGCCAGGAAATCCTCCGCGTGCCGGCCGCTGGGGAACTCCAGGATCACCATGCGCTCCGGTGACCAGTCCCCCTCCATCACCTTCGGCACGACACCCTTCACGATGTAGCGCCCGCCGTGTTTCGCCAGGAAGGTCGGGACATTGTCGGCATATTCCATGAACCCGCGCAGGTCATGAATGGCGAAGTCGAGAACCAGATAGGCGCTCATGCGTTCGGTCCTCCTGCGACGGTCAGCGGCGTCGCTTCTTGGTGCCGCGCAGGTCGTGCACACCCTCCGCTTCGCGCGGGTCGGTGTCCTTCGGAAAGATCTCCTGCTTCTGCACCTTCTGGGTGCCGGTCACGGGCAGCGCATCGAGGAAATACAGCCAGCCCGGCGCCTTGTAATAGGCGATCTTCTCCAGGCACCAGTCCTGGATTTCCCTTGCGAATTCATGGGTTGGCGCGATTCCGGCCATGGGCACGACGCAGGCCATCACCTCCTCGTCGCGCATCTCGTCAGTCACCGGCATGACCGCCACCTGGGCCACCTTGTCCATGGCCTGGATCGTCGCCTCGATCTCTGCGGCGGCGATGTTCTCCCCTGACCGTCGGATGATGTTCTTCTTGCGATCGACGAAGAACAGCATGCCGCTCTCGTCCTGGCGCACCGCGTCACCGGTATGGAACCAGCCGCCCTTCCAGGCCTCCGCCGTGGCCTCCGGATTCTTCAGATAGCCGGAAAAGAAGCCGTGCCGCGGCCCCTCCGGCCCGCCCCAGCGCACCAGCAGTTCGCCTTCCGTCCCGCGCGGGACTTCAGTGTCGTCATCATCGACGACCTTGGCCTCCAGCCCACCGAAGGGCCGTCCGAAGGCGCGGGTAGTGATCTGCCGGGGATCATGGTTGTCCGCGAAGATCCGGCCGGTCTCGGTCATGCCCCAGACTTCCACCAGTTTCGTGCCGAACCGTTCCTCGAACAGCGGATGCATCTCCGGCTCCATGCCCGCCCCCAGCGCGAAGCGGCAATTGTGCTGCTTTTCCTCCGGGCATTCCGGCTGCTTCAGCAGCACCGGCGCGACGATGCCCAGGTAATGGAATGCCGTGGCGCGCAGGTCCACCAGGTCCTTCCACCAGCGGGTCGGATGAAACCGGTCCGGCACCATCAGGCAGTTGCGCCCAAGCATCATGCAGACGAAGGTCACCGCGCCGCAGTTCATGTGAAACACCGGCAGCGGGTTGTAAAGCCGCTCCACCCCGCGCTCCATCGCGAAGTGACCGCCCATGTTCCAGTACCACTCACCGGCGTTCAGGAAGTAGAAATTGGTGATGACGCAACCCTTGGGCCGCCCCGTGGTGCCGGAGGTATAGAACAGCGCCACCTCCGTCTCCGGGCCCGGTTCACCCGGCTGTGCGGGTTTGGCTGGCGGCGGCGGCAGTTCCGCCGGCAGGTCATCGGCATTGACCACATGCAGCAGCTTCTCCGCCCGGTCGGCGGCAACCGCCTGCATCCGTTCCACCCGGTCCGCGATCACGACCGCCAGATCAGCATCGGAATGCTGCATCTGATAGAGCGTTTCATCGTGAGTATAGTCCGGGTTCACCGGCACGCAGGACGCCCCGACCGCGTTCAGCGCCAGCAAGTGGAAGAAATGCTCCGGCCGGTTCTCCATCAGCAGCGCCACCCGGTGGCCCAGCCCATAGCCCGCATCCCGGTAGAGTGCCGTCAGCCGCGTCACTGCTTCATGGACCTGGCTATAGGTGAACTCGACACCGTCCGGGTGATAGGCGCGTCCCGGATAGGCCGGACAGCCGAGAAAGGCATTGTCCGGCGAATCCGCCGCAGCCTCCTGAAACAGGTCATGGACGGTCTGATGCATGTTCGTGATCCCTCCCCAGGGCGTGAAATCTGCCGAAGCCTATCCCATTCCCGCCAGGGATCACCAGTGCGTCAGAACGGTTTCAGGATCACCATGAAGACGATGACGATCATCAGCACGGTCGGAACCTCGTTCAGGATGCGGAAATAGCGCGTCGAGCGCGTGTTCCGGTCCTCCTCGAACTCCCGGCGGCGCTTGCTCAGCACCCCGTGCACACCGGCAAGCAGGACCACCGCCAGCAGCTTGGCGTGCAGCCAGCCGTCCGCCATGGTGAAGACGCCCAGATCGAAGCCGATCCACAGCATCAGCCCGCCGAAAATGAAACTGGCGATCATCGCCGGGTTGATGATGGCCTTCATCAGCCGCCGCTCCATCACCTTGAAGGTCTCCGACGTGTCGGAACCTGGCGCCGCGTCCACGTGATAGACGAACAGTCGCGGCAGGTAGAGCATTCCCACCATCCAGGAAATGACGCTGACGATGTGCAGCGCCTTGAACAGGTCGTAATATTCACTCATCCGTCTGGCTCCGATGATCATTGTGGGGCGGAACGGTCAGCCGTCAGACCGCCTTCAGCATCTCCGACAGTTCGGCCACGTGCTCCGGCGGGGTCTCGGGCACGAAACCGTGGCCCAGGTTGAAGATGAAATTGCGCTGACCGAAGCATTCCAGGATATGCCGTGTGGCCTGACGCATCGGTTCGCCCCCGACCACCACCAGACGCGGGTCCAGGTTTCCCTGCACCACCCGATGCGGCTGCACGTTGGCCGCAACCCATTGCGGGTCCATGCTCCAGTCCACGCTCAGCCCGGCGATCCCCGGGATCCGCGCCGCGTGGGCCAGCGAGGTACCGACACCACGCGGAAAGCCGATCACCGGAATGTCCGGATATTCTTCGTGGATCAGCGCCGCGATCTGCTGCAGCGGCTGGAACACCAGCGGCTCCAGGTAAGCGTGCGGCAGGGCACCGGCCCAGGTATCGAACAGCTGCACCGCCTCCGCCCCGGCCGCGATCTGCGCCTTCAGATAGGCCGCCGTACCCTGCACCAGCAGGTCCATCAGTTTCCCGAACCCCTCCGGGTCGCTGAAGGCCCATTGCTTGATGGTCGGATGATCCCGACTGCCCGATCCCTCCACCATGTAGGTCGCGACGGTCCAGGGGGCACCGGCAAAGCCGATCAGGGCCGTCTCGGCAGGCAGGGACCGGCTGAGGCGGCTGACGGTCTCGTAGACCGGTCCCAGGCCCTCGTGCAGCCGATCCATGTCCAGGGCGGGAATGTCCTGCGTCCGGCGGATCGGATCCAGCACCGGACCCTCCCCCGCCCGGAATTCCAGATGCTGGCCCAGCGCCTGAGGCAGCAGCAGGATGTCCGCGAACAGGATCGCCGCATCCATGCCGAAGCGCCGGATCGGCTGCAGCGTGACTTCCTCGGCCAGATCCGGGCGATAGCACAGGTCCAGGAAGTCCCCGGCATCCGCCCGCGTGGCCCTGTACTCAGGCAGGTAGCGTCCGGCCTGGCGCATGAACCAGAAGGGCGGCCGGTCGACCGGTTTGCCGTTCAGTGCCGCAAGAAACCGCTTCTCAGTCATCAGATCTCCTGGTGGTGGGGTGGTTTTGCCAACCGTACCTGCCCTCTCCCCCTCCCGACCACCCATTCAGGATATTCCCGTGGGTGGTCGGGAGGGGGAGAGGGCAGGCCGGGGACCACAGACAATCAGCGCTCAGACGGCTTCCAGAGGCACCGTCAATCGTGTTCCATCGACCAGGATTCCGCCCCGGTCCCCGATGGTGGTGGAGCCATAGCGCTCCGCATAGACATCTGGCAAGGGACGTGCGCCCGGAATTGCCAGCCAGAGCCGCAGCAGGTGCCGTTTGCGCTCGGGCTCCGGCCAGTCCTCATAGGCCAGCCGGTCGTGCAGGATGGTGTGATTGTGCACGAACTGGATGTCGCCGGTCCGGAACTCCATCTTCAGATGCATCGCAGGATCGTTGGCCAGTGCGTCGAAGCGGTCCAGCGCCGCAACCTCCAGCTCCGACAGGCGGCGTGGTCCCTCCAGCCGCGCGGAGGAGGTGATGTAGCGCCGGGCATAGATGACCGACAGATGCCCTGCGTGATGGTTGAAGACCGGAATGTCGAACCAGGCCTTCTTGCCCGGTGGAATCTCGCCCCGCCGGTCGGTCGGAAAGCTGTTGAACAACGCCCGCAGCAGTTCCGGGCTGTCCCGGTGCATCTCGTTGTAGATCTGCATCGAACTGACAATGGCCGACTCGCCGCCCGTCCTGGAGGTCTTGAGACAGAGCAGGCCCACCACGTCGCAGGAATCCGTATGGAACGTCTGACGTTCCGTCGTCTGATAGATCCTGACCTTCGGATCATCCGTCGACAGCCCCAGGTCCCTGACATGGCCCAGCAAGTGCCCCTGCGCATTCTGGCTGCGCGGTGTGCCCATCATCAGGCCAAGCCCGTACCAGACCGCCGCGATCTTCCGCATGTCCCAGTCATGGACCGGCAGGCCCCGTGCCAGCACGAACCCCCTTCCAGACAGAAGGGTGTGGCACCAGTCCCTGGTCCTGGCGGTCAGCACCGGGTGCTCCAGATCACCCCGTACCATGTCTGCCAGAGGTCTGTTGCTTGCCAGAAAGCCGTCGATCCTGTCGGACAGGGCGGAGATGAAACGCTCGTCCAGCGGATCGGTCCAGCTCTCGGGATGCTGCTGCAGGTCTTCACCACGCCAGGCCGAAGCGCCGGTGATCGGCGCTGGCAGTGCCAGGGTCGCTGTCTGGTTCATGGTCTTCTCTCGTTGCCGGATTCCGCTCACATGCTCATCTCTCTTACTCTTATCTTATAGATAAGAATCTGGAGGTTGTAGTTGGTCGCTGGATAGTGGGGATTGTTTCCTGTCCCGGAGTTTCGCACAGGCAGATAACGGCTTTCCGGTTTCATCCCCGGCTTGCCCGGCTTGCCTGATCGGGGATTCCCCAACGTCGCCAGCGGATTTCCACAAGACGGGCGGGACTACTTTCATTTTCACCCGCTGTTCATGCCTGTCCACTGCTTCCACGATGGGCTGCCCCTCCCCTGTGGGGGCAAACAGGCGGTGCGTGTGCGAAAGTCCCATTCTCTTCCCTCGCATCGGATTCCCCCCGACTGTACATTCCCCTGTGGATCAACTGATCCGGCGGAGGGCAGGTCGTCCTCCGCGCACGCCTTCAAGCAACGGATGCCAGCCCCATGAACCGTTTTCACCTGCATCTGGTTTCCGATTCCACCGGCGAGACCCTGACCGGAATCCTGAATGCCGCGCTGGTGCAGTTTGCCGATGCCGACGCGGTGAAGCACCTCTGGCCGATGATACGCAACCGGGCGCAGATGGAACTGGTCATCCGCAGCATACAGGAAACGCCGGGCATCGTGATCTTCACCGTGGTCGATCCGGACCTGCGCCTGTTGCTGGAAGATGCCTGCCGCCAGCTTGGCGTGCGCAGCGTTGCGGCGCTGGACCCGGTCATGACGGCGCTGGGCAGTTTCCTGGGCGGCGAGACCCGTGGCCGTCCCGGCATCCAGCATGAGATGAACAACGAGTACTTCGACCGGATCGAGGCAATGCACTTCACCCTGATCCATGACGATGGACAACACGTGGAGGATCTGGACCGGGCCGACGTCGTCCTGGTCGGCGTGTCCCGGACATCGAAGACGCCGACCTGCATGTATCTGGCAAATCGCGGGCTGAAGGCGGCCAATGTCCCCTTCGT
Source organism: Minwuia thermotolerans (assembly GCA_021604565.1). Taxonomy (GTDB): domain Bacteria; phylum Pseudomonadota; class Alphaproteobacteria; order Minwuiales; family Minwuiaceae; genus Minwuia; species Minwuia thermotolerans_A. Next base: position 7,927 of record BQJF01000097.1, on the reverse strand, counting down.
GCCCGAAGTACCCCTGCCCGATCAGTTGCTGAAACTGCGCAAGCCGCTGGTCGTGGGCCTGACCACATCCTCCGAACGGCTGAGCCAGATCCGCCGCAACCGGTTGCTCAGCCTGCGCGAATCCGGTGACAGTGACTATTCCGATCCGGAGGTCGTCGCCGACGAACTGGCAGAGGCCAAGCGTGTCTTTGCCCGCAACCGCTGGCCCACCATCGATGTGACCCGCAAGTCGATCGAGGAATCCGCTGCGGCCATCCTGTCGCTGTATCAGCGCCGCAAGGAAGAACAGGCGGTATGACTTCGGAGAGCACTACCGGATTGATACTGGCGTCCGGAAGTATGACCCGACGCCGTCTGCTTGCGGGAACGGGGCTGCCGTTCCAGGTCATTCCGGCAGATGTCGATGAGTCCGCCATCAAGGCCGCTGCGTTGCGGGAGGGCCAGTCACCGGACGCGATCGCCTTGGCCCTGGCGCGTGAGAAAGCGCGTGCAATCAGTGTCTTGTATCCGGATGGTCTTGTCCTCGCGGCGGATCAGATTCTGGCGGTCGGTGACAGTCTGCTCGACAAGCCGGTAGGGCGAACGGGGTTGAAATCCCATCTTGCACTGTTGAGCGGCCGGGTTCATTTTCTGGTCAATGGCGTCATCCTGATGTGCGCGGGAACGGTCGTATGGTCCTACTCCGACCGGTGCGAAATGGAGATGCGGCCCCTGTCGGAGGCCGAACAGGCACTCTATCTCGCTGAAGCACCGGACGGGGTGATGTCGTCGGTTGGCGGTTATCGGATCGAGGCGGAGGGGATACACCTGTTTCAGCGCATGGCGGGTGACTGGTCCTCGATCCTGGGCCTGCCACTGCTTGCGGTGCTGGCAGCCCTGCGGCAGGCCGGAGTCGAATGGCGCGGGGGAGGCCAGGAAACGGAATGAAACATGTCTGACGATCACATGCGGGCCAGCGTGCCGGAAGCTGTCGCTGCAGTGCTTGGCTGGCCCGTTGCGCACAGCCTGTCGCCACGCCTGCACGGGTTCTGGTTGCAGGAAGAGGGGCTTGCCGGAACCTACCTGGGCCTGCCCGTCGCGCCGGAGAGCTTCGAGGTGGCTGTGCGCGGTCTGGCAGCGGCAGGGTTCAGGGGCGTCAACGTGACGGTGCCGCACAAGCTTGCCGCACTGCGGCTGGCCGACGAAGTGGATGACGCGGCCCGCGCCATCGGTGCAGTGAACACACTGGTGTTTCAGCCGGACGGGCGGATCCTGGGACGCAACACGGATGCCTATGGCTTCATGGCCAACCTGCGGCAGGCCGGTGTCGACCCGAAGGTAGGCCCGGCGCTGGTGATCGGGGCCGGCGGGGCTGCGCGCGCCGCGGTTCACGCCCTGCTGGTCGCCGGTTGCCCGCGCATCTATCTGACCAACCGGACCGAGGCGACCGGGTATGCCCTGGCCGAGAGTATGGCTGACGACAGAATCGTCCTCTTGCCATTCAACTGTCTGAAGAAACTGCCTGATGATATTGTATTGCTGGGCAATACCACCAGCCTTGGTATGGCGGGCAAGGGCGCGCTGGATGTGGACCTGTCGGGCCTGCCGGAGACGGCCTGGGTGCATGATATCGTCTATGTTCCGCTGGAGACTCCCCTGCTGCAGGCTGCGCGGCAGCGGGGTCTGCGGACGGTTGACGGGCTGGGCATGCTGTTGCATCAGGCCGTACCGGCGTTTCGTGCCTTCTTCGGTCGCGATGTCACGGTGACCGATAGCCTGCGGGCGCATGTTCTGGGGGGGAAGTGATGGCATATGTTGTGGCCCTGACGGGTTCCATCGGCATGGGGAAATCCGCGACGGCGGAGATGTTTCGGGCTGCAGGTGTGCCGGTATGGGATGCCGACGCGGCCGTGCACGAGATCTATGCACGGGGCGGCCGGGCGGTGGAGCCTGTCCGGGCGCGCTTTCCCGACGCGGTCGTCGATGGTGCGGTCGATCGCGAGCGGTTGAGTGCCGAGGTCGTGGGCAACGACGCGGCCATCCGGGATCTGGAGAAGATCGTGCACCCGTTGGTGGGCGAGCACCGCGCCGCGTTCCGGGCCGAGGCGGATGCGGCTGGTGCCGACATCGTCGTGGTCGATGTGCCGCTGCTGTTCGAGACCGGTGGCGAGAAGAAGGTGGATGCGGTTGTCGTCGTCAGTGCCGACGCCGAACAGCAGCGCGTGCGGGTTCTGGCCCGGCCCGGCATGTCAGAGGCCAAGTTCGAGGCGATCCTGGCGCGGCAGACACCGGATGCGGAAAAGCGTGCCCGTGCCGATCATGTCGTCGACACCAGCGTGACGCTGGCGGAGACGGAGGCGCAGGTCCGGGCGCTGGTGGCGGAGATGCGCGCGAAGCTGGCCGCGCAGGGCTGACAGCTCTCATGCCGATATGGTAGGTTCTGCGGCTGCTGAACACCAGATGATGGGGTCCCCCGATGCGCGAGATCGTCCTGGATACGGAAACCACGGGGCTGGACCCGAAGGATGGTCATCGCATCGTCGAGATCGGCTGTCTGGAGCTGGTCGACCGGGTCTGGACCGGTGCGACCTACCACCAGTACATCAATCCCGAACGGATGATGGACGAGGGCGCGTTCAAGGTGCACGGCATCTCCGACGAGATGCTGCAGGACAAGCCGGTCTTCGCCGACATTGCTGAGGATTTCGTCCGTTTCATCGGCGATGATCCACTGGTTATCCACAATGCGGCCTTCGACATGAAGTTCCTGAACTGGGAACTGAAGGCCGCCGGGCGCAAGGTGCTGCCGATGGATCAGGCCATCGACACGCTGGCCATCGCCCGCAAGAAGTTCCCCGGCTCCCCCGCCAGTCTCGACGCCCTCTGTCGCCGCTTCGATGTCGATACCTCGTCGCGCAACCTGCATGGGGCGCTGATCGACTCCCGCCTGCTGGCCGATGTCTATTATCACCTGGTCAGTGCCACCCAGGCCGGGCTGACCTTCGGCGGCAGCGGTTCCGGCAGTGAGGGCGGCAGCATCCGCCGCATCGCGCGGGAACCGCGGCCTCATCCGGCCCTGCCGGCGGCGGAGGAGGAGGCACACCGGGCCTTTCTGGATGCGGCGGTGAAGGAGCCGATCTGGCAGCGCTGAAACGCCGGATTGCTGCGGAACGGGCCGCGCCGGGTCGTCACCCGTTTCATTTTCCGTTTGCAGCCCTGCCTGAACGGTGTATGGAAAAGGCAGTCGCGGCCCTGCCGTGACACCATTCCTTATCCGGAACCGGACACGCGCCAGCCCTTTGCCAGGCGATCCCGGACTTCCGACATCCGCTGATGAACAGATACCGGGCCAGAATGCGGGTCCGGACCCTGATCCCTTCCAGATTTGATGGTTGCAATGAATCTAGGTGTACTGAAGGCCAAGACTCCCACGGAACTGCTCTCCATGGCCGAAGAGCTGGAGATCGAGAACGCGTCCACCATGCGCAAGCAGGACATGCTGTTCGCGATCCTGAAGCAGCTTGCCGAGGACGGTGAGGAAATCACCGGCGTCGGCGTGCTGGAGATCCTTTCCGACGGTTTCGGCTTCCTCCGCTCGCCGGAGGCGAACTACCTGCCCGGTTCCGACGACATCTACGTCAGCCCGACGCAGATCCGCCGCTTCTCGCTGCGTACCGGTGACACGGTCGAGGGCGAGATCCGCGCGCCGAAGGACGGTGAGCGCTATTTCGCGCTGATGAAGGTTTCCCTGATCAATTTCGAGGATCTGGAAGCCGCCCGCCACAAGGTCGCCTTCGACAACCTGACGCCGCTCTATCCGGACGAGCGGCTGCACATGGAGCATGAGGATCCGACCAAGAAGGATCGCTCCTCCCGTGTCATCGACCTGGTCGCGCCCATCGGCAAGGGCCAGCGCGGCCTGATCGTCGCCCCGCCGCGGACCGGCAAGACGGTGCTGCTGCAGAACATCGCCCACGCCATCTCCGCCAACCACCCCGACTGCTACCTGATCGTGCTGCTGATCGACGAGCGGCCGGAGGAAGTGACCGACATGCAGCGGTCGGTGAACGGCGAGGTGGTCAGCTCCACCTTCGACGAACCGGCGCAGCGCCATGTGCAGGTCGCCGAGATGGTGATCGAGAAGGCCAAGCGCCTGGTCGAGCACAAGCGTGACGTGGTCATCCTGCTGGATTCCATCACCCGCCTGGCCCGTGCCTACAACACGGTGGTGCCGTCATCGGGCAAGGTGCTGACCGGTGGTGTCGACGCCAACGCCCTGCAGCGCCCGAAGCGCTTCTTCGGTGCTGCCCGGAACATCGAGGAAGGCGGCTCCCTCACCATCGTCGCCACGGCCCTGATCGATACCGGCAGCCGCATGGACGAGGTCATCTTCGAGGAGTTCAAGGGCACCGGCAACTCGGAGCTGATCCTGGACCGCAAGCTGGCCGACAAGCGCACCTTCCCCGCCATCGACATCACCAAGTCCGGCACCCGCAAGGAAGAGCTGCTGGTGGACAAGGCTGCGCTGACCAAGATGTGGGTCCTGCGCCGCATCCTCGCCCCCATGGGCACCACCGATGCGATGGAATTCCTGCTGTCGAAGCTGAAGGACAGCAAGAACAACGCGGACTTCTTCGATTCCATGAACACCTGACAGTAACGTCCGGGGCTGGTCTTCTCCTGCTTCCCCCCTTGCGGGGGAAGGGGTTCAAGTCCGTGTTGCCGTTACTCCAGCGCGATGCCCTTTGGCAGACCTTCACCCTGCGGAGTTGCCTTGAACGGTTCCGTCGCGGCCAGCCGGTCGGAGAGCGCGGTCAGTTTCGGGCAGTTCATGCGGGCGAAGAAGTTGGGGCGCTTCTCCACCCCGAACTGCCAGAAGATTGCTGCCGTCAGGTCCGCCTGGGTCATGCGGTCACCCATGAACCAGTCCCCCAGCATCTGCTGCTCCAGCCACTGGAAGCCATCCACGGTCTGCCGGTCGCACATCTTCGCCCAGGGCCGATGCACCATCTCCGGCGGACGCAGGTGGTGTTCGTAGAGGGATGAGACCAGCTTGTCGGTGGCACCGGACGCCACGGCAAGGAGGGTCAGCACCCTGCGCCGGTCCGGTCCAGAAGGCGGCGTCAGCGCCCGTTCCGGGCCAGCGAGATCGTCGAGACAGTCGATGATCGTGGCGCTCTCCACGATGGTCTCGCCATCATCCAGGATCAGGGCAGGGATGCGCCCCAGCGGATTGAACTTGCGCACCTCCGCCTTGTCGTCACCGAAGGGCAGCAGCTCCTCCAGCTCGAAATCCATGCCGTAGGTCAGCAGGGTCACGGCAACACGCCGGACATAGGGTGAAGTGTAGCGGCCGACGAGTTTCATGGTTGTTTCCGTTGTTGTGGTTGTGGTCCCCGGCCTGCCCTCTCGCGATTTGCCTGCTGACCGTGCCTCCGCTCTCCCCCTCCCGACCACCCACGGGATTATCCTTATGGGTGGTCGGGAGGGGGAGAGGGCTGGCCGGGGTCGGCAAATGAGTCTTCTGGAGAGCGGAGGCACGGCCCACAAACGACTCAGACGAGGGCAGGCCTGGGTCAGCTAATGGGTTCTCCCTCCCTCAGCGCCAGACGCGCACCGGGAAGCTGGTCATGCCGCGGGAGACGTAGGAATCCGACCAGGTCTGGACCGGCTTCACCGCCTCGATCCGGCTGAAGCGTTTCAGCAGGATGGGGAAGGCGACTTCCGCTTCCAGCTTTGCCAATGGCGCCCCGACGCAGAAGTGGATGCCGAAGCCGAAGGTGACGTGCCGGTCGGCGTTGCTGCGGCGCAGGTCCAGTCGGTCGGGATCGGTGAATACGGTCTCGTCGCGATTGGCGGCGCAGTTCCAGAGCCAGATACGCTGGCCCTTGCGGATCGTCTGGCCATGCAGCTCCACATCCTCCGCCGAGATGCGCGGGGACGTCAGGCTGGGACCGTCGAAGCGCAAGAGTTCCTCCACCGCGTTGCGGGTGAAACCGATGTCATCGCCATTGGCGCGGAAATCGGCCATCTGGTCGGGGTGGTGCAGCAGGGAATGCAGACCGTTTGCCAGCAACTGTGTCGTGGTTTCATGCCCGGCGAAAAGCAGCAGGATGCAGCTTGCCACCAGCTCGTCCGCCGTCAGCCGGTCGCCTTCATCGCTGGCGTCGATCATGCCATCGGTGACCAGTTCGCCGGGATTGGCGCGGCGGTCATCCAGGAAGCCCTGGAAATAGCTGTTCATCTCCGCCAGCGCAGCGGCGGCGACCCGGTACTTGTCCGGGTTGGTCTTGGAGGTCAGGACGAACTGCGCCAGCGCGTCGGACCAGCGTTTCAGGTGATCCACGTCCTGTTGCGGCACCCCCAGCAGCAGCGCGATCACGGTCGCGGGCAGGGGATAGGCGAATGCCTGGTGGAAGTCGATCTCCTCCCCGTCCTGCCAGTCGGCGATCAGCCCCTCCACCATCTCCGCCACCTGGCCGCGCAGGCTCTCGACCCGGCGGCTGGTGAAGGCCTTGTTCATCAGGCCGCGCAGATGACCGTGGCGCGGCGGATCGTTGAACACGGCCCAATGGCCGATATGGTCGCCCAGGAAACCGATCTCCTCCCCGTCCGGGCCGTTCCGCATGGCCTCGACGAAGGGGCGGATGCGGTCCGCCGACATGCGCTTGTCGCGGAAACCGTCCCGCACGTCGCTGTAGCGGGTGATGTACCAGGCCCGGCTGACCGGGCTCCAGTGCAGCGGTTCCTGCGCCCGCAGGCCGGCAAGTCCCGGATAGGGATCGACGATGGATTCCGGTGCGTTGGGATCGAAGGTGATGCTCATGATGGTTCTCCCCGGTCCGGCAACCCTCCCCGGTCGCCACCCTGTCCAAGCTCTACCGAAATTCCGCCGTTTGTGCCAGTACAGGTAAGGAACGGGGAACGGCCATGCGCCGGACACAGGCAGCGGGCAGGGATGATGAAGAAACCCGAAATCGGTATCGGCGCCGTGATCTTTCGCGGCAACGAGGTCTTGATGATCCGGCGCGGCAAGGCCCCGCGCAAGGGCGAATGGGCCATTCCGGGCGGGCGTCAGGAACTCGGCGAGACGGTGGCCGAAGGTGCCCGGCGGGAGGTGCTGGAGGAAACCGGCGTCACCTGCCGCATTGCCGGACTGATCGACGTGGTGGACGGGATCAGCCGCCACGAGGACGGCTCGCTGATCTATCACTACACCCTGATCGACATGTGGGGTGAATGGCAGGCGGGCGATGCGGTGGCAGCCAGCGATGCGATGGCGGCCTGCTTCATGCCGCTGACGGAAGTTGCAACGCTGAACCTCTGGCCGGAAACCAGCCGCATCATCGCCCTGGCGCAGGATCTGCGCGCCAGAGGAGGTCTCAAGCGTTGATCGTACCGAGATGTTTGTGGGCCGCGCCAGCCCTCTCCCGGATTGTTTGCTGACCCCGGCCTGCCCTCTCCCCCTCCCGATCACCCACGGGATTATCCTTATGGGTGGTCGGGAGGGGGAGAGGGCAGGCGCGGCCCACAAACATCTCCAAACGGTCAGCCGCCAGACCCGCACGGCCCACCGAAAATCCCGGTTGTGATCCATGTCACTTGGGTTCCGGCCACAAGATCCCATCTATCAGACACACAGGCATTACAGGAAAGACGCACTCCTCCGCCTGAGACGAACAAGACGCCGCCGGCCCCTCCCCGGCGGCGTTTTCGTGTCTGCCGCCCATCTCCGCCATTGACCTGATGGCCTGAAATTCGCATCTATGAGGGCTGCAACCAACCAGCACAGATGGCGGAGCGTTCACTTGATCCAGTTGCCCGAGGCGAAGTTCAGGATTGGCGACATCGTGCGTCACCGCCTCTTTCCGTTCCGGGGCGTGATCTACGACGTTGATCCCCAGTTCAACAATACGGAGGAATGGTGGGAATCCATTCCGGCCGAGGT
>BQJF01000096.1 GCA_021604565.1 Minwuia thermotolerans | reverse complement strand
GCAAACTGGCCGGGCTTGATCCCAGCGCAACTCCTGCGCGAAGAACCCGCGATGGTGAGGTCGAGGAAAGCTGATGTCATCCGCCGGTACGGCAGATCATCCGAGAGATGAGGACCTGGTTGCCTACCTGGACGGAGAGCTGTCGCTTTCCGACCGGCAGTCGATCGATCAGGCACTCTCGGAATCCGCCGATCTGAGGCAGAGGCTGGAGCAGTTGCGGCAGGGGGGCCGACCCTTTCGCGAAGCGTTCGACACACTGCTCGACCAGGCCCCGATGGACCGCCTGATGGCCGCCTTGCCGGAACCGACCCTGAGCGCCTCGGTCATTTCCACCAGCAAGGCGACGCCGCCACGCCCGGCGAATGACTGGCAGTCGATCGGTGTCGCGGCCATGTTGCTGCTGACGCTGGGCATCGGTTTTGCCGTCGGCTACGGCACCAGTTCGGACCGGGCCGGGGAGCGGGAAGTCGCCCTGCTGGCGGAACTGGACGAGATGGAGGCGGAGCTGGAAGAGGCCGAGGCTGCCGCCGATGCGGCGCCGGTTGTCACCGCGAAGGGCTGGCGTCAGGCGGTTGCCGATTACCAGATGCTGTTCACCACCGAATCCCTGACACCGGATCAGGGTGGCGGTGACGCACTGGCGCTGGCATCGGAACGGGTCGGACTGCCTCTGGATCCGGCGACCCGGGCCGCGAGCGGGCTGCAGTTCCGCCGCGCCCAGTTGCTCGCCTTCAAGGACAAGCCGCTGGTTCAACTGGCGTATCTGGGAGACGACGGCGTGCCTGTTGCCTTCTGCATCATCGCGTCGAACAAGCCGGAGGCGGAAACCCAGTACGAGGTCCGCAATGGCCTGGGGATCGTGCACTGGATCATCGGCGGCTATGGCCTTATGGTCATCGGCGACCTGCCCGAAGACCGCCTGAACCGCATTGCCAGCGACCTGCGCAAGAGCATCGATCTGTAATCCTCCGCTGGCAGCCTGCTGCTGGCTCGAACAATCATTCAGCATTTTCAACTTGATACCGGATCTCTGGTCCAGCATTGCAGAGGTGATGCGTTCTGCACACTGGACGCAGGAGACGAACTGACGATGATCGACGAACGCGCGTGAACGAGACCAATGCCTGGAACCGATAGGTCGGAAAACAGCTCCGGGGCGCGCGGAATCAGCAACGCGCAGCGGCGCAAGCGTGGTTTCGCGATGCTGGCCGGCATCTTCATGTGTCTGCTGCTGATCTCGCTCGCCGCCAGCTACGCCGCCATCAAGGTCGTGGACGCGACCCGCGCCTATGCCACTGGCGAGGGGCGGTACTCCAAGGCACAGAAGCTTGCGGTCCTGCACCTCCACCGCCTGGCCAGCACCGGGCAGGAGCACCATTTCGAGGCCTTTCGGGAGGCCATCGCGGTTCCGCGTGGCGACCGCGCCGCCCGGATCGCGCTGGAAGCGCCCGAAGTCGATCTGCGCGCGGCCCGCGAAGGTTTCCTGCGCGGGGAGAACCATCCCGACGATATTGACGGCCTGATCCGGCTGTTCCGGCTGTTCAGCTGGTGGGGCCCCTTCGCGGCGGCCGTGGAAGACTGGCGAACCGGCGATGCCCTGGTGGCCGAACTGCTGGAACTGGGCATCGTCATGCCGGACCGCATGCGCGATCCGGATTTCGGCGACAGCGAACGTGCCGCGATGCTGCGTCGGCTGGACGCGATCGACGATGAGCTGACACATCTGGAGAATTCCTTCTCCAACCGCATGGGCGAGGCCGCGCGCAGCGCAACCCTGCTGGTCGTGCTGGGTCTGGGCGGTACGACGATCCTGCTTTGGGGTATCGGCATGCTGTTCGCCTCCAGGCTGCTTCGGGGTCAGCTCGCGCTCGATCATCAGCTCGCGGTCAGCGAGAGCCGTTTCCGCGACTATGCCGAGGTCGCATCCGACTGGTACTGGGAGACCGACCGGCAGCATCGCCTGACCTATCTGTCGGACCGCTTCTTCGACAGTATCGACGTGCCCCCTGACGCCGTCATTGGTCAGTCGGTACCGGACCTGCTGCGCGCCAGCCATGATACCGAGACATCCAGCGGCACCCTTCCCGCCTTCGACAACCGCAAGCCGTTCAGGGATGTCCGGCTCCGCCTGCCACGGGGCGAAGATGCTTTCGGATACTGGTCGCTGGCCGGAAAGCCGAGGATGGATGCCCAGGGCAACTACCTGGGGTATCGCGGCATCGGAACCGATGTAACGGCCACGGTCAGCAATGCGATGGCGCTTCGCCAGGCCCGTGACCAGGCAACCCAGGCCAACCGGGCCAAGTCGGAGTTTCTCGCCAACATGAGCCACGAGCTCCGGACGCCGCTGAACGCGATTCTCGGATTTTCCGAGATCATCCGGGATCGGGTGCTGGGTGCATCAGCCGCGGGCCGCCATTCCGAATACGCCCGCGACATTCATGCGTCGGGGACACACCTGCTCGCGATCATCGACGAGATCCTGGACCTCTCGAAGATCGAATCGGGAAACGCGGAGCTGGACGAGTCCGACGTGACCGTCGGTTCGGTTCTGGACGGTACCTGTCTGCTGCTGGGCGAGGATGCCGATCCCGCGCAGCTCCTCCTGTCCATCGACGACACCGAAAGGTGCGTTCACCTGTGGATCGACGAGCGGAAGTTCAAGCAGGCGCTGGTGAACCTGATCACCAATGCTCTCAAGTTCACGCCGCCGGACGGGACAGTCGAACTGTTCACGGTCAGGGGGCCGACGGGCGCATTCGGTATCGGTGTGCGCGATACCGGCATCGGCATGAGCGCCCAAGATATCGAGACCGCCCTGACTGCCTTTGGCCAGGTGGCAAGCGCCTACAATCGCGGTCATTCCGGAACCGGCCTGGGTCTGCCGCTGACGCGCGCACTCGTCGAACTGCATGGCGGCAGGTTGAGCCTGGAAAGCCGCGTCGGGGTCGGCACGACTGCAACGCTGTGGCTGCCCTCCGAACGCCTGATCGACCCGGCCCTTGGCGGCGACCTTGCAGATCACCGCCGCCCGGTGGGCCTGGTGTCAGGGAACGACTGAAGGCTGCAGTTCAGGTGCAATCGTGCCTGCCCGCCTGGATTCAGGACGGATCGGGGCCGAGGCGGACAATCTGCTTGCCGAAGTTCTCGCCCTTCAGCATGCCGATGAAGGCAGCGGGGGCATTGTCGATGCCTTCGGCAATGGTCTCGCGGTACTTCAGCTTGCCGTCGCGCATCCAGCCGGTCATGTCGGCGATGAAGCCGGGCAGCCCGTCGAAATGTTCCGAGATGATGAAGCCGCGGATCATGGCGCGGTTGATCAGCAGGGACTGGAGATTGCTGATCCCCTCCGGCTGGGTCAGGTTGTACTGGCTGATCATGCCGCACAGCGCGATGCGGGCGTAGGGATTGATGTTGGCCAGCACCGCATCCAGCATCGCGCCACCGACATTCTCGAAGTAGATGTCGATGCCGTCCGGGCAGTGCTCGGCCAGCGCGTCGGTATAGGAATCGACCTTCTTGTAGTTGAAGCAGACGTCGTAGCCGCAGGCTTCCATGGCCCAGGCGCATTTCTCGTCACTACCGGCGGAACCGACCACCCGACAGCCCTTGATCTTCGCCACCTGGCCGACGACCTGGCCCACGGCACCGGAAGCCGCCGAGACATAGACGGTCTCCCCCGGCTTCGGTTCACCGATCTTCAGCAGGCCGTAGTAACCGGTGAAGCCCGGCATGCCGAGAATACCGAGGTAGTAGGACAGCGGTGCCGCCTTGGCATCCACCGGCATCAGGCCCGCCCCGCCCTCCACCAGCGTATGGGTTTCCCAGCCGAGTCTTCCGTTGACCACCGAGCCCACGGGCACGTTGTCGTTCTTCGAGGCAATGACCTCACCCACCGCGCCGCCATTCATCGTCTCGCCCAGCGCGAACCCGGCGGCATAGGACTTCCGGTCCGACATGCGCCCCCGCATGTAGGGATCGACGGACATGACGATGTTGCGGGTCAGCACGTCACCATCAGCCAGTTCCGGGATCGGCGCATCCTCAATCCGGAAGCAGTCCGGCGTCACCCAGCCCTCGGGCCGTTTCGCAAAGATCACGCGGCGGTTGGTGTCGGTCATTTCCCTGGTTCCCTCTGAATTTTCTGTCGCACTGAACATAATGCGGCAGGCACCGATTGGAACGGTGAAGGCGAAGGGGGCGCCAAAGTGCTGCCCGGTTCCGCTGCGCTGTTTCTCAGATGCCCTGCACCGCGAATTCCGGTGCGCCGTTCCACACCAGTTTCCAGCTGGCGCCCGGGCGGACGTTCTGGACGATACCCGGATCGAAGGCCACGAAGCAGCGACCGCCCATGTGTCGCGTGGAGGGATAGATCAGGCCCCGATGCCCGGCCCGTCGCAGCTCGTCCGCGAGTGTCTGGCCCGCCGGATATCCGGTATCCGGGTCCGGGTCCAGCGCCGGGTGCGAGCCCTCTCCGTGCAGGTCCGGGAAATCACCAATGAAATCGGCGAGCAGTTCGACATAGCGTGCCTCGTCCTCGTAGGTGCCGATATACCCCAGTTCCCGTGTCCGGTGGAATCCGACTTCCTGCACGCTGGTCAGCATGTCCCAGGCGCAGTACCACGCGCCCCGGTTCCCCCTGTTGAAACGGTTGCCGACCGGTCGTGTGTAGGTAAAGGCGGCATTGATGTGGCTCTGGCCATAAAGCTCCAGCCCCTGCGCCCGGCGGGCGAAGGCAAGTTCGCGGCGATCCAGCGCCGGACTGCCTTCCCGTTCCGCCACAAGGCGCGCACTGGTCTCGCCTTCGATCTCCGCAAGGATCGCGGCCTCTTCATCCGTATCGACAAGCCCGCGCAGCACGGGCGGCTTGTGAAAGGTTGCGGGAATGAGCCGGACAAGCGCCCGGTCGTTGAGGCTCGTGATCCTCAAGCGCCGCCTCGCAGGGCATCGAGATAGGTGCGCACCCGCAGGATCTTCGGCAGCCCGCCAGCGATCATGGCATCCACCGGTCGGAGGCCGTCGAACTCCGGTCCCCGGTTCGCCAGCCTGACCCAGGCACGGGAGACCGGTTCATCGAAATAGAGCTCCAGCGCCTTGTACAGGCCGATGAGAGCACTGAGCCGCAGCATCTGGTCCCGCGTGAGCTCTCCGGAATAGTCCGGCTTCCGGGCGCGTTTCCAGGTCGATTCCGACATGTCGGCGAGCGCCGCCGCCTCACGCAGGGGCAATCCCCAGGCGGCCGCAATCCGCGCAAATGCCTTGAGTGCTACAGCCTGCCTGCTTGCCGTATCCTGTCGCTGCAGAAGTGTTTCCATTTCCACAGAATAAGGTCACATGGCCCAATCTTCAAGGTCATGTGGTCTGTTCGATATATGGCCCGGGCCCGATCCGGCTCAGTTCACCGTGCGTGAGGCCTTGGCGATCTCGTCGGCGGCGATCCAGAGGCCATTCCCATCGAACTGGGGCATCACGGCCTGGATGAAGCCTTCCATGATCTCCTCCGGCGCGGGCAGGGTCATCGGATCCTCCCCGGGGAAGGCACCGGCACGCATGGCGGTGCGGGTGGGGCCAGGATTGATGACATTGACCCGGACCTTCGTCTGCTTCATCTCGACCGCGTAGGTCTCCGCCATCTTCTCCAGCGCCGCCTTGGTCGCGCCGTAGAGACCCCAGAAGGGCGAGGCGACGCGGGTGATGCCGCTGGTGACGAACAGCACCCGTCCGGCGTCGGAGGCGCGGAGCAGCGGGTCGAGCGCCCGGATCAGCCGCCAGTTGGCATGGACATTCAGCTTGAAGGCCTGTTCCCAGACGTCCGGCGGAAAGTGCCCCATGGGCGAAAGCTGACCCAGCATCCCGGCATTGCCGACCAGCGCATCGAGGCGGCCGTAACGCTCCAGCAGCGGTGCGGCGAGCCCGTCGATGGCAGCCCATTCGGTCAGGTCCATCGGCACCAGCGTCGCGGAACCGCCAAGACCGTTGATCGCATCATCCAGGCTCTCCAGCCCGGCGGTATCGCGGGCGATGGCAATGATGTGCGCGCCCTCTGCCGCATAGGCCATGGCGATGGCGCGTCCGATCCCCTTCGATGCCCCGGTGACCAGGGCGATGCGGCCTTCCAGGCGTTTCAGGCTCATCGCTGCCCCTCGTGGAACAGGCTGCCCTGATCGGCATCGACGCCCTTGTCATTCTCGTCCAGCAGCGGAATGGCATAGTCACCACTGAAGCAGGCGTCGCAGTATCCGGCCTCCATGCTGCGTCTGGCCTCCCCCACCGCGCGGTACAGTCCGTCGATGGAGAGATAGGCCAGGCTGTCGACCTTGATCGCATTGCGGACCTGGTCCAGCGATTCGAACTGGTTGTAGATCAGCTCCGACTTGGATGGCGTATCGACACCATAGAAGCAGGGGCTGACGGTCGGCGGGCTGGCGATGCGCAGATGCACCTCCGTCGCGCCGGCATCGCGCACCATTTCCACGATGCGCTTCGAGGTGGTGCCGCGCACGATGGAATCATCCACCAGCACGACCCGCTTGCCGCGCAACAGGCCACGGTTGGCGTTGAGTTTCCGCAGGACCGCGAGGTCGCGATGCTGCTGGTCAGGCTCGATGAAGCTGCGTCCCACGTAGTGATTGCGGGTGATCGCCAGCTCGAACGGAATGTCGAGGATCTCCGCATAGCCCAGCGCCGACGGCGTGCCGGAGTCCGGCACCGGCACCACCATGTCGGCGGAGACCACTTCCTCCCGCGCCAGTTCGCGCCCGATGTTGCGGCGGATGGAATAGACGTCCTTGCCGTTCACCCTGGAATCCGGGCGCGAGAAATAGACGTACTCGAAGATGCAGAAATGCGGCGGCTCCTCGGCGAGCGGGAAATGGCTTTCCATCCCGTTCTCGTCGATGACGATCATCTCCCCCGGCTTCACGTCGCGCACGAAGTCGGCACCGATGATGTCGAGACCGCAGGTCTCCGACGACACCACCCAGGCTTCCTCCAGCCGTCCCAGCACCAGCGGGCGCACCCCGGCGGGGTCGCGGGCGGCAATCAGTTTCTTCTTCGACAGGGCGACGAGGGAATAGGCACCGACAATGCGCTTCATCGCGCTGACCAGCCGCTTGACGAGCTGGCGCTCGTCACTGCGGGCCACCAGATCCAGGATCACCTCCGTATCGGTGGTCGACTGGAACCGTCGGCCCTCCGCCCGCAGTTCCTTCTTGATCTGCCGGGCATTGGTCAGATTGCCGTTGTGGGCCAGCGCGAAACCGCCGGATTCGTCCAGATCGGTCCAGAGCGGCTGGATGTTGCGGATCATGGTCCGCCCCGACGTGGCATAGCGGGTGTGGCCGATGGCGGCGCGCCCGGTCAGCCGCGCGATCGGGCTGTTGCTGTCACTGTCCGCCGAGCCCTTGCCGAACACGTCGCCGACCAGCCCCAGCGCGCGATGCACGTTGAAATGGCCACTGTCGAAGGCAACGATGCCGCAGGCTTCCTGTCCGCGATGCTGCAGGGCATGCAGGCCGAGGGCCGTCAGTCCGGCGGCGCCTTCGGCACCCCAGACGCCAAAGACGGCGCATTCCTCATGGAAATGGTCGTCGTCGAAAGGGAGGGTCGTCCCGGAAGTGAGGGTGCTCATTCGCGCTCCGTAACGGAATCCATCAGGCGTTCGAGATCTCGTTTCTGCTGCTTCGTATAACCCTTCTCGGGCGCCGCGTCCTGTGCTTCCCCGTCGCGGCTGTCATCTGCGCCGTCACTGTCGTCCTGCCGGTCCAGCAGCGGGCGCAGCACCCGCGCGGCACGGTTGGCATCCTCCGCCGCGCCGCGCGCGTCATCTGCGGACCCGCGCGTCTGTTCGCGCACCCGGCGCGGAATGACGGAGGTGACATAGTCCGTCGCCATGATGACATAGGGCAGCGAGCGTGAATCCCGCACCGTCTTCGGCGGGTTGTCCGGCATCAGGTAGTCGATCACCAGCCAGGCGGCAATGATCACCAGCGCCCCGCGCCCGACACCGAACAGGATGCCGAGCGAACGGTCCAGGGTGCCGATGGCACGGCTGTCGCGTACCCGGCTGGCGATCCTGTGGGTGATCAGGATCAGCACGATCAGCGCGCCGAGGAAGATGACCAGGGCAGAGACGATGTCGGCGGCAGTGGGGTCCCCGATCTGTTCCAGCGCCAGGGGGCGCAGCAGCGGCTGGCCATACCAGGCCGCAACACCGGCACCGATCCAGCTACCCAGCGACAGCACCTCACGCGTGAACCCCCGCATCAGGCCGAAGACAGCAGAAAGGGTGATGACACCAAGGATGATCAGGTCGGCAAAGGTCAGAGCCATCTCAGCGCCCCTCATCCAGCGGGAACAGCGCCGCCAGCGCGTCGAGACGGTCGATCTCCGTCACCCGCAGCAGGTCCCGCCCCTCCGACCCTGCCGGAGCAATGGCATGGCGGAACCCGAGCTTGGAGGCTTCCTTCATCCGCGCCTCCGCGCGGGCAACACGCCGGACCTCTCCCGACAGGCCGATCTCTCCGAACACGACTGTCGCGGCGCGCACCGGGTCATCGGACAGCGAGGAGAGCAGCGCCGCCGCCACGGCCAGATCGGCGGCAGGTTCGTTGATGCGCAGGCCGCCGGCCACGTTCAGATAGACCTCGTTCTGGCCCAGCGACAGGCCCAGCCGGGTATCCAGCACGGCCAGGATCATGGCCAGCCGCCCGGCATCCCAGCCCACCACGGCACGGCGCGGGGTGGCCAGCGGTGACGGCGCGACCAGCGCCTGTATCTCCACCAGGATCGGTCGACTGCCCTCCATCCCGGCAAAGACGGCGGCCCCGGCCACCGGTTCCTCCCGCTCCCCCAGGAACAGGGCGGACGGGTTCGGGGTCTCGATCAGACCGGCCTCCGCCATCTCGAAGACACCGATCTCGTCGGCGGCGCCGAAGCGGTTCTTCACCGCGCGCAGGATGCGGAACTGGTGGCTGCGATCGCCCTCGAAATAGAGCACCGTGTCCACCATGTGCTCCAGCACCCGCGGCCCGGCGATCTGGCCGTCCTTCGTCACATGGCCGACCAGCACGACCGCGGTGCCGGACTTCTTGGCATGCTGGATCAGCTCATGCGCCGTGGCGCGGACCTGGGCAACCGTGCCCGGCGCGCTCTCCAGCGCTTCAGAGAACACGGTCTGGATCGAGTCGATGATCACCAGATCGGTATCGGCATGTTCCTGCAGGGTGGCGAGGATCTCCCCCAGCCCGTTGGCATTGGTGACCTGCACCGGGGCACCATCCACCCCCAGCCTGCGCGCACGCATGGCGATCTGGGTCGTCGCCTCCTCCCCCGAGACATAGATGATCTTCGCGCCGGTCGCGGCCATGGCGGTGGCAGTCTGCAGCAGCAAGGTCGACTTGCCGATACCCGGGTCGCCGCCGATCAGGATGGCGGAGCCGCGCACCAGTCCGCCGCCCAGGACGCGGTCCAGTTCGCCGACCCCGGTGCCGCGCCTGGGCTCGTCCAGCGTCTGCACCGACAGGTCGGTCAGCGGCGCAGGACGGCTGCGGCTGCCGCCGACGACGCCGAACGCGCGGGGCCGGGGCGTCACGGTCTCCTCCTCCACCGAGGACGCGGTACCGCATGCGTCGCAGATGCCGCGCCACTTGGGGTAGCTGGCACCGCAATCGCGGCAGACATATCGGATGCTCGCCTTGGCCATCTTTTCCGGTTCATGCCCTGTGTCGGATGGGCGGGTCTGGTGCGGTCAGCACCGGGAATCAGTTTCAGTCCCTCAAGCCATGCCACGTCGGGACGGCAGACGGAATCACAATTTCCGGACCTGCATCCGGATCGGCCCTTCCGCGCGGCCATTGATGAACTGGTCCACATGGTCATTGCCGGAGTGATCCACATCCCCCGCCATGCCATGCCAGATGATCCGCCCCTCGTAGATCATGGCGACGCGGTCGGCGATCTTGCGGGCGGAGGCCATGTCATGGGTGATCGACATGGTGGTCGCCCCCAGCTCCTTGACGCATTTCACGATCAGGTCGTTGATCACGTCGGCCATGATCGGGTCCAGACCCGTGGTCGGCTCGTCGAAGAAGATGATCTCCGGGTCGGTGGCAATGGCGCGGGCCAGTCCGACACGTTTCTGCATGCCGCCGGAAAGCTCGGCCGGCGACAGTTCGCCGACGTCCGCGCTCAGACCGACCTGGGCCAGCTTGGCCATGGCAATGTCGCGGGCCTTCTCGCGCGGCATGCCCTTGCCCTGGATCAGGCCGAAGGCGACGTTCTCCCAGACCTTCAGGCTGTCGAACAGCGCCCCTCCCTGGAACAGCATACCCATCCGGGCCATGACCTCTTCCCTGTCCCGCCCCTTCAGGTGGGTCACGTCCTGGCCGTCGATGTGGATGCTGCCCCCGTCGGGTTGCAGCAGGCCGAGGATGCATTTCAGCATCACCGACTTGCCGGTTCCGGAACCGCCGATGATCACCAGCGACTGGCCGCGCTGCACCTCCAGGTCGATGCCGCGCAGGACCTGCTTCGGCCCGAAATGCTTGGTCACGCCCTTCAGGCTGATCTTCGGATGTCCGTTACTGGCGGCTGCGGTGTTCATTGGGCGAAGAACAGTTCGGTGATGATGTAATTGGCGGTCAGGATCATGATGGAGGCGGAGACCACGGCATTGGTGGTGGCGCGCCCGACACCCTGGGCCCCGCCCCGGCTCATGAAGCCGTGGTAGCAGCCCATCAGCGAGATCAGGAAGCCGAAGATGGAGGCCTTCACAAGGCCGGAGATGACATCATCCATGTGCAGGAAGTCGATGGTGTTCTGCAGGTAGATGCCGACGTTGAAGCCGAGCTTCTCCGTGCCGACGACAAAGCCGCCGAAGACCCCGATGACATCGGCCACCAGCACCAGCAGCGGCAGCATCGTCGCGCCCGCGATCAGGCGCGGTGCCACCAGGTACTTGACGGGGTTGGTGGACAGGGTGGTCAGGGCGTCGATCTGTTCGGTCACCCGCATGGTGCCGATCTCCGCCGCCATGGCCGCCGAGACCCGCCCCGCGACCATCAGTCCCCCGATAACCGGTCCCAGCTCGCGGGTGATGCCCAGCACGACGATGGAGGACACCAGGCTTTCCGCATTGAAGCGCGCGCCGCCGATATAGATCTGCAGCGCCAGCACGGCGCCGGTGAAGAAGGCGGTGAGGCCGATCACGGGCAGCGAGTAATAGCCGATCTGCAGCATCTGGCGCAGCAGGATGCGCGGATAGAACGGCGGCGTCACGCAGTGCAGCAGCCCCTTGCCGGTGAACATCGCCAGGCGGCCGACCGCGCCGAAGAACTGAAGGATGACGCTGCCGATCAGGGCAAGGAAGTTCCAGCGCATGGCTCAGACCGCCCCCTGGCCGCTGTAGATCCGGGCATAGCGCGGACCCAGTCCGGCCAGCAGCTCATAGGCGATGGTACCACCGGCCTCGGCCAGCACATCGACATCGACGCCGCCGCCGATCAGGGAAATCTCCGCACCCGGACGGGACAGGTTCTCCGGCACGTCCGAGACATCAAATGTCGAAAGATCCATCGAAACGCGCCCCACCAAAGGCACCACATGGTCGCCGATCCGACCGACTGCCTGACCACTGAGTGAACGGGGATAGCCGTCCGCATAGCCGACACCAACAGTCGCGATCCTGGCAGGCCCGGCCACCGGATGGGTCGCACCGTAGCCAACGGTCCGGGGGGTGTCAACGCGATGGGTTTGCAGGATTCTTGCTTTCAAATGAACCACTTCCCGCATTCTGACAGTGGCAATGGGTGAGGGGTTGGCACCATAGAGGGCCACACCGGGCCGGATCAGGTCGAAATGCCGGTCCGGACCCAGGTGCAGGGCGGGCGAATTGCAGAACGATGCGGGTGCGGGCGGCAACATCGCCAGCCGCTGCCGGAACCGGTCGAACTGTGTGCGGTTCAGCGGATGGTCGGGCAGGTCGGCACAGGCCGGATGGGTCAGCCAGAGCACCACCTGCAGTCCCTGCAGCCGGATCAGCTCCGCCGCCAGCCGCTCGGTATCCGGACCGCGCAGGCCGAGCCGGGTCATGCCCGTATCAAGCTGGATCGCGGCGGGCAGCACGGTTTCCCGCTGCGCCGCCCAGGCCTGCCAGCGTTCGATGTCTGCCAGATCGTTCAGCACCGGGATCAGATCATGTCCGGTGAAGGTCGCCTCGCTGCCCGGCAGCAGACCGTTCAGCACGAAGATGCGCACCTCGCCGTCCGTGCGACGCAGCCGCAGGGCCTCGTCGATGGTGGCAGTGAAGAAGGTCCGGCAGCCGACAGCCGCAAAGGCCCGCACCGCCGGTTCCAGGCCGACACCATAGGCATTGGCCTTCACCACCGCCGCCGTCTCCGCCGTCGGCGCCAGTGCCGCCAGCGTGCGCCAGTTGGCCGCCAGCGCATCCAGATCAATGTGAAGGCTAGCCGCCGCCGTCATGCCTGCCGGACATCCGGGAACATGGCCGAAGCGATGCCGCCTGCGCCCCTTCCCCCTCGACGGGGGAAGGTCGGGAAGGGGGTGCGCGGCGGCTGTGGCCGGTTCAGGTGATGGACCTGGAACACCGGGCTTCCCCCCCACCTCGATCCTCCCCCGCCTGGGGGGAGGAGGAGCGGCGCGGTGCAACAGGATACCTCAGTGCACATCGCGGGGATCGTGGATGCGGTCGTAGTCCTTGAAGGTCGTGTATTCGGGTTCGAAGAACAGTTCGATGGTACCGGTCGGGCCATGGCGCTGCTTGCTGATGATGACCTCGGTCTTGTTGTAGATGCGGCTCATCTTCTCCTGCCACTCCTCCATCGCCACCTGGTCGGTCTCGTCGGGCTTGTTCTTCTGCTCGTAGTAGGACTCGCGATAGATGAACATGACCACGTCCGCGTCCTGCTCGATGGAGCCTGATTCACGCAGGTCGGAAAGCTGGGGGCGCTTGTCGTCGCGCTGTTCGACGGCACGGGAAAGCTGCGACAGCGCCACCACGGGCACCGCCAGTTCCTTTGCCACCGCCTTCAGACCCTGGGTGATCTCGGTGATTTCCTGCACCCGGTTCTCGGTGCGCTTGGCCCCGGACGGGCGCATGAGCTGGATGTAGTCGATGATGATCAGGCCCAGTCCGTGCTGGCGCTTCAGCCGTCGCGCACGGGACCGCAACTGGGAGATCGAGATCGCGGGCGTGTCATCGATGTAGAAGGGCAGATCCACCAGTTGCTGCGTCGCCGGAACCACCGTGTTCAGATAGGTCTCCCGGTCGATGGTGCCCTTGCGCAGATCGTTGGAGCGGATGCGGGTCTGTTCCGAGACCACGCGCGTGGCGAGCTGTTCGCGCGACATTTCCAGGCTGAAGAAGCCGACGACTGCCCCCTCCGTATCCACCACGTTACCCGTGTCGTCGCGGATCTGGCGGTAGGCGCGCGCGGCATTGAGGCCAATGGTGACCGCCAGCGAGGTCTTGCCCATGCCCGGTCGGGCGGCAAGCACCAGCATGTCGGTGCGGTGCAGGCCCCCCAGCCAGTTGTCCAGGTCGCGCAGGCCGGTGGTGACGCCTACAAGCTGCCCCACCCGGCGATAGGCGGCCTCGATGCTTTCCAGGCTCTCGGTCACCGCCTGGCGGAATGGGCGCAGGTCGTTCTGGGCTTCACCGGCCTCGGCGAGTGAATAGAGGCTCGCCTCCGCCGCCTCGATCTGCTTCTCCGCCGTGTCGGACAGGTCGGCGCCGCGACTGCGCTCCGACATCTCGTCCGACAGCAGGATGATCTGCCGCCTGAGATAGAGGTCATAGAGGATACGGGCATATTCCTCGGCCCGGATCGCGTTCACCGCCCGTGCGCTCAGGTCCACCAGATAGCCCGCGCCGCCCAGTTCCCGGATCGCCGCATCCTGTTCGAAGCGGGTCTTCAGGGTCACCGGGTTGGCCAGTTCACCCCGGTCCACCAGGGTCAGGATGGCGTCATAGATGCGCCCGTGCAGCGGCTGGAAGAAATGCTCGGCGCGCAGGAAATCCAGCAGCCGCGCCGCCGCGTCATTGTTGTAGAGCAGGGCGCCGAGCAGTTGCTGCTCCGCCTCCAGATTGTGCGGCAGTTCCTTCGGAGCGTCCTCCTGCGCGGAGGTCTCGTCCCGGTCGATCAAG
>BQJF01000095.1 GCA_021604565.1 Minwuia thermotolerans | reverse complement strand
CCACATTTCCGTGCGTTTCGGACATGAAGCCGTGAATCCCGATGCTACAGGGGTCAGACCGTGTGCGGCTGAGCGGTGTGAATGCCACGGCTGGGCGGGGGCATCAACCACTAACGGTGTGCGACCAATCAACCTGCGAACCGCAGCGGTCTTCAGGCACGCCGCGCGACGGTTGCAGTCCCCTGCCTGTGTTCGCTGTGGTCCAGCCCGTGACGGAAGACCAGATCGAAATGGCGCAGCGGACTCTCCCGTCGCAACAGCATGCTGGCGAAAGCGGCAAATGTCGGGTTGGTGAACAGGGACCAATGATCGACCTTGTGCTGAACCGGCCGCAGGTCGAAGGCACGCAGGATCGCGGGACTGTCGACCTGGATATCCAGCCAGCGGCGATAGCGGATGAACGATGGCTTGCCGTGACGCCCGATCACGCTGCCACCGGTCAGCATCCGGCTGAAGCGCGCCCAGCCACGCGGCAGTCCCAGTTCCTCCCGCGAGACGAAAGATGCAAAGCGCCGTCCCCAGAACTCCAGCACCGCATCCCGGCTGGTCATCAGATTGTAGATTCGCGGCTGGCCGACGCCGGCCTGCAGGATTTCCTGCAGCGCCAGTCGGGCATGGCCACAGTGTGATGCACCGGAAAGCAGGACCACCCGGTCCACGCTGCGCAGCGCGGGGTGGCGGCGACGCGCCAGGATGCGCAGGGCCGTGATCGCGACCAGACTGCCCAGACTGTGGGCGAACAGCCTGATCGGGCGACCGGGTGCGACCTCCCCGATCCGGCCGATCAGTGCCGCCAGGGCGATGCCCGCAACGGGCGCGCGGCGGTAGGCACGGGCGTAATAGGTCGTGGCACCGCGCTTGCGCCATGAAACACCAGACAGCCAGTCACGCCAGGTGCCGCTGCGATAGGCCGGGTGACTGGACCAGGCAAAGGCGATCGCCAGGCCACTCTGGCCCTCGTCATCGGCGAACCCCAGCCGCTTGGGCCAGGGTGTGGCATGGCTCAGCACTTCCTGCGGACCACCGGGCACGACGTCCGGTTCCTCGAAATGAAACACCTGACTGTGGGGGTTCGCGGCCTTGCGCGCAGGCGCACCGGGCGGGGCCTCCGGTGCGTACTGGAAACCATGCATCATGATCGTGATGGGTCCGCTCGGCGGCACGATGCTGCGCAGATGATCGGCAAAGTCACCGCCGCCAGAGAACAGCGGGCCATCGAGACGCATCAGTTCGCCGGTGCGGCTCTCGCGGTCATAGGGCTGACGAACAAGAGCACCGTCGCTCTCAGGCACGAAGATCGCCCAATCATCCAGATTGTCTTCGGTTGTCTCCGGGCAGATCGTGAAACGTGCCAGCGCCATGATTTGTCTCCTCTCCTGCATCACAAGATCGGAAGCGCATTTCGTTCCTGCAACGCATGGACGTCACACATTGCCGCACATCCCGGTTACCATTGTGATAACCGCCACGCCCCGGAGACTTGAAAGCAGGTTGCAGCCATGAAGATCGAACGTGTCGATACCCTGATCCTGGACGAATTTCCCAATCTGCTTTGGGTCCGCCTGACCGCCGATGACGGCACGGAGGGCGTCGGCGAGATCTTCTACGGTGCCCGTGCCGCCGCCGCCTATGTGCACGAAACAGCAGCCGAAGTGCTGCTCGGGCGTGATCCCCGCCAGATCAACGGTCTGTTCCAGGCGCTGCAACCCTATGTCGGCTATTCCGGATCAGGGGCGGAAACGCGGGGCCGCTCGGCCATCGACCTGGCGCTGCATGATCTTGCCGGACAGGCCAGCGGACTGCCGATCCACCAGTTGCTCGGTGGCCTCAGCCGCCCCTCCATCCGCGTCTACAACACATGCGCCGGCTATCGCTACGTCCGCAGCACGCCAAGACAGGAAACCGGAAACTGGGGCATCGGCGGTGACGCGGAAGGACCTTACGAGGACCTTGAAGGCTTTCTGCACAACGCCGGTGCCCTGGCGGAGAGCCTGCTGTCGGAAGGGATAACCGGCATGAAGATCTGGCCCTTCGACTTTGCCGCCGAACGCACCGGCGGGTTCGACATCAGCGCCGCTGAGCTGGATCGTGCCATCGATCCGTTCCGCAAGATCCGCGCGGCAGTGGGCGACCGGATCGACATCATGTGTGAACTACACGGCCTGTTCAGCCCGCCGACCGCCGCACGCATCGCACAGGCACTGGAACCCTATCGCCCCTACTGGATCGAGGATCCCGTCCGCGCCGACAATCTGTCCGGCTACGCTACGGTACGGCGGGCCACAAGTTCCATGATCACGGCGTCGGAGACCGTCGGGGGTCTGCGCGACTGGTCGCGTCTGATCGCCACCGGCGACATCTCCATCGTCATGCCCGACCTCGGCTGGTGCGGCGGCCTGACCGAGGCCCGGCGGATCGCGGCGCTGGCGGATGCTGCCGGTCTGCCCATCGCGCCGCACGACTGCACCGGGCCGCTGCAGTTCGCGGCCTCGGTGCATCTGGTGCTGTCACAGCCGAACGCGCTGATCCAGGAGTTCGTCCGTGCCTTCTACACGGGCTGGTACAACGAGATCGCCGAGAACCTGCCCGAGGTGCGCGATGGCATCGTCCATCCGCCGACCGGCCCCGGCCTCGGCACCCGATTGAAGCCCGGCACTTTCGAACGTCCCGACGCCAACCTGCAGACATCGACGCTCTGACCCTTGACCCGCGAATGTGACCGTTGCGCCAGCGCCGGGCGTTCTGCCATGGCAGGCTCTGGCTACTCATGCACCGGTCGGGAGAATTGCACGTGACCCTGTTTCGTATCCTGTTGCTGCCTGCCCTCGCCCTGCTGTTTCTGGCTGGCACCGCTCAGGCCTATCAGGCCCGCACCTTCGACCGGAACGCGGATGCCGTGATCAAGCATCTGATGACCCTGCCGGTATTCGAGGGCGCGCGCATTCGGGAGGCGCAGGTGCCCTGGGACGCGACAACCCTGCGGGTTCAGATCGGACCGGAGAACGGGGAGACCGTCGGTGCCGTGCTGTTCAGCCGCGACGGTGCGCTGGCCGGGCTTCGCATGGAAATCCCGCTGCTGCCCTCCGCCGATCCCGGTCTCTATGCCTTTGCAGACATTGCGGCTCTGCTGGAGCCAGAGCTTGCCGGGCTGGACCACGCGCGGGAGGTCTCGGCGCGGGAAGCGGTGAAGCGCTGGGCCGGGGAACTGGGGCTGGAAAGCTGGATGCGGCCGCGTTTCGGGGCCTACCGGATCGAACGGCGTGTGGGCGACACGATGTTCGTGTTCGAGGGTGTGCCCCTGAACCGCTTCTGGGTCTCCGTCACCCCTGTCGGACCGTCGCACCCGGTGGCCGACGACCTGCTACCCTTCATCCCCGAAGCGGCCAGGGCGAGCGCCATGCCGATACTCACGGCCATCGAGCGTGGAGAGTACAAGCTGGCTGAACGGCTGGTGATCCCCCATGCCGAAGCCGGTGCCGCTTGGGCGCTGCTGATCCAGGCCGATTATGGCCGCCCCGAAGGCGACCGCCAGCAGATGTCCAGCCTGATCAACGCCAAGCTGGAACGGGCGGCGGAAAGCGGCTTCGTACCGGCGCAATATGTCCTCGGCACACCGGACTCGCGCGTGGCGGAGGCCTGGCTGACCCGCGCCGCCAATGCCGGTTACGGCCACGCCATCGCGCTGAAGGCCCGCCGCCTCTACAGCTCCGGCCGTGCCGATGACCCCGGTGCGCGCTGTGACGAACTGGCCGCGCTGCAGGGGAACGCCATGGCACAGTTGCGCACGCTGTATCGCTATGCGGAGGGGGGCGGCGACACGGACACGGCCTACTTCTGGTCCCGCGTGGCGCTGGAGACCTTCGGCGAAAGCGCCAGCTACACCTCGGAGCGCTATATCCTCAACACCCTCGGCGTGCTGCGCGGTCGACTGTCGGCGGATCAGCGTGAAACGCTGGAAGATGACGCCGCCAACTGGACCCCGAGCAGCTTCGAGACCCTGAAGCCGCGCTACGACGAACTCGGCTGCCTGAAATAGCGCTCAGACAAACGTCAGCAGGCGCCTTGGTGTCTCGACGATGATGCGGTCGATCTCCGCCTCCGAAAATCCCCGGCGGCGCATGATCGGGACCACGTTCTGGAAGATATGGCCATAACCGTGGCCGCCGAACTGGCTGAGGCGGGTGCGGTAGCAGATATCGTGGGAGATCACGATCTGGTCCAGGTGCCCCCGGTCGATCAGCCGCCGCATCCAGCGCAGCCGTTCCGCATCGTTGGGCAGATCGATCTTCGGATTGAGGTTGTAGTAGGACTGCTCCTGCCCGAACAGGTCCAGTTCGATGATGCAGCCGCTGTCGGCCAGCCGGAACAGCCGTTCGTCATCGAAGATGGTGCGGTCGATGTGGCTGATGATCAGGCGGCTCATGTCACCACCACGCGCTGCGACAAACTCCGCGACCTCCTGCGGCTGGTCCGGGTCACGTCCCGGATGCACGTTCAGCGCCGCGCCGGTCTCACCCTGGGCGATCAGCGCGCCCTGCATCACCCGCTTCTCCAGCTCCGTCCAGGGTGACTGGCAGCCGATTTCCCCGATGATCCCGGCGCGGATATCCGTGCCCCAGGCACCGAGCGTGACCTGATCGACCATTTCTGCGGCGAAGTCATCAATGCTGCGGTCCCGGTTCGCCGGATCCTGATACTCGTCGACGTAGTGGCCGCAACCCATGACGATATGGGTGTCGGTGTCCTGCGCGATGCCGACCAGTCCCTCCGGCTCCGGCTTCAGCCCGCCGACCGTCAGCTCCACGATGCTGCGCCCGCCTGCCTGCCGCATGGCCTGCACTTCCGTCGTCGCCACCTCCCGGTCGAAGAAGACGTAATTGCCGGGGGCTTTCTTGTTGCCGTAGTTGATCTGCCAGCAGTTGCAGAGGCTGATGTCCGGCCCCTGATCCGGGTCGGACTTCATCGTCGGGGTGCGAATGTCCCACAGCAGATGCTCATGCATCAGGGTGGGGCCAAGTTCGGCCGGGTCGATCAGGCCAAGCACCGTCTGGGCCTTGCCCCTCAGTTCATCGCGCGAAAGTCGGCTCATACCGCGTTCTCCAGTCCAAGATTGCTGGCATTGTCGCCATAGATGCGACCGTCGGGATAATATTCCGCAT
Organism: Minwuia thermotolerans; assembly: GCA_021604565.1. Classification (GTDB taxonomy): domain Bacteria; phylum Pseudomonadota; class Alphaproteobacteria; order Minwuiales; family Minwuiaceae; genus Minwuia; species Minwuia thermotolerans_A. The sequence goes on along the minus strand of BQJF01000095.1, from coordinate 9,291 downwards.
TGTGCTGGACGGAGGCTGCGGCTGCCTCCCCGTCCATCTCGGCGATGAAGCCGAGAGCGAGGTCCATGCCGGCCGATACACCCGCCGAGGTCCAGACGGTGCCGTCGCGCACCCAGCGCTGCTTCACCACATCCGCGCCCAGGTCCCGCAACCCGTCCATGCCCTTCCAGTGGGTCGTTGCCTGACGCCCGTCCAGCAACCCCGCGGCCTGAAGGATGAAGGCCCCGGTACAGACGGACAGGACATGCTGACAGGTTTCCGCCTGCGCCCGGACCCAGTCCACCAGCACCTGATTCTTCATCTCGTCGAAGGCAGAGAAGCCGCCGGGCACAAGCAGGTAGTCCAGCGGGGGACAGTCGGCGAAGGAATGTTCTGCCGCCGTGGCAAGGCCCTTGGCGCAGGCCACCGCGCCGCCGTTCTGGCTGACCGTCAGGCAGGCTGGGCCGCCTGCATAGTCCCGCCACATGGTGGCCATTTCCCAGGGTCCGATCAGGTCCAGTTCCTCGTACCTGTCGAACATCAGGAAACCGAAACGTCGTCCGTCGCCCTCAGCCATCGTCACTACCTCCCCAAGCGTGAGCGAGCAGGATAGACGCAGTTCGGACCTAAGGCATGGAAAGAAACTCGACGCGGAACCGGACGGGGCCACAAAGCCCGACGCGATGCACCACCGTCGGCTCGATCACGCCGAACTCGCCGGCACTGATCCGTTCGCAGGTCTCCGGCGGGCCGGGAACGATGTAATCAAGCGCCCCCTGCTCCACCACCAGCCGTCCCCAGACGCCGGGTTTCGTGTCGTGCAGGTCGAGCAGCTTCGCCGGAACCGAGGTCTCGTCGAAGACCCTGGTCTCCCCATGCTTGCGCAGACCTTCAGGCAGCCGGGTCATGCAGCGGACCGCCGAATCCGGGCACGCCGAACAGCACCAGTTTCAGGCTCTTCGCGATGCGGTTGGCCCGCACCATGAAGTGCTCCACCGCCTCCGGAGTTGCGGCGGTGTCTTCCAGCGTCTCGCGGAACAGGCCGAGCCAGATGTCGAAATGCCGTGCCTCGATCTCCGGGTGCCGGGCATGTGCGGGCACCGGTTGCCCGAAATAGCGCCCTGCCCCCCAGGCTACGGAGGCCCAGAAATCCTTCAGCTTCGCCAGATGATGATCCCAGTTGTCGCCGATGGCGTTCTCGAAGATCGGGCCGATCTCCGGGTTCTGCCTGACACGGCCATAGAAGGTATCGACCAGCAGCGAGACATAGTCGTCGTCGATCCCCATTGCCTGAATGGGTTCCGGGACGGGGCCGGGGTCAAGTCGGGACCGGGCCGCCATTCCTACAGGGCTTCCGGCAATTCGCCGGGCTTGCAACTCTGCGGTGCAAACCGGTGGGAGCGGGCGAACATCCAGGGCCGCTGGCCGAAATCATCCCTGCCGGACCGGAAGAAGATGCTGCGTGTATCGAAACGCGCCGTGCAGGTGCAACTGTGCTGTGCATCCGGCTCGGTGCCGCGATAGAGCGTGACCGGCATGACCGCATCCACTGCATTGCGGCGATAGAGGTACGCCGGGTCGAAGCGCCATTCCGCCGTGCCGCGACCGACCTGGTCGCCATTGGCAGCGAATACGCGGCAGTCGAGCCGCAGCGCGTTGATGTTCAGGGCATGGCTGCGGTAATCCAGATGGATCGCCAGCGGAAAGGCCGTCGCCTTCTCCAGCGGCTTCGCCGAAGCGACGCCAGCAGCCAGCGTCAGCGCACCCAGCAGTGCGAGGAATGTCATCAGCATGCGTTGCATGAGCACCTCCTGTACTGCCTCATGATCTGGTGGCGGGACGGGTGGAGGCAAGGCCGCTGCCGATCACTTCTTTGCCGCATCCGGCTGACCGGTGGCCAGATTCCGGCGATTGTTGTCCAGCCAGTACTTCAGGCGGAACAGGGGTTCCTTCAGCCCCGCCAGATCATCGTCGCTCCAGTCACCGAAGATCAGATTGGCATCGGGCCGCAGCCGGATCAGGGCAGCCATGTGCGCCGCCCTGCCTGCGTCCGTGACCGACAGCAGCTTGCGGCGGCCATCCTCCGGATCGTCCTCCGCCGCCAGGAACCCCTTCGCAATCAGCTTCTGCGCCGTCTTGGTGATCCCCGGCTGCGGTGCCTGGAAGGCTCTTGCGATCTCCCCCACCGTCTTCACGGGCGGCGGCACACGGACGAAATGGTTCAGCATGGTGAACTGTGGCGGGGGCAGATCGTCACCCAGCGCCTCCGTTGCGCGGGTGGTGAGCAACTGGGCGCAGATGCCGACAGACGTGAGCAATTCCCAAAGGAGCCGCTCACGTTCGTTCAGACTGTCCGGGCCGGAATCACTCATGTCGCGACGATAGCATGAACCGGTCTGCGCGGGCTGGGGCCGGGACGCTCGGCGTGACCGAAGCGGACCAGCATCTGAACGTGCTGCGGAGCCTCGACACCGACCGTGCGGTAGAAGTCCCGTTGCAGGTCGGTCATCTCCGGAAATTCCTGCAGGAGCTGGCTCATCGGATGCATCGCGACCCCGGCGGCCGTGGCCGCCAGATTGAGCCGCAGGTAACGCATGCCCGCGACCAGTTGTGACTGGCGGGAGTTGTCGGGCGTCACCAGCCAGCCGAAGGCCATGGCGGACTGGGCCTGGTCCCGGGCCATGTCGAGGCCGACCTGAAACGACTGGGTGCCGGGGGTCAGGATATCCTGCTTCGAGACGAAGCCAAGCCGGGTGCCCCACCACATCATCGGCCCGAGCAGATCGATGCCATCCGGGTTCGCGGCAACTTCCGCCGGGCCGATCCGCATCCGGTCAACACTCTCCTTCAGGGTCCGGGGGGTCTCGATCTCGGTCACCAGCGCCCGCTGCGCGAGATCCCGCAGTGCCTGTCGCTGGGCCGGATCGCCGGTGGTGTGGAACCGGAACCCCTCACCCGCTTCCGCCGCAACGATGGCCAGTTCGCTGTCATCGACCGGACGCGTGGTGTCGAAGGTTTCCTTGATGCTGCGGCGCGCGCGATGATGGGCGAAAAGGGGGTCGGATCGCAGGGCAGTATCACGCACCAGACGGATGTCGGCCACCGGACGGTCATCCAGCCGGTCCTGCGGGAATGCACCATTCGGCAGCAGGTTCATCTCCGCACGCCAGCCTTCCGCTGCCGCCGCCATGCGAAACAGTTCCAGGAACGTCCCCTGCCCGATCAGGATCTGGCGCCCGAACGGATCCGTGTCCGGCAGCAGGCGGCTCAGGTCCACATGCAGGCTCAGCCGGTCGTCACCATGCAGGTGGATCGACCAGGACTGCATGTTGTGCGGGTTCGGGGCCAGGATGGCCGTTGCCGCAGCCCGCAGGCGCGGATCGGTGATCTCCTCCGTCGGTCCCTGCCAGGGGGCAATGGCTGATTCCGGCATACCGCCACGACTGCCCGCCCAGGTGATCCCGCCTGCGCCAAGCGCCGCCACGGCCCCGCCGATACCAAAGATGCGAATGAACTGCCGTCTGGTCGCCATGATGTTGCTCCATTTAATTCCTGGGAATATAAATAACATTCCTCGGAATTTATTCAAGCGTCAGACGGCAGAAACCTTTGCCTGACGGGAACCGGCACACTACCGTCCTCCCGTTCGGGCAGGTGGAGAAGGACAGTCCCATGACAGAGGTTCGGGCCATACGGCGAGAAGACGAGAATGCCTGGCGCGCGCTCTGGGCCGGCTATCTGGCGTTCTATGAAACCGATCTGGATCCGGCCATCACGGACCATACCTGGTCCCGCCTGTTCGACCCGGATTCGCCGCTGACAGCCCTTGTCATCACACAGGATGAAACCGTCCGCGGGTTCGCCATGCTGGTGCCGCACGAGGGGACCTGGACCCGCAGCCCGATCTGTTATCTGGAAGACCTGTATGTCGAGGACGGGCAACGCGGTGGTGGTCTGGGCAGAAAGCTGCTCGACGGCTGCCTTGACCTCGCGCGCGAACGCGGCTGGTCACGCTTCTACTGGCACACCAACGCCGACAATCACAGGGCGCGCAGGCTCTATGACAGCTATCTGCCGGCTGACGACAATGTGCGCTACCGCATCACCCTGATCGAGTGAGCGACAGGGGTCGCCTCAGATGGTGCGGTTGACGCTGAGCGCGGTCGGCCGCTGGTAGGAGTTGCGGGCCATGGTCACGGTGGCACCGCGACCGCTGGCACCATAGCCATCCACCTGCTTCTGACCCCGGTTGGCCTGTTCGGAGATCGACTGCACGAGCCCCTCGGTGATCGACTTCAGCCGCACGACGCGGCGGGCATGTCCGGCCATCGACTTCTCGAGCCGCTTGCCGACGTCCTGCAACGCATCCCTGTCCTGGGGCGAGAACTGTTCGCCCGAAGCTCGCGCCTGCCGCAGCGCCGTCACCTTGATGCGGTAGTCGCTGACCAGACCTTCCTTGCGGGCTTCGGTCTCAGACAGCCGTTCGGGATGCCGGGCATCCAGGAAGCCGTTCTCCATGTCGATCAGCTCGATCAGTTCCGATGCCGTATTGAACAGGGCCGAGAGCCGCGGGTCCTTCAGTCGCTTGCGTTCCTGCATCAACCTGCCTCCTGCGCTTTCAGGATTTCCTTGTAGATGGCGTCGGCGATGCCGATGCCGCCCATCTCGGTCATGGCCTTGCCGTACTGTTCGGAAACCATGGACTGATAGGCTGCCTCACCCTGACCGCCGCCCATGATGCTGTCGGGATCGATGCCCATCTTCATGCTGGAAAGCATGGTGGAAAGGAACATGGCCTCGAAAGTCTCCGCGGTCTCGCGCGCCTGCGCCTGCCGCTGGGCCTGCATCTCGCCATGCGTCTGAAGTTTCGAGCCTGTCGGCTGGATGCTGCTGATCGGATCCATCACATCACCTCGATTTCGGCCTGCAGGGCACCTGCGGTCTTGATGGTCTGAAGGATGGAGATCATGTCACGCGGGCCGATGCCCAGCGCATTCAGTCCATCCACCAGTTCCTGCAGGCTGACACCCGGGTTGAGCACAGTCAGCTTGGAGTCCTCACCTTCGTCGATGGTGATGGAGGTACGGTCCACGGTTTCCGTCTCGCCCTGGGTAGAGAAGGCGTTCGGCTGGCTCACCTGTGGGGCCTCGGTCACGGAGACGGTCAGATTGCCCTGGGCGATGGCCACCTCATCGACACGCACGTCCTTGCCCATGACGATCACGCCGGCCTTTTCGTCGATGACGATCTTGGCGGTGGTATCGGTCTCGATGCGCACCTGTTCGATCTCCGCCAGCAGGCCGACCATGTTGGCGCGCTGGTCCTGGCGGATGCCCAGAACGATGGTCGTCGGGTCGATGGCCTTTGCCTGGCTCCGGCCAAGCTGGGCGTTGATCGCCTTCTCGATGCGCAGCGCCGTTGTCAGGTCGGGATTACGCAGGCTGAGGCGCATCTGTTTCATCTGCACCAGCTCGAAGCCCGTCTCCCGCTCCACGATGCCACCGCTGGAGATGCGACCGACGGTAGGGATGTTCTTGGTGATGGTCTGTGCGTTGCCCGTCGCCGTGAAGCCGCCCACCACGATCGGCCCCTGGGAGACGGCATAGACCTCACCGTCCGCGCCCAGCAGCGGCGTGACCAGCAGGGTGCCGCCCAGCAGGCTTTCCGCATCACCCAGCGAGTTGACGACGACATCTATCCGCGAGCCCTGGCGGGCGAAGGCGGGCAGGTCGGCGGTGACCATGACCGCCGCGACGTTCTCCGTATTGATGTTCTGGTCACGGGTATTGACGCCCAGCCGCTCCAGCATCGCCTCCAGGCTCTGCTGCGTGAACGGGGAGTTGCCCAGCGTGTCGCCCGTGCCCTGCAGACCGACAACAAGGCCGTAGCCAACCAGCGGGTTGTCGCGAATCCCCTCGAACTCCACGACATCCTTCAGCCGCACATTGGCGGCATTGGCCGGAATCGTCAGGACACTTGCGGCGATCACCAGGATCAGCAGGCGCAGGATCGCGTGTCGAAGGGGCATCTGTTTCATTCCTCACATTCTGCAGGTGGGTTCCTGAAAGCGAGCATCATGCCAGTTTCGAAGTGTTTGTTTTCAGTGACTTGGGCAGGAACAGGTGTGCCTGCAGGCCAATTCTGCCGGGTCAGGTGGGCAGCAATTACCGGTCGCAAGACTTTGTTTACCCTGATCGCGCACAGTGCGGTGCATGAACCGGATCAGGACCAACCCATGAAGATCGAGCGCAAGAGCCCTGCAGGCCCATCATCGGTCGGGCGCGCCCCGCGTCGGGGATCGACAGGCACGGAAACCTTTCAGGTGCCGCAGACTGCCGGTGGCAGTTCGGAGACGGCGGCCATGACCGGTCTGTCCGGTGCCACCGCGCCCGGGGCCGTGGTCATGGCACAGGTGGATGACCCGCCTGACCGGCGTCGCCAGCACAACGCGAATCGCGCCAGCGACATGCTCGACCAGCTGGACGAACTGCGTCTGGGACTGCTGGAGGGGCGCCTGTCATCAGGTGTGCTGAATCGGCTGTCTGAACAGCTCGCCAGCCAGCGCGAGCAGGAGAATGACCCCCAGGCCGCAGAGATGCTGGACGCCGTCGATCTGCGTGTCGCGGTTGAGCTCGCCAAATTGCGCCGTTAGATCAGCTTGTTGCCCGAAATCCCTGTCATCTGACTGACTTGTGAAAAGGGGCTTGTGGCGGAATGTCACTGCCTCCTATATTGCGCCCGCTTCGGCCAGTTCAGCAGTTGAGGACGGACATGGGGATCCAGATACCCGACAACTACCGACCGAGCCCGCAGGAACCGTTCATGAATCCGGTTCAGAGGGAGTACTTCCGCAAGAAGCTCCTTCGCTGGCGGGATGACATCCTGAAGGACTCGCAGGAAACCATCCGGACCCTGCAGTCGGAGACACAGCCTGTCTCTGACCTGAACGACCGGGCATCAACCGAATCCGACCGGTCACTGGAGCTGAGAACCCGTGATCGCCAGCGCAAGCTGATCTCGAAGATCGACGCGGCGCTGCTGCGGATCGAGAATGACACCTACGGCTATTGTGACGACACCGGCGATCCCATCAGCCTGAAACGGCTGGAGGCCCGGCCCATCGCCACCCTGTCGCTGGAGGCGCAGGAACGCCACGAACGTCGCGAGAAGTCCTACCGCGACGAATAGGTGACCCGGCCTGCCCGATCCCAGGCCCTCGGCCTGTCAGGCACAACCGTTCAGTAGACCCCGTCGGTGGCTTTCGAACCGACGGCCCGCCGCTCCGGAATCGGCAACGCCGTGTCATCCGTGACATTGCCGGTCGTCGTTTCGGGCAGGATCGTTGCGCCGGTCAGCGCAGGCGCATTGCGTGGATTCGGTTCCATTCCCGGCGCGAAGGCTTCCCAGATGATCTGTTCATCCCCGGCGCGCGCCGGTTCGCCTGTCCGTGCATTGATGCGGATCAGGCGGACATTCTCCGGCACCCGGAACGGCAGCCCCGGCTGATCTGCCAGAGCCTCCGCCATGATCGTCTGGAAGATCGGGGCGGCAACGCTGGAGCCGGTTTCCTGTCTGCCCAGGGGCTCAGGATTGTCGAAGCCGGTGAATACACCAACGGCGAGATCGGGCGAGAAGCCGATGAACCAGGCGTCCCGGCTCTCGTTCGATGTGCCGGTCTTGCCGGCCAGCGGCTTGCCGACCTGTGCGATGCGTGCGCCGGTCCCGCGACGCACCACCCCTTCCAGCATCGACACCATCTGATAGGCAGTCTCCGTCCCGACGACGCGCGGCCTCTCGTCAGGCAGCAGGGGCTCTGGCTGCTGCTGCCAGTCACGTACCAGACAGGTACGGCAATCCCTGGTCTCGTGCCGGAAGATCGTCCGGCCAGTACGGTCCTGCACCCGGTCGATGATCGTGGGCCGGATACCGCGTCCGCCGTTGACCAGCATGCCGTAGGCAGAGGTCAGCTTCAGCAGCGTGACCTCGCTGGACCCCAGCGCGTTCGCCAGGGTCCGGGGCAGGTCGTCGTAGATCCGGAACCGCTCCGAATAGTCGCTGACCACATCCATCCCGACCTTCTGTGCCAGTCGGACTGTCATCAGGTTCCGGGATTTCTCGATGCCGAGCCGCAATGTACTCGGCCCATAGAACCGGTTGGAATAGTTCGACGGCTTCCACTTGCCCTGCCCGCCGCCCTGATCGATGACGAAGGGCGCGTCGAGCACCAGCGAAGCCGGGGTGAAACCATGCTCCAGCGCCGCCGCATAGACGAAGGGCTTGAAGGCGGAACCCGGCTGGCGCGCGGCCTGGGTTGCACGGTTGAACTGACTGCGCTCATAGGCAAAACCGCCAACCAGTGCCAGCACCCGCCCGGTATGCGGATCCAGCGCCACCACGCCACCGTCGATGCGCGGCATCTGGCGCATCTGTGGCTTGTCCGGATCTTCCGTGTCCGGTCCGATCAGCACCACATCACGGACGGCGAGCACATCGTTCGCGGCCTCCGGCGCAGCGCCCACCAGTCCGTTGCGCAGGGGCTTGCGGGCCCATTTCAGACGTTCGAGCGGCAGGGTCACACGGGTCTTGTCGATCAGCCCCAGTTCGGCAGCCTCACGATCAACCGCCAGCACGACAGCCAGTTGCCAGTCATCGGGCATCCCCGGTGGCGGGCCGACAGCGGCCAGCCGGGTAGGCCAGTTGTCCATGGCCTCCAGCCGGGTCAGCGGGCCGCGATAACCGTGGCGGCGGTCGTAGAGGATCAACCCCTCCCGCAGGGCATCGCGGGCGATCTGCTGCAACCGCGGGTCCATCGTCGTCTGGACCGAGAGGCCGCCGTCATACAGGCCATCCTCGCCGAAGCGGTCGGCCAGTTCGCGGCGCACTTCCTCGGCGAACCAGTCCGCCTTGACGAAATTCACATCGCGGCCACGGCGCGCCTCCAGCGGTTCGGCCAGAGCCTCGCGCGCCGTCTCCTCCGGGATCATCTCCTGAATCACCATGCGCCCGATGACCCAGTCGCGACGGGCGACCGCACGCTTGTGATGGCGATAGGGGTCGTAGTTGCTGGGTGCCTTGGGCAGGGCGGCCAGGAAGGCGGCCTCCGCCACCGTCAGCTCGTTCAGCGGCTTGTCGAAGTAGGTCAGCGCGGCCGAGGCAACGCCATAGGCCCCTTGCCCCAGATAGATCTCGTTCAGATAGAGTTCCAGAATGTGGTTCTTGTCGAAGGCTTTCTCGATCCGCAACGCCAGGATCGCTTCCTTGATCTTGCGCTCGTAGGAAACCTCGTTCGTCAGCAGGAAGTTCTTGGCCACC
>BQJF01000094.1 GCA_021604565.1 Minwuia thermotolerans | reverse complement strand
CTCCGCCACCATGCCGCCGTCGATCCGCAAGCTGGCCGACAAGTTCCTGGTGGAGCCGCGCGAGGTGGAGGTGGCACCGCCCGCATCCCCCGCCGCGACCGTCGAACAGCACCTGACGATGCTGGACGAACGTGACAAGCGCGACGCGCTGCGGGCCCTGATCAATCAGGAGAACATCCGCAACGCCCTGATCTTCTGCAACCGCAAGTCCGACGTGAAGATGCTCCACAAGTCGATGCAGAAACACGGCTACGACGCCGTGGCGCTGCATGGTGACATGGACCAGCTCGACCGCATGGCGACGCTGGAGAAGTTCAAGACCGATCAGGCCAAGATCATGGTCTGCTCCGACGTTGCCGCCCGCGGTATCGACATCCAGGGTCTCAGCCACGTCTTCAACTTCGATGTGCCGTTCCATGCGGAGGACTACATCCACCGCATCGGCCGAACCGGTCGCGCCGGGATGAAGGGTCGTGCCTTCATGCTTGCCACCGCGAAGGAAACCAAGGCCCTGGACGCGATCCAGAAGCTGATCGGCGGCAACATCAAGCCGATGGTGATCGACGGCTTCGGCAAGAAGGGTGCTGCGGCGCCAGTCGCTGCGGAGGCCGATGGCGACGAAGCCCCGGCGCCGAAGCGGACACGCCGCCCGCGCCGGACGAAGCCGAAGGATGAGACCGGGGAGGCCGTCGCCGATACTGCTGCAACCGAGGCAGCCGTGACGGAACCGGTCGAGGCCGACGCACCTGCCGAGGATGCGACGGTGGCAGAGGCCGCACCGGCCAAGCCCTCCCGGACCCGCCGCGCCCCGCGCCGGAAGACCGCGGAAGCACCTGCCGACGCCGCACCGGAAGCAGCGACAGAGGAACCGAAGACCAAGAGCCGTGAACCAGGTCGGGTGCCGCATGGTGACGGACCCGAGGCCGGTCGCCAGGCAGGCCGCAGTCGGCCCTCCCCCAGCCGTTCCGGGGGTCGCAACCGTCGCGATGACAGTGACAACACACCGGTCGGCCTGGGCGATCACGTCCCCGCCTTCCTGCTCCGTCCCCTGCGCATCCCCGACGAGTCGTCCAGCGACGCAGCCTGATTGAAGGACCGGATCTCGCCTACCCTTCCCCCCTTGCGGGGGAAGTGGCCGCGTAGCGGTCGATGGGGGGTGAAGCCGCAGGCTGTTGCACCGGGGGTGAATGATCGCCGTTCGGCTGCGCCGATTCACCCCCATCCCGACCTTCCCCCGTCGAGGGGGAAGGAGAAGAGAATTCTCCCGGACGGATATTGTTACTGTTGCATCAGCCGCCAGATCTTCTCCGGCGTATAGGGCATGTCGATGTGTTTCAGGCCCAGCGCGTTGCAGATGGCGCTGGCGATGGCCGGGGGACCGGCGATGGTGCCGGCCTCGCCGCAACCCTTGGCCCCGATGGGTGAGGTTTGCGTCGGCGCATCCTCGAAGAAGGCGATATCGGTCTCCGGCAGGTCCAGCGCGCGCGGCATGCAGTAGTCCATGAAGGAACCGCTGAGCAACTGCCCGCTGTCCGGGTCGTAGACCGTGTGTTCCAGCACCGCCTGCCCGACCCCCTGCATGATCCCGCCCATCACCTGACCCGCCACCACCATCGGGTTGATGATCTGTCCGAAGTCATCCAGCGCGGTATAGCGCGCGACGGTCAGCACCCCGGTCGCCGGATCGATCTCGATCTCCGCGATGTGACAGCCGTTGGGATAGGCGGTGCCGTCCTTGGTGTAGGTATCCTCGTCCGACAGGCCGCGTTCGGCCGCCGGTCGGCTGCTGTCGAAGGCTGCCGCCGCCAGGTCGGCCCAGTTCACCGACCGGTCGGTACCGACAATGCGGAAGGTGCCATCGGCGAAGTCGATGTCGTCGGTCGCCGTCTCCAGCAGGTCCGCGGCCTGCGCCTTCGCCTTCTCCACCAGCTTGGTTGCCGCGTTCAGGATGGCGCTGCCGGCCAGTTGCAGTGACCGCGATCCGCCATGCCCATTGCCCATGGGAGTGGCGTCCGTGTCGGACTGGCGGAACCGCACCTGCTCGAACGGTACCCCCAGTTTCTCCGCCACGATCTGCGGGAAGGTGGTCTCGTGGCTCTGGCCGTTGGACTGGGTGCCGACGGCGACGGTGACGATGCCTTCCCGGTCGAACTCCAGCCGCGCATATTCGGTCGGCACACCCAGCGTTGCCTCCAGATAGCTGGCGACGCCCAGTCCCCGGACCTTGCCCCGCGCCTCGCTCTCCGCCGCGCGGGCCGCGAAGCCTGCGACATCGGCCTGTTCCAGCGCCCGGTCGAGCAGCGCGCGGAAGTCACCGGAGTCGATGGTGTGTCCCAGCGACGCCCGGTAGGGCATGGCGGCGGGCGGGATGTAGTTCAGCCGCCGAAGCTCCATCGGGTCGATGCCCAGATCGGCTGCGGCGACATCCACCGCACGCTCCAGCAGGAAACAGGCCTCAGGCCGTCCCGCGCCGCGATAGGCATCGGTGGGGACCGTGTTGGTGAAGGCCCCGTGGACGATGTTGTAGACATGGGGAATGTCGTACGGCCCACCCATGACGGAGGTCGTGGCCCCCGTCGGCACCCCGGTACCGTTGGTCGAGACATAGGCGCCGAGATCGACCGTCGTCTCCACATGCAGTGCGGTGAAGCGGTTGTCCGCATCCAGCGCCAGCCGCACACGGGTCTGCTGGTCGCGGCCCTGGCCGTCGGTCAGGAACCCCTCCGTCCTGTCGGCAACCCACTTCACCGGGCGCTTCAGTTCGCGGGCGGCGAAGACGGTCAGCAGATGTTCCGGCTGCACCTGGTTCTTGCCGCCGAAACCGCCACCCACGTCATAGGCGACGACCCGCATCCGCTCCACGGGGATGTCGAAGACCTTCTCCGCCAGCATGGTGCGGTACATGAAGACATTCTGGATCGAGCCGGAGACGGTGAAGAAATCCTGCTCCGGGTCGTAGATGCACAGGATGCCACGGGTCTCCATCGGATTGATGACGATGCGGTTGTTGTGCAGGCGCACCTCCGCCACATGGGCAGCGGCGGCCAGCGCATCCTCCGCGGAGGTGCGCTCGCCCTTCTCCCAGGTGAAGCTGCGGTTGTCGGGGGCTTCCTCGTGCAGGGCCGCGGGGGCCTCCGGTGAAAGGGCCGCGACAGAGTCGATGACCGCAGGCAGTTCCTCCAGATCGAAGTCAACCAGTTCGGCGGCGTCGTGCGCCACGGCACGGCTGGTGGCGACGACGAAGGCGATGCCGTCACCCACATGGCGCACCCGCCCCCGCGCCAGCGGCCAGCGGGCCGGGTTGCAGATGGGGGAGCCATCCATGTTGGTGATGGCGGGGCGCGTCGGCACGGGACCAAGCCCCGCCGCCTGCCAGTCCCGGTCGGTATAGACGGCCACGACACCGGGCAGGTCGCGGGCGGCTGTGGTGTCGATATTGCGCACCCGTGCATGGGCGGCGGGAGACCGCACCATCACACCATGCAGGCAACCGGACGGGGTGATGTCATCCAGGTAGCGCCCATTGCCGGTCAGGAACCGCTTGTCCTCGACCCGTGTCGCGGACTGTCCGATGCCATATCGCATGATGTGCTCTCCCCCCGGGACGGCCGCTCTGCTCAGGGCCGATTCATCTGCCGCCGATAGTCCCCCAGATCGTCCACGTCATTCAAGCGGCTGGCCATGCCGACCCGCCATGCGCCGGGCAGGCCAAGCAGGCTGTCGGCCAGGGTTTCGGGGTGAGACCAGCGCACGTCACGGAACAGCCCCACCGACCGGATGCCGCGCCGCAGCCCGACCAGCCAGAAGCCGCCGTCGGTTGCCGGGCCGAAGGTCACTTGGTGGCGGCGCACGACAGCCAGCGCCTGGCGCAGGTGATACGGGCGGATGTCGGGAATGTCGCCGCCGATGAGGATGCGGTCGCGATCCCGGAACCTGTCCAGCGCCCGCGCCATGCGCTGTCCCAGATCGCCGCCGCCCTGTGCGATCAGCCGCGACCCGGCGGGCCAGTCCGGCGCGCGCACCGCGCTGTCCGGCGTCACGCAGAGCACGATCTCACCCTGCGGCAGATGACCCACGGTGCGGATCGTGGCCTCCAGGGTGGCGCGATAGAACCGCAGCGCCTGCGCCGCACCGATGTCGCGCGCCAGCCGGGTCTTCACGGTGCCGATGCGGGGTGCCCGGCAGAAGATGATGATGACCGGCGGCCTCATCCATACAGCCGCAGCAGGATGCGGGGCGGAACCCCCAGGAAATGCAGGCTCAGCAACACGGCATTGCGCAGCGGTCGCGCCCACCAGCCGTCGCGTTCGTAGCGGGCTGCGGAGGTGACGGCGTCGGCATCGAGCATGGTCAGCCGACTGCGCCCGATCCGGCGCACCAGTTTCACATCCTCCATCAGCGGTATCTCCGGGTAACCCCCGATCGTGGCCAGCAGGCCGGCATGGATCAGCAGACCCTGGTCACCCCAGGGCAGGCCAAGGACGCGGCAGCGCCAGGCCACCAGCCGCTCCACCCGCCGGGCCGCGCGCCGGTCACTGTCGAGGCGCAGGCGGAATGCGCCCGCGCGTGCCGGACTGACCTGATCATCCATGAAGTCACGGGCGGCCTGTCGCCATTCCGGGGCCAGGCGGGTATCGGCATGCAGGAACAGCAGCCAGGGGCCAGTCGCTGCCACCGCGCCCTGATGCATCTGGTGACCGCGTCCACGACCAGTCACGATGACCCGCGCCCCATGCTCCGTCGCGACCGCCCGGCTGGCGTCGGTCGAGCCACCGTCGATTACCAGAATCTCGTCGACCGGCGCGCCCTGCACGGAGTCCAGCACCGGACCGAGCGTTTTCGCCGCGTCGAGGCAGGGAATGATGACACTCAGGCCGGACACGATCCGGCTCAGGAACGGCGGAACGGCAGGGCCAGCATCCAGCCAAGCCCCTGCCGCGCGCCTTCACGACAATCTGCCAGGCCGATCTCCATGCCATCATGCCCGGCGCGCGGCTGCGGCGTCATGGTGCCGAACAGTCGATCCCAGAGCGTCAGATTGAAGCCGTAGTTGGAATCGGTCTCCGCCGGGACCACCGAATGGTGCACCCGATGGAAATCCGGCGTGACGATGACCCGGCGGAGCGGGCGTTCCAGCCATCCGGGCAGACGCAGGTTGGCGTGATTGAACATGGCGGCCCCGTTCAGCACCACCTCGAACAGCAGCACCGCCACCGCGGCTGGGCCCAGCAGGGCGATGACCGCGAACTTGAAGACCATCGACAGGATGATCTCCACCGGATGAAACCGGAGGCCGGTGGTCACGTCGATATCCATGTCGGCATGGTGCACCCGATGCAGCCGCCAGAACAGCGGCACCTTGTGGAAGGCCACATGCTGCGCCCAGATGGCAAGGTCGAGCAGCAGCACCGCCACCACGACCTCCAGCGCCGGCGGCAGATCGACCAGATTGAACAGGCCGATGCCCCGGTCCGCCATCAGGAAGGCGAACCCGACCGCCAGCGTCGGCAGGAAGAAGAAGCCCAGCCGCAGCACCAGGGTGTTCAGCACGACGATGGAAAGGTTACGGAACCAGCGGGCGACCACGCCCTGCGTCAGCTTCCGGCGGGGCGCCAGCCGCTCGGCAGCGATCATCGCCAGCAGCATGCCGCCGAAGACGGCAAGCCTGAGCGTGGCCTCGTTATCCAGAAGGAACTGATCCATTTCCCAGAGATAGGCCGAACCGGAACGGTGCGCCATGCCCGCGTGCTGACATGTACGCGAGCGGCAGGTGCCGCAGGGTGTGCGACGAGGCTCAGTCCTTGCTGTCGAAGCCGTCGACGCCCGCGCCACAGATCACGACACAGACCTTCTCGTCGGGCCGCACCGGAAAACGCCCGTTGAACAGCGCGGCCATGCCCGCGGCGGCGGCCAGTTCGGTGCCGATCCCGAGCTCGTTCCAGAGCCAGGATGCGGCCGCGTACATCTCCGGATCACTGACCAGCACGATGTCATCGACGGTGCGCTGGATGATCTCCAGATTGATCTCCGCCGACCGGCGCGGTGCCAGGGTCGGGGCCTTCGTCGAGATGCGTTCCAGCGTCACCAGTTCACCGGCATCGACAGAGCGGCGCAGCGTCGGCGCCCCCTCCGGCTCCACACCGATGACGCGGATATCGGGGCGCCGGGCCTTCAACGCCGTCGCGACGCCGGAAATCAGGCCGCCACCGCCAATCGCCAGCACCACCGTCTCCACATCCGGCATGTCCTCAAGGATCTCGAGGCCGACGGTGCCCTGACCGGCGATGACACTTGGCTGCGCGAAGGGGTGGACGTAGACGCGGCCCTCCGCCTCCACGCGCGCCAGAGCCAACTGATTCGCATCGTCCCAGGCGTCACCCTCCACCACCACTTCTGCGCCAAAACGACGCATCCGGGCCACCTTGTCGGGTGCCGCAGTCACCGGGACATGGATGCTGGCAGGCACCCCTGCCGCCTTCGCAGCCGCAGCAACACCGAGCCCGTGATTGCCACCGGAGGCCGTGATGACGCCGTGCTGCAACTGTTCCCGCGTCAGCGAGAGTGCCGTATTGGCCGCGCCACGCGCCTTGAACGATCCGGCGAGTTGCAGGTTCTCCAGCTTCAGCACCAGGTCACAGGGCAGGGAAAGGCCGACCGCCGGAGCCACGCGCAGCATGGGCGTGCGCCGCACGGAGCCCTGCATGCGCGCCTGCGCCGCTTCGATATCCTGGATGGTGACCGCTGTCATGTTTCTGCCCTCCTGCTGCCGGTGCAGGCAATAATCCTCTCCGAACCGGAAAGCCACCCTTGACATTCAGGGTCATGAGGCGGATATACGTTGCAGTGCAGCAAAACACTGTTGCACTGCATCAATGAAGCCTGAACAGGCGTGGTCGGGAACTGCCCATTGTTTGTTCAGTTGTTGCTCCCCAGCAACGCCGCTTTGATGTATATGGAATTGAAGATTCGAGCCACCGGGTTGCGTCTCCTCCCCAAATAGCGCCCGGCTCGATGTACGGAAAGGGCGACCCACTCCTCCCCGGGTCGCCCTTTCTATTTCTGCTCCTTCCCACACGAACGGCTTTCTGAAGACGCACGCGCAACGCTGCCGTTTTTGGAACATGAACCGCCGGAATTGGTCCTCTTTGCCTGATCAGTTCCTGTGACAGACTTTCCCGGGGCCAGTTGCCATTCAGGCGAAGCGACGGCCCACCGGGGGAGTCCAGCCATGACAGGGACCGGAACGACGGAACGGGGTGGCGGTCGCAGGCGACGCGGCAGGCGCGGTGGTGGTGGCGGTGACGATAAACCGGTGCTGGAGCAGCAGCCGTTCCGCCAGCCACGCATGATCTATGCGCCGATGCGCGCTGTCTCCGACGATCAGGTCGAACAGATCCATCAGGCCTCCCTGGACGTGCTGCAGGAAATCGGCATGGATTTCCTGCATCCGGAGGCGAAGGCCCTGCTGAAGGATGCCGGCGCGGATGTCGATCCGGGCAGTGACCGGGTCCGCTTCGACCGGCAACTGGTCGAAAGCGTCATCGGCCTGGCCCCGGCACAGTTCACCCTGCATGCCCGCAACCCGGCCCATGACCTGACCTTCGGCGGCGACCATATCGTCTATTGCGCCGCAGCCAGTGCGCCGAACTGCGCCGACCGGGCAGGCGGGCGACGGCCCGGCAACCTGGAGGACTACCGTCGCTTCCTGAAGCTCGGCCAGATGCTGAATGCCGTCCACATGTGGGGCGGTTACACGGTGGAGCCGACGGATGTTCATGCCTCCGTCCGGCACCTGGTGGCGCTGCAGGACATGCTGACGCTGACGGACAAGGCGATCCATGCCTACAGTCTGGGGACGGAGCGGATCCAGGACGGCATCGAGATGGCGCGGATCGCGCGCGGCATCGACGATGCGACGCTGGACCGCGAACCTTCCCTGATCTCCATCATCAACACCTCCTCCCCGCTGCGCTTCGATACGCCGATGCTGGACGGGGTGATGCAGCTTGCCCGGCGGGGACAGGCGATCTGCCTGACGCCGTTCACGCTGGCCGGGGCCATGGCGCCGGTGACTCTCGCCGGGGCGCTGGTGCAGCAGAATGCGGAGGCGCTGGCCGGGCTGGTCATCAGCCAGACCACGAAACCCGGTGCGCCCTTCGTCTATGGCGGCTTCACCTCCAATGTGGACATGAAGTCCGGGGCGCCCGCCTTCGGCACGCCGGAGGCGATGCGCACCGCCCTGATCGGTGGCCAGCTTGCGCGGCGCTATGGCCTGCCCTATCGGTCGTCCAACGTGAACGCCGCCAATACCCTGGACGCGCAGGCCGCCTACGAGACCGTCTTCTCCCTCTGGGGCGCGGTGATGGGCGGCGTCAACATGCTGAAGCATGGCCTCGGCTGGATGGAGGGCGGGCTGCATACCTCCTTCGAGAAGTTCGTCATGGATGCCGACATCCTGCAGATGGTGTCGGAGTTCCTGACCCCGGTGGAGGTCAACCGCGACTCCCTGGCGCTGGACGCCATGCGGGAGGTCGGGCCGGGCGGCCACTTCTTCGGCTGCGCCCACACCCAGGAACGCTACCGCAACGCCTTCTACCCGCCGATGGTCTCCGACTGGCGCAACTACGAGAGCTGGGAGGAAGCCGGCAGTCCCACCGCCTATGACCGGACCGAGACGCTGTACCGCCAGGTCCTGGAATCCTACGAGGCTCCGCCGATGGACCCCGCCGCGGCGGAGGAACTGCAGGCCTTTGTCGCCCGCCGCACCGAAGCGGGCGGTGCCCCGACGGATTTCTGAGGCCGGGAGGCAAGCCATGGCCGTGTTTCATGACAGTGCCGTCGACCGGGTCGCCCTGCGCCAGTGGCGGCTGGGCCGGGTGCGTGCGCAGATGAAACAGGTCGATGTGGCCGGCATCCTGCTGACGGATCCGGTCAACATCCGCTATGCCACCGACACCTCGAACATGCAGGTCTGGACGCTGCACAATACCGCCCGCTACTGCTTCATCGCGACGGAGGGGCCGGTGATCCTGTTCGATTTCTCCGGCTGCGAGCACCTGTCGGTGGGCAACGAGGCACTGACGGAGATCCGCCCCGCCACCCCCTTCTTCTTCTTCGGGGCGGGATCGGAGGCGGAACCGCGGGCGCGCAGGTGGGGCAACGAGATCGCGGAGCTGATCGACGCCCATGGTGGCGGCAACCGGCGGCTGGCCGTGGATACGCTGGAGCCGCTGGGGGTGCATGAGCTGGAACGCCACGACATCCGGATCTGCCACGGCCAGTCGGTCATGGAACTGGCCCGCGTGATCAAGAACGACGTCGAGCTGCAGGCGATGCGGGAGGCCATTGCTGCCTGCGAGGAGGGGATGCGCCGGATGCGCGCCTGCCTCGAACCCGGCATCACGGAGAACGCGCTCTGGTCACGGCTGCATCAGGCCAACATCGAATTCGGCGGGGAATGGATCGAGACCCGGCTGCTGACTTCCGGTCCCCGCACCAACCCGTGGTTCCAGGAATGCAGCCATCGGGTGATCGAGGCGGGGGACCTGGTGTCGTTCGATACCGACCTTGTCGGCCCCAACGGCTATTGCGCCGACATCTCGCGTAGCTGGATCTGCGGTGACGTCCGGCCCGGCAATGAACAGCACTGGCTCTACGCCACGGCGTACGAGCAGATCATGTCGAACATCGAGCGGCTGAAGCCGGGGCTGACCTTCCGCGAATTCAGCGCGATGGGTTCGGAACTGCCCGCCGACTGTGTCACGAACCGGTACTGCGTCGTCGCTCACGGTGTCGGCCTCTGCGACGAGTATCCGGCCATTGTCTACGATCAGGATTTCGAAGCCGGGGGCTACGATGGCGTGATCGAGGCGGGAATGACGCTGTGTGTCGAGAGTCTTGTAGGCCGCGAAGGCGGACGGGAGAGCGTGAAGCTGGAGGAACAGGTGCTGGTGACCGAGACCGGTGCCGTGCGGCTGTCCAGCTATCCGTATGAGGAAGACTGGCTGTAGCAGTCGGGGAAGATGATGGAACAGCCCGCGGAAAGGCAGAAGATGAAGACGAATGTGAAGGTGGCGGTGATCGGTGGCGGTGTTGTCGGATGCAGTGTGCTGTATCACCTGACCCGTGCAGGCTGGACCGATGTGGTGCTGATCGAGCGGTCGGAGCTGACCTCAGGGTCGACCTGGCATGCGGCGGGCGGCATGCACACGCTGAACGGCGATCCCAACGTCTCCAAGCTGCAGGCCTACACGATCGGTCTCTACAAGGAGATTCAGGAGCAGTCGGGACAGGACTGCGGCATGCATGTCACCGGCGGTGTCATGCTGGCCGACACGGAAGAGCGCATGCAGTGGCTGAAGATGGCCCATGCGCGCGGGCGCTATCTCGGCATGGATACCGAGCTGATCTCGGTCAGCGAGGCGAAGGAGCTGTTTCCCCTGCTGGAGGAGAAGTACTTCGTCGGCGCAATGTATGACGCGGTTGACGGCCATGTGGACCCGTCCGGTGTCACCCAGGCCTATGCCCGCGCGGCGCGGCTGAACGGGGCGGAGGTCTATCGCCACAACCGCGTCGTGGAACTGAACCAGCGCCCTGACATGACCTGGGACGTGGTGACGGAGCAGGGCACGATCAATGCGGAGCATGTGGTCAACGCCGGCGGTCTCTGGGCGCGGGAAGTGGGGCGCATGGTCGGGCTGGAACTGCCCGTGCTGGCCATGGAGCACATGTACCTGCTGACGGAGGAAATGCCGGAGGTCGTGGCCTTCAACGAATCCAGCGGCAAGGAAATGATCCACGCCATCGACTTCGGCGGCGAGATCTACACCCGTCAGGAAGGCAAGGGCATGCTGATGGGCACCTACGAGAAGGCCTGCCGCCCCTGGAGCCCGAAGGACACCCCCTGGGATTTCGGCCACGAGCTGCTGCAGCCCGACATCGACCGCATCGCGCCGTCGCTGGAACTGGGGTTCGAGCATTTTCCGGCCTACGGGCGGGCGGGCATCAAGCAGATCATCAACGGTCCCTTCACCTTCGCCCCTGACGGCAATCCGCTGGTCGGTCCGGTAAAGGGCCTGCCGAACTACTGGTGCGCCTGTGCGGTGATGGCAGGGTTCAGCCAGGGCGGCGGTGTCGGGCTGGCGCTGGCCAACTGGATCATCGACGGCGATCCGGGCTTCGACATCTGGGCGATGGATGTCAGCCGGTTCGGCGACTACGCCAACATGGCCTATACCAATGCGCGGGTGCGGGAGAACTATTCCCGCCGTTTCTCCATCACCTTCCCCAACGAGGAACTGCAGGCCGCCCGCCCGGCGCGCACCACTGCCATCCATGACGCACTGAAGGCGGAGAATGCGGTCTTCGGTGCCTCCTTTGGTCTGGAGCACGCGCTCTGGTTCCAGAAGCCGGGCGAGGAGCCGGTGGAGGATGTCACCTTCAAGCGCTCCAATGCCCATGATGTGGTCGCCGCCGAGTGCCGCGCCGTGCGCAGCGGTGTCGGCATGATCGAAGTCTCGAACTTCGCCAAGTACGAGGTCACGGGCCGTGGCGCGGATGTCTGGCTCAGCCGCATCCTGGCCAACCGGTTGCCCCGCCAGGGCCGCATTGTCCTGTCACCGATGCTGAACCGGCAGGGCGGGCTGATCGGTGACTTCACCGTCGCGCGGGCTGCCGATGACCGCTTCTATGTCTTTGGCTCCGGCGTCGCCGAGAACTACCACATGCGCTGGTTCGGATCGCTGCTGCCGGATGATGGCAGTGTGACCGTGCGTCCCCTCGGCCTGGGTCTGACCGGCCTGTCACTGGCGGGTCCGCAGGCCCGCACCGTGCTGGCGAAGGTGACGGAGGAGGACGTCTCGCCGGAGAGCTTCCGCTTCATGGATTTCCGGGAGATGCACCTGGGGCTGGTGCCGGCCAGGGTCGGCCGCATCACCTTCACAGGCGATCTGGGTTTCGAGATCTGGGTGGCGCATGAATATCTGCTGACCCTCTATCGCATGCTGCGGGAGGCAGGTGAGGAGCATGGCCTGACCCTGTTCGGCGGGCGGGCGCTGAACGGGCTGCGGCTGGAGAAGAGCTTCGGCACCTGGGCGCGGGAGTTCCGACCGATCTATGGCCCCTATGCGGCCGGGCTGGATCGCTTCGTGGCACCATCGAAGAACGACTTCATCGGACGCGATGCGATGCTGCGTGAACGCGACGCGGGGCCGAAACTGCGCCTGGTGACGCTGAAGGTCGACGCAGGCGACGCCGACGTGATCGGCGACGAACCGATCTGGATCGACGGCCAGGTGCAGGGCTGGGTGACGTCAGGCGGGTATGCGCACCATTCCGGCGCATCGGTGGCACAGGGCTATGTCCCGGCTGCCTTCGCCGACATGGCCGACGCGCCTTTCGAGGTGGAGGTCATCGGCGAACGGCGGCGCGCCAGCCTGTGTCCCGAACCGCTGTTCGATCCCGCCGGTGCCCGGATGCGCGGCTGACCGTTGCCGGATTCAGACACTGAAACCGGTTGATCGGGGCGCGGCAGCGCTTCCCCGGCATCGGGCCATTCTGTCACACGGTCCCTGAAAACCCGGCTGTACTTCCCATATGCCTGTCACTGAGGGTCGAGACCGGCTGTGCCTTCCGCACGGCAAGTGTAACCCCTCAGCAACGTCTGACACACGTTGGCCACAGGGGCGTCACTGACGTGACATGGTGATGGTCCCAGATGGCAATCAAGCCGGACAGAGCGGTCCGGCAACGCATCGGCGGCTCGGGTTGGCTGCCAGCGCATTCCAACGGGACCCACCTTTCAGAGAAAAGGCGAGACAACATGAAGAACATGACAACGAAATTCGCAGGCGGCGCTGTCGCGACCGCCCTGGCACTGTCGCTCGGCATGTCCGGCGCATTTGCGGCGGCCCATTCCGCCAAGCCCGCAATGTCGGAGCACAAGAACTTCACCAGTGCCCTGGCCGCCCGCTATGCCTCAATGGCTGCCGAGGAAAAGCTGGAGCTGGATGCCGCCGATGAGGCGCATTTCGCCAACAAGGCCGCCCAGGCCTCGCAGGGTCTGGTGGTCATGCCTGATGCCCCGAACAGCCGTCCGATCGGTGATGCGGGACAGCGTGCCTTCGCAGGTTCCGCGCATGGTCAGCTGATGGCCGCGCTGGGCGGTGAGGCCCCCGTGAAGCATCCGCTGGTGCTGGCCGACGCGCAGACGAACTATGACTGCTACCTGCAGGAGGCTCAGGAAGGCTATCAGTTGCTGCACATCCAGCAGTGCCGCCAGGGTTTCGAGACGGCGATGGCCACCATCAACCGTCCGATGCAGGTGAGCGCGCCGAAGCCGGAAGTGAAGGCCGAGGCCGCAGCGATCGAGAACATCAGCTTCACGGTCTATTTCGGCTTTGACAGCGCAGAACTGACGCAGGAGGCCCAGCCGGTCCTGCAGCAGGCCGTGGCCGAGTTCCGCCGCCGTTCTGATGCCCGGATCGACGTTGCCGGCCATACCGACCGTGCCGGGTCGCTCGAGTACAACCGTGCCCTGTCGAAGCGTCGTGCCGATGCAGTGCGTGATGCACTGGCCGCAAGTGGCGTGACCGCCGGTCGGATCGACGAAGCCGCCCTGGGTGAGCTCGTCGCCGACGTGGAGACCGCTGACGGCGTGCGCGAGCCGCTGAACCGTCGCGTCGAGATCGTGGTTTCGAGCCAGTAACAGGCCGGTCAATCACGAAATGAGACATGAAGAGGGGCGTCCGGTTCGATCCGGGCGCCCCTTTCTCGTTTTGGTGTCGGCCGAACTGCCGAGATGCGCGGAAACCCTGTTGTATGCAGGGCAAGTACTGGTATGTAATATGCTATTGAGCACTTCATCAGGACTGCGATCCCGAAACGGGAGTCGCGGTTCGAATGATGCAGTCACCGGATCCTGCGATGTGCAGGACCGCGGCTGCTGAGGGACAGAAACGAAAGGGAGCAAGGCATGAATGCATTGCTGAAGTTGGGGGGAGTCGGTGTGGCTGCCCTGATCCTGGCCGCGTGTGCGTCCGATGCACCGTCGGATCCGAACGCTGGCAAGGTCGCCACCAAGTATCCGGCGCTGAATGCGCAGTTGGCACCGATGTATGCACAGCTTTCGGCTGACGAGGCCGAGGAAGGCGACAGCGGGGATGCGGCGCATTACAGCGCCAAGTCCGCTGACGCGGCGGCAGGCTTTGAAGTCCTGCCCGACACCGTGGCTTCCCGCACGCTGGACGCCGGCAAGGTTTCGGAGCTGAGCGAGGCCCGTGTCCGCCTGATGCAGAAGTATGCGGAAGGCTATGCCGAGTCGCAGCCTGCGGATCTGGCCATGGCCCAGACCCAGTGGGATTGCTGGATCCAGGAGCAGGAAGAAGGCTGGCAGCTGCTGCACATCTTCCGTTGCCGCGACGGTTTCGAGGCCGCAATGGCGAAGATGCAGCCTGCCCCGGCACCCGCCCCGGCACCGAAGCCGGTTGCCCGGATGTCCGAC
>BQJF01000093.1 GCA_021604565.1 Minwuia thermotolerans | reverse complement strand
CCCCGCCGCATCCAGGGCGGTGATCACGGTGATCCCGGTGGCAAAGCACCCCATCGCATCCCGCATCTCGCGCGGCGTTACCGTCATGGCGCTCCCCAACCCATCAGCAGACTCAATCGAACAGGGACGGAGTTTACCAATTGCATCCGCGTGGAAAACCCTGCCCCACCGGAATAATTCGCTCGGCGGCCATGCGCAACGCTGTCTTCGCTAACGTGATCTTAACCGCAATGGCGGCAATCTGCAGGCCGATGCAAAAAAACGGCGGTAGATTCCATGTTCTTCATCATCGGACTTGTGGTGGTTATCGGCTCGGTACTGGGGGGCTATCTGCCCCATGGCAGCTTCGCCGTTCTGGTCCAGCCCCTTGAAGTCGTGATCATCTGTGGTGCGGCACTTGGTGCCTTCATCATCTCGAATCCCAAGACCGTGATCTTCGGTGTGCTGAAGTCGACGGGCAAGGTGCTCAAGGGCCAGCCCTACAACAGGGCTACTTACGAGGAACTGCTGACGTTGCAGTACACCATCTTCAAGCTGGCCAAGGCCAAGGGCATGCTGGCGCTGGAAGCACATATCGAGGATCCGGAGAAGAGCTCCATCTTCACCGCCTTTCCGAATTTCATGAAGAACCACCATGCGGTCGAATTTGTATGCGATTACCTGCGGCTGATGACCATGGGCACCGAGAGTTCCCACGAGATGGAAGCCCTGATGGACGAGGACATCGAGACCCATCACCACGAGCAGCACGCCGTTTCCTCCGCCGTGACCACGGTGGGTGACGGCCTGCCCGCCTTCGGCATCGTCGCCGCCGTGCTGGGCGTCATCATCACCATGCAGTACATCTCCGAGCCACCGGAGGTTCTTGGCGGCAAGATCGCCGCGGCGCTGGTCGGCACCTTCCTGGGCATCTTCCTCGCCTATGGCATCGTCGGTCCGATGGGCAAGAGCCTGGAAGCCTATGCCGAGGCAGAGACGAAATACTACCAGTGCATCAAGGCAGGCATGCTGGCCTATCTGAACGGTTATGCCCCCGCAGTGTCGGTCGAATTCGCCCGCAAGACGCTCTACAGCCACGAACGTCCCAGCTTTGCGGAACTCGAGGCCGCCGTCGAGAA
This sequence comes from Minwuia thermotolerans, assembly GCA_021604565.1. GTDB lineage: Bacteria > Pseudomonadota > Alphaproteobacteria > Minwuiales > Minwuiaceae > Minwuia > Minwuia thermotolerans_A. Next base: position 13,389 of record BQJF01000093.1, on the reverse strand, counting down.
CGCCCCGAAGATCTGACCCGCAAGCCGAAGTGTCGCCAACGATCCGATAGCAGTCAGGGACCATGTCCGAGCATCCGCAACCGATCATCGTCAAGAAAATCGTCAAGGGCGGCCATGGTCATCATGGCGGTGCCTGGAAGGTGGCCTATGCCGACTTCGTGACGGCCATGATGGCGTTCTTTCTGTTGCTCTGGCTGCTCAACGTGACCACCGACGAGCAGAAGAACGGCATTGCCGACTATTTCGCCCCCGCCGCCGCGTCCCAGTCCACGTCCGGTTCCGGCGGTGCGCTGGGTGGCCAGACCATGGTCCGCGAGGGGTCGCGGATTTCCAACAACGGCCTGCCCACCGTGGTCGTCTCCGTCGGCGATATCGAGGACGAGAAGGACAGCCACGAGGACGGCAAGAAGTTCGATCCCTCCGGCGATGAAGTGGACGAGGAAGGCATCTCCAGCAACGAGGAGTCGAAGGACGGCTCCGAACGCGGCCGCAAGGGCAACCCGGGCGAGGACGATATCGCCGAGGCCCTGGCCCGTCGCGAGCAGGAGAACTTCAACGAGGCCATGGACGCGATCGAGGAAGCGATCGAACAGGCTCCGACCGAGCTGAAGGACCTGGCTGAGAACCTGATGGTCGACATGACCGAAGAAGGTTTGCGCATCCAGTTGGTGGACCAGGGCGGCCGGTCGATGTTTCCGAAGGGCAGTTCCGCGCTGGAAGGCCATGCCTCCGACCTTCTCCGCCTGATTTCCGGGGTCGTCGCCACCCTGCCAAACAAGATCAAGATCACCGGCCACACGGACGCCACGCCCTATCGTTCGACCAATGGCTACGGCAACTGGGAACTCTCGGCTGACCGGGCGAATGCAAGTCGTCGCGCCCTGATCGAGGTCGGCGTTCCCGTGCACCGTATCGACCAGGTCACCGGCAAGGCGGACCAGGAACCCCTGATGCCTGAAGACCCCTACGCCGACTCCAATCGCCGCATCAGCATTGTCCTGATGCGAGCCGCCAACCTGGCCCTGCCCCAGGCACCGGTCGATGCGCTGAAGAAGATCGGCCTGACCGTCGCAGGCGAACGCGACGGCGGTTGACGGCATCGCCGCCCGCGGCGAGCCAGAGGTGCCATGCAGCCGCGACCTGACGTCCTGCCCCCTTGGTCCTGAACCACAGGCCTGCCATATGCGTATTGTCTTCCCGTAACTGAATGGGGCGAGAGCGCGATGGCGAACGACCGGAATTCGATTGGCGGGCAGGTGATGCGGTATGCGCGCGTCGGTCGTTCCGTCGGCGGCCTGGCCGCCAAGCTGGCCGGTGAGCGGTATCTGGGCATGGAGATCGATCGCAATGTCCACGCCCAGGACCTGCGGGCCGCGCTTGGCGGGCTGAAGGGTCCGCTGATGAAGGTGGCGCAGATCCTGTCAACGATCCCGGAGGCACTGCCGAAGGAATATGCGCAGGAACTGTCGCAACTGCAGGCCGACGCACCGGCGATGGGCTGGGCCTTCGTCAAGCGGCGCATGATGACCGAACTCGGCCCCGGCTGGCAGAAGCAGTTCGCGAGCTTCGAACGCGAAGCCAGCGCTGCGGCGTCCCTGGGGCAGGTTCACCGGGCCACAGGACACGATGGTGCCGATCTTGCCGTGAAACTGCAGTATCCGGACATGTCTTCCGCCGTGGAAGCAGACCTGCGGCAACTGAAGCTGATCTTCTCCATCTATCGTCGCTACGACAGTTCCATCGACACCAGCAATATCCACTCGGAAATCGGGGATCGCCTGCGGGAGGAACTGGATTACCGCCTGGAGGCCCATCACATGCACCTCTACCGGGAGATGCTGGCGGGCGAGGACGGGGTCCATGTGCCGACAGTCGTACCCGACCTGTCGACTGACCGCCTGCTGACCATGAGCTGGCTGGACGGGCAGCGCCTGATGTCCTTCGCCGAGGCGCCGCAGGACGTACGCAATACCATTGCGCAGAACATGTTCAGGGCCTGGTACGTGCCCTTCTACTACTACGGCGTCATCCACGGTGATCCTCATCTGGGCAACTACACGGTGCGTGACGACCAGACGATCAATCTTCTGGACTATGGCTGCATCCGCACGTTCCAGCCGAAGTTCGTGCAGGGGGTCATCGACCTCTATTGCGCGCTGCGCGATGGCGACGAGGCCCTGGCGGTCCATGCCTATGAGAGCTGGGGCTTCGGTGGCCTGACGAAGGAGGTGATCGAGACGCTGAACCTCTGGGCGGCCTTCGTCTATGCGCCGCTGCTGGAGGATCGTGCCCGGCGGATCCAGGAATTCGGCGACGATGGTGTCTACGGCAAGGATGTGGCGGAGAAGGTGCATCGGCAGTTGAAGGAACGCGGCGGCGTCACGCCACCGCGGGAGTTCGTCTTCATGGACCGCGCAGCCATCGGACTGGGGGGTGTCTTCCTGCACCTGAAGTCAGAGATCAACTGGTACAGGATGTTCCATGATCTGATCGAAGGCTTCGATGTGGACAGCATGGCCGCGCGCCAGAAACAGGCATTCGGTGCCGCGCAGGTGCCCCTGCCCTGACCCGGTGCCCGATTCAGGCTGTGCCGCTCAACTCCCGATAGACGGAGATCGTCCGCTCGCACATCAGCGTCTTGGTGAAATTGGCCGCGATATGGGCCACGGCGCGGCTTGCCAGCGCATCGCGGGCATCCTGATCCAGCGACACGGCAGTCTCGACGGCCTCCGCCAGTTGGGCCGCGTTGTCCGGGTCCACCCACCAGCCGGTCTCCCCCGGCACAACCGTTTCCATGGCACCGCCGATGCCGGTCACGACAGTCGGGCGTCCCATGGCCTGCGATTCGACCGCGACACGGCCAAAGGCTTCAGGTTCCACCGACGTGGACGCCACGACACTGGCCAGGGCGTAGGCCGCAGGCATGTCGCGACAGGTGCCGACGAACCTCACCCGGCCCTCCACACCCAGGCGCTGTGCCAGCCGCCGGAGTTCCAGCTTGTAGGCTTCATGCCCCACATCACCCCCGGCGAACACGACGACCGAGTCCTGATCGCGCAGCAGCGCCAATGCTTCGATCATCACGCGCTGGCCTTTCCAACGGACCAGCCGTCCGGGCACAAGGATGACCGGCGCGCCAGCAGGCACCGCCCAGGCCTCGGCGAGCTGGATCTTGCGGGCTGCCGAGACAGTTGAGATATCGAACTGGGCCAGATCGACACCGCGCGGAATCATCCGGATGCGGGCGTCGGTCAGTTCCGGCGCGGTCTGACGCAGGTAATCGCCGATGAAGCCGGAGGTCGCGATCACCCGGTCGCCGCGAAACATCACGCTGTTGTAGGCGCGCTTGGCAGCGTTCTGACCGTTGTACGGCCCGTGAACCGTGGTCACGAAGGGTGTCGCGGTGCGGCGCGCGGCGTAGTGCGCGCTCCAGGCCGGGGCGCGAGACCGCGCATGCACGATATCGACCTTCTCCGCGATGATCAGCCGGGCCAGGTGGCCGATATTGCGCCACATCACCATCGGGTTCTTGGACCGCATGGGCAGCAGCACATGCTCACCGCCGCCACGCTCCACCTCCTGCACCATGTGCCCGCCGGAGGATGCGACAATGGCCCGGTGTCCGGCGACCGACAGCGCCGTGACCATGTCGACGGTGCCACGCTCCACGCCCCCGGTCACCAGCGCGGGCAGCACCTGCAGCACGGTCAGTGGACGGTCGGCGGCAGCCCCTGTCTTTGTCGGGTTGCCCGGTTCAAGGATCGGTGGTTCGCTTGTCATGTAGTCACTGGGCCAGGAGACGAGAGTGCCGAACGCGCCGAAAGAACTGTCGCGACCCGACGGAGAAACCATCGCTTATCATCATACCACCGGAAAGGCACCCGGCATCATCTTCTGCGGGGGTTTCATGTCCGACATGGGTGGCACCAAGGCCCTGGCGCTGGAGGAACATTGCCAGGCCAACGGCCTCGGTTTCGTGCGTTTCGACTATCTCGGACATGGCGAGAGCTCCGGCAGTTTCGCGGATACGGGCTGCATCAGCCGCTGGACCGAAGATGCCACCGCGATTCTTGATGAACTGACAACGGGACCACAGATCATCGTCGGGTCCTCCATGGGGGGATGGGTCATGCTGCGGCTGGCGCTTGCCCGCCCTGAACGCATTGCCGGATTGATCGGCATCGCACCGGCACCGGACTTCACGACCTGGATGTGGGAGGAACTGGGAACCGCGAATCAGGCCACCCTGATGGCGGACGGACTGGTCCGTGTTCCCTCCGAGTATGACCCGGAAGGCTATGTCATCACGCGAAAGCTGATCGAGGACGGGCGCGCCTGTCATCTGCTGGATGACGGCGCTGTCGGCATCGATGTTCCCGTGCGCCTGCTGCACGGCATGGCTGACCCTGACGTGCCCTGGCAGCATTCGCTGCGCATCGCGGAGGCGCTGCGGTCAGCCGACGTGCGCATCCACTACGTGAAGGCGGGCGATCACCGGCTCTCGGAGCCGGGTGACCTTGATCTCCTCCGCGCCACGGTCGACGAACTGGTGCAGACCGTGGGCGGCTGAGCCTGGAACTACATCAGGAACAGCAGGTTGTTGTCCTGATCGAACACTTCGTAGGCACCCTGTGAGGAATCGTAGAGCATGGAGGCGCTGACGCCGCCCAGGCCGTCCGACAGGTCGATCTGGGTCACCACGGTCTCGTCGAAGGTGACCGATCCGGCACCGGCGGGGAACTTCGCCGTCCAGCTGCCGTCGCCATTGTCGATGAAATCGACGTCGTCCAGCCCGACGCCGCCATCTGCGCCTTCCAGGATCAGCCGGTTGCCGATATCGACATCGTTGATGATGTCGTTGTTCGACGAACCACCGCTGCCCGCCTTGACCAGGAAGGTGTCGAAGCCTTCGCCACCATCCAGCAGATCGTCGCCCAGGCCGCCTTCCAGCGTGTCATCGCCCAGACCACCGAACAGCTGGTCGTCGCCGTTGTCGCCAAGCAGACGGTCGAAGCCGTCGTCACCAAACAGCGTGTCGAAGCCACCATCGCCGTGCAGTTCGTCTTCACCGGCACCGCCACTGATCAGGTCGCGACTCGTGCCGCCACCGATCGTGTCGTTACCGGCCCCACCGTCCAGCGTGTCCTGACCGCTGCTGCCGAACACCATGTCGTCGCCGTCGCCGCCGGTGACACTGTCCGCGCCGGAGCCGCTGTTGACGAAGTCGTTGCCAGCGCCCGCATCGACCACGTCATCGTCGGAATTGGCAAAGACCACGTCATCGCCGTCACCGGCATTGATGGTGTCCTTGTTGATACCGCCGTCAATGAAGTCGCCGCCCGCGCCACCTTCGATCAGGTCCGCACCGCCGCCACCGACCAGCGTATCGGCCTCGACACCGCCAATCAGCGTGTCATTGCCACCTTCGCCGAAGGCCTCGTCAGCACCTTCGCCAACCGTGACGAAGTCATTGCCCTCGCCCGCCAGCACGAAGTCATCGCCCAGACCGCCGAAGATCTGGTCATTGCCGGACCCGCCACGCAGTTCATCCGTACCGTCACCGCCGACAAGGGTGTCAGCACCGGATTCGCCTTCCAGCGTGTCATCGCCCGCGTCACCGGAGATCACATCGTTCAGGTTGCCGCCACGGACCAGATCCGCGCCCTCGCCTGCCGTGATAGTGTCCGAACCACCAAGCCCGGAGATCGTGTCATTGCCCGCGCCGCCATCGACAGAGTCATTGCCCGGGTCGGCGTTGACGAAGTCATCGCCGATGCCTGCCGTGATCCGGTCATCGCCGGTGCCGCCGCGAATGCGGTCATCGCCGTCACCGCCGTCCAGCGTATCGGCACCGTCTCCGCCGCGAACCGTGTCGTTGCCTGTGCCGCCATCAACCAGGTCGTCACCGTCCTCACCATCGGCAAAGTCGTTGTCGGAACCGCCGAAAAGCTGATCGTTGTCCGTGCCGCCGCGCAGGTTGTCGGCACCGGCACCGCCGATCAGCGTGTCATCGTGAACGTCGCCGCGCAGGCTGTCGTCACCATCACCACCATCCAGGCTGTCGTTGCCGGTCAGGCCGAGAAGACTGTCATTGCCGGCGCCACCGAAGGCCGTGTCGTTCTGGCCGCCGGTGTTGAGCGTGTCGTTGCCTTCGCCGCCAAACAGTTGATCATCGTCGAAATTGCCCTGCAGCAGGTCATTGCCCAGTCCGCCGGTCACGATATCGTCGCCACCGGAGCCGAACAGCGTGTCCTCGCCATCGCCACCCGTGACGGCATCATTGCCCAGTTCACCACGCAGGTTGTCGTTGCCTGCGCCGCCGCCCAGGGTGTCGGCACCATCGCCACCGCGCGCCTCGTCGTCGCCGTCGCCACCATCCAGAACATCGTCATCGGCACCGCCACGCAGCAGGTCCGCACCAGCACCACCAACAAGGCTGTCTGCCCCGGCGTCACCACGCAGGGTGTCATCGTCATCACCGCCGTCCAGGGTGTCGCCACCCTCGCCGCCGATCAGGATGTCATTGCCCGCATCACCCAGCACATTGTCGTCCTGGCTGCGACCGGTGATCTGATCGTTGCCGCCGCCAGCGGCAAAGATGCGCGCGTTGCCATCTTCGCGATCTGACAGTGACACGGTGTCATCGCCGCCCAGCGCGGCGTCGGTCGTGCCCTCCAGGAAGTCCGAGGTGTCGATGGCATCGAAATCGACGTCGTTGTTGCCTTCCGTGAACAGCGGCTCCGGCTCGGGTTCCGGCTCCGGCTCGGTCACGCCCAGCACGGTTTCCACGTCGGTGAGCTGGAACACGTTCTCGCCCACGGTAACCGTACCGGCCTCCGCGTCATGGACCGCGCCTTCTACGCCGGAGAAGTCCACCGTGTCGTTGCCGGTGCCGCCAAAGATCTCGCCACCGCCCGAACCGGCGATGAACAGGTCATTGCCATGGCTGCCCGACAGCACGTCGCTGCCCTCACCACCGATGATCGTATCGGCGCTGGAGCTGCCGTTGATGGTGTCATCGCCCGCGCCACCATCCAGCACGTTCTCGCCTGAACTGGCGGAGATGACATCATTGCCTGCGCCACCACGAACCGTGTCGTTGTCGCTGCCCGCCTCGATGGAATCGGCACCGTCGCCGCCGTCGATCACATCAGCCTGGGAGCCGCCGTCGATGGTGTCGTCACCGGCACCACCGTCGATCACATCCACACCGTCCTCGCCACGGATCCGGTCGTTGCCGTCACCGCCACGGATGGTGTCGTCCTGCGACTGGCCGTTCAGCGTGTCATTGCCCGCACCGCCATCCAGCTCGTCGGTGCCGCTGGCACCCAGCAGGCTGTCATCGCCGTCTTCACCGGACAGCGTGTCATCGCCACTCTGGCCATTGATGATGTCGTTGCCCGTGCCGCCGCTGATGGCGTTGTTCAGGTGGTCGCCGTTCAGATTGTCGTCGCCACTGTTGTCAGGGCCGCTGTCGTCATCGTCGTCATCATCGTCGTCGCCACCACCCGCTGGGGCGTCAGTAGTACCCAGCACGGTCTCCACGTCGGTCAACTGGAACACGTTCTCGCCCACCGTGACCGTTCCGGCCTCGGCATCGTAGACCGCGCCTTCTACGCCGGAGAAGTCCACCGTGTCGTTGCCGGTGCCGCCAAAGATCTCGCCACCGCCGGAACCGGCGATGAACTGGTCGTTGCCATGGCTGCCCGACAGCACGTCGCGGCCCTCGCCACCGATGATCGTATCCGCACTGGAACTGCCGTTGATGGTGTCATCGCCCGCACCGCCGTCCAGCACATTCTTGCCTGAACTGGCGGAGATCACGTCATTGCCTGCGCCGCCTCGGACGGTGTCATTGCCGCTGCCGCCCTCGATGGAATCGGCACCGTCGCCACCGTCGATCACGTCATTCTGTGATCCGCCATCGATGGTGTCGTCACCGTCGCCGCCGCTCAGCTCATCCGCGCCGGACTCGCCCTTCAGGACATCGTTGCCGACGCCACCGAACAGAGTGTCGTCCTGCGACTGCCCGTTCAGCGAGTCGTTGCCATCACCACCCAGCAGCGTGTCCTTGCCGCTCTGGCCGTTGATGGTGTCGTTGCCCGCACCACCGTCGATCTCGTTGTTCTTGTGGTCGCCGTTCAGATTGTCGTCAGTACCCGGATCAGACACCCGTGTATCCTTTCGCGTTTCAGCTTCTTCAGCCGTCGAGGTTCCGACAACGGTCTCGATGCTCTTCAATGTGTAGACGCGGTCGCCGACCGTAACGGTTCCGGCGTCCTCATCGTGAATGGCGCCCCTGACACCGGAAAAATCGGCGGTGTCATCGCCCTTGCCGCCATCGATGACGCCGCTGCCCTCCCCGACCAGGAAAAGGTCGTCGCCCTTGTCACCGTCAAGCCGGTCATCACCCGCGCCGGCCGTGATCGTGTCGTCACCGTCGCCGCCGTCTATGGTGTCGTCGCCAGCGCCACCGTCGATGATGTCATCGCCCTTGTCGCCATCGATCTCGTCATCCCCGGCACCACCCGACAGGGTATCGTCGCCGTCTTCACCCTCGATCTCGTCATCCCCCGATCCGCCCTCAAGCAGATCGTCGCGGCGGCTTCCTTCCAGCTCGCGGTCACGGTCATCGCTGTCGCGGGTGTCAGCTTCACGGGCGCCGCGGACTTCCTCGATACCGTCGAGCCGGAAAAGGGCGTCACCCGCCTGAACGGTATTGGTCTCGGCGTCGAACACGGCATCATCGACGTCGGAGAAATCAACGGTGTCCTTGCCGCTGCCACCGGAAATGACACCGCCGCCCTCGCCCGCGATGAACAGGTCGTCATTGTCGCCACCGTAGAGTTCGTCCACGCCGGAACCGCCTGACAGCGTGTCATCACCGGAATTGCCGAACAGCGTGTCGTCGCCCGCGCCGCCAGCCAGGGAATCGTCCTGCGATCCCCCGTCAGCCACGTCAGCGCCGTCACCGCCATCGATCAGATCCTTGCCGCTGTCGCCCAGCAGTGTGTCAGCGCCCGCGCCGCCAGACAGCTTGTCGTCCTGCGATTCACCCTTGATCAGGTCGTCGCCGTCACCGCCGTCGATCACGTCCTTGCCGCTGGCCCCGGACAGGGTGTCATTGCCCTCAGCGCCGCGCAGTGTGTCGTCACCGCTCTCGCCACGAACGTCATCGTTCCCGGCCCCGCCTTCCAGTTCGTCATCCTTGTGATTGCCGCTGAGCCTCTGGTCATCATCCTTGTCGCTCTCGGGCTCCGCACCCAGAGCGGATATCGTGACGGACTCATCGCCCGAACCAGCCTTCTCTGCATCGCTGTCCCTGGAATAGAATGCGTCGCCCGCATCGATCGAGCGCGCGTCGAACGACAGGATCAGGGCAATCTCGTCACCATCGGCGGTTTCCCCAACGGCGGTCAGGGTCCCCGTATCATCGTCACCGCTCCGCGACGATGAGCGGCCGACAGAGGCGTCCTCCACCTCGATCAGCCGACCACGTTCGTCGGTGAAGGAAAAGCTGATCTTCTCGCCCGGATCCAGCGTCTGCGGGTCACGGTCATCGCTGGCCTCGATCCGCAGGCCACTGACCTTGGAAGAGTCCACATCGGCCTTGTGCACGCGCGTCTTGCCGATCTTGGTGTCAACGTTCCGCCCGCTCGCGTAGGAGAAGGTAGCGTCGATTTCACCTGTGACCGTCTTGTCGCTCGACATCTCGGGGCCTCCGCTTCCGCATCATTCCGGTTCAAAGCGCCAAAGGGACCACGCGCAGATGAACAAACCATCTATGTTGGTTCGCAACCCGCGTGCCAACAGGGCCGTGGCGAGAAACAGCCCGGATTCCCCTGAAATTCAGGACGAATCTCCGTGAAGTGCGCCAAAATAGGACACTCCAATAACGCTCGGCGGGACCGGCGTTCATCTGCGGGACAGTTCGGGAACCTCGTCCGATGCCAGTTGTTGCGCTTCGTCGCCATGCTGACGCATTCTCACCTGAAATGAACCGGTCATCAAAGGTAGTGAGGAAACATGAACGCCCCGATCATCGATACATCCGTCAGCTCGGCCAAGCTGGCACGGGACGTACGCGGCCAGAACTTCTTCGAGATTGACCGGTCGCTCCAGTCACTGCTGAAGGTCTATTGCCCGGATCCCTTGCGGGAACACATGTGGCCGCACTGGCAGCGCCTTGGCGAGGTCGCAGGCGGTTCGCTGGATGAACTGGCTGATATCGCGGAGCGGCATCCACCCAAGCTGCATTATCGCGACCGGTTCGGTCGGGACCAGGAATGGATCGAATATCACCCCGCCTATCGTGACATGGAACGGGTCGCCTTCACGGACTACGGCCTGCACATGATGAGCCACAGGCCCGGCGTGCTGGGCTGGCCGGAGACCGTCCCGGCAATCGCCAAGTACGCATTCACCTATCTGTTCGTGCAGGCCGAATTCGGGCTGATGTGTCCGGTCAGCCTGACCGACACCGGCCTGGCCATGCTGCTGAAGTTCGGCGACGCCGGGATTCAGGAGAACTTTGCCAACCGCATCGCGGTACAGGACGCGGATACCATGCTGCGCTGTTCGCAGTTCATGACGGAGAAGGCCGGCGGATCAGACGTCGGACTGGTCGAGACCGTTGCGCGGCAGGAGGATGGTGGCTGGCGCCTCTATGGCGAGAAATGGTTCTGCAGCAACACGGACGCCGATGTGGCGTTGCTGCTGGCCAGGCCGGAGGGACGCGGTGCGGGTACGCGCGGGCTCGGCCTGTTCGTGATGCCCAAGACCCTGCCTGACGGCAGCCGCAACAGTTACCGGATCATGCGGCTGAAGGACAAGCTGGGCACCAACTCCATGGCATCGGGCGAGATCGTCATGGAAGGTGCACAGGCCTGGGTGATCGGTGATGTCGAGGATGGCATCCATCAGATGATGGCGCAGGTGAACCTTTCCCGTCTCAGCCACGGTGTCCGGGCAGCCGCCCTCATGCGGCGGTGCCTGAACGAAGCACTGGTAGCGGCCCAGTCCCGCACTGCCTTCGGTCAGCAGGTGGCTGACATGCCGCTGGCACAGCGCCAGCTCATGAAGATGATGGTGCCGACGGAGCAGTCGCTCAGCATGTATGCCTACGCGGCACAGCAGATGGATGCGGCGAAGGCCGGTGACAAGGCTGCGGAAACCCGCCTCAGGATCGTGACGCCGCTCTACAAGTTCCGCGCCTGCCGCGACAATCCGGGGGTGGCGACCGCGGCGATGGAGATGCGGGGCGGCAATGGATATATCGAGGACTTCGTCAATCCGCGCCTGATACGCGACTCGCAGATCGGGCTGCTGTGGGAGGGAACGAGCAACATCAACGGCCTCGACGTACTGACCCGCGCGGTCGCGAAGGTCGGTGCGCACACGGCTCTGGCGGCGGACATCGGTGAGCGGCTCGCCACCAGCAATGCCCTGCCCCCGGCGTTGCGCGATGCGGCAGGCGATTGCCTCGACCGCGCCACGGCCATGGCCGACGAGGTTGCACGTCGGGGTGACGAGACCCAGGCCCGGCGGGTCTCCAGTGCGCTTTATCACAGCGTGACCGCGTCCCTGATGGCCTGGGAGGGGGCAACGCTCGGGTCGCGCGGAGATGACGCGCGTCGCTTGCTGCTGGCGCGCATGGTCATTGATCAGCGCCTCAAACCATCCGACCCGCTTGCAACGGAGGACGGTGAGTTCAATCGTGCGGCATCCGCCCGGCTGCTGGATACATCACCGGTAGCCCTTGCCGAAGCCACTGACCTGCTAATGCTGTCGTGACGTCACCGGTTGCGGAGCTGACGGAGGCTGAACGGCGCGACCTCGAGGCCGTCGAGAATGGTTTCGGGCGCTTTGCCCGTTACCTCGTTGCCCGGTTTGGCGCCGTCAGAAGCTCCATGCTGGCGACTGCAGCCATCACGCTCGTGACATTCCTGACCTGTCTGGTCACCTACGAGATCATCGGGCTGGACTACCTCGGCAACCCGATATCCGTGGTGATGCCGGTTGTCATGCCCATCGTCACGGCCTTCCCGACCACGCTTGTCATCCACCGCCTTGTTGCCGCAACCATGGCCAGGGAGCGCCAGGGGGTTCGCCAGCAGGCAGCGCTCCGCGCGGCGGCGGAAGAATCCGCGCTCCATCGTGCCCGTGCGGAAAAGACCAGCCAGGCCACGTCGGATTTCCTGGCCAGCATGAGCCACGAGCTGCGGACACCGCTGAACGCGATCATCGGCGGCGCGGACATGATCCGGAACCAGTCCCTGGGGCCGGTCGGTGATGACAGGTACCTGCAAACGGCGGAGGACATTTCTCTCGGCGGGATGCATCTGCTGCAGATGATCAACGCCATCCTTGATCTCGCGAAACTGGAGCGCGGCGCCCACATCTACCAGCTGGAGGCAATCCCGGTCTGCGAGATCATGGACAATGCGGTCCGGATCGTGCGCGGACAGGCGGAGCAGGCCGGCGTCGCGATCCGGTTCACACCGCCGCCCGAACAGTTGCAGATCATCTGTGATGACCAGGCCATGCGACAGGTGATGCTGAACCTTCTGTCCAACGCCATCAAGTTCTCCCCCACCGAAAGTACCGTTCATGTCGATGCTGCAACGGGGACCGACGGACGGATCTGCATTCGTGTCGCCGATTCCGGTGTCGGCATCCCGGAGGACCAGTTGGACGATATCTTCCAGCCATTCGTGCAGGTCGACAGCGTGCGGACACGATCCCAGCAGGGCACCGGACTTGGCCTGGCCCTTGTCCGCACAATGGTCGAGCAACAGGGCGGACAGGTGTCTGTCGAAAGCACGCCAGGCCAGGGTTCGGTCTTCAGTCTTGCTTTCGAGGCCGCTGCAAAGGTTTGACAGCCGGTCGCAGCCCGATCAAAAGTCGTCACACGGCGAATTCTCGTCCGAACAAGATTCCCGCTAGCAAAGCGACAACTGAACCGCAAGGCGCCACCATGAGCGATGACCGCAACCGAAGCCTCAATCAAGAGGCATTGATCTTCCACTCCACCGGACGTCCGGGCAAGATCGAGGTGGTGGCCACCAAGCCAATGGCAACCCAGCGGGATCTCTCACTGGCCTACAGCCCCGGTGTGGCGGAGCCCTGCCGGATCATCCATCGCGACCCCAATCAGGTCTATGACTTCACCGCCAAGGGCAATCTGGTCGCTGTCATATCCAACGGCACGGCCGTGCTCGGCCTCGGCGATCTGGGGCCCCTCGGCTCCAAGCCGGTGATGGAGGGCAAGGCCGTCCTGTTCAAGCGCTTTGCCGACGTTGACGGTATCGATGTCGAGCTCGACTCCACGGATGTTGACGAGATCGTCGATACCGTCCGTGTGATCGCGCCGACCTATGGCGGCATCAA
>BQJF01000092.1 GCA_021604565.1 Minwuia thermotolerans | reverse complement strand
CGCATTGCCCGGACCGTCGGGGGAGGTAACCTTCGGTCCGGGCATTCGATCTCATGGGGAGGACAAGAACCAATGGCAATCAACTACGATCACCTGATGAACTATCCGATTCCGGACGGTGTTCAGGACATGAACTTCCGGGACGCGATCATCTACGCGCTCGGCATCGGCATCAGCCAGGACCAGCTCGACAAGCGCCAACTGCGCTACACCTACGAGGATGAGCAGAAGGTCTTTCCGTCAATGGCGGTGGTCCTTGCCGGGCCGGGCTTCTGGGTCCAGAACGCCGATACCGGTGTCGACTGGGTCAAGGTGCTGCACGGCGAGCAGGGCATGGAGATCCACAAGCCGATCCCCGTGAACGGCAAGCTGACCGGAAAGTCCACGATGACGGAGATCATCGACAAGGGCGCCGGCAAGGGTGCGCTGATGTATTCGGAGCGTGTGGTCTATGACGAGGCCGGCGACAAGGTCTGTACCCTGACCTCCACCACCTTCGGACGTGGCGACGGCGGCTTCGGCGGACCGGAGAAGCCTGCACCGAAACCCCATGCGCTGCCCGACCGGGCACCGGATGGCTTCGTCGATCTGTCGACACGGCCCGAAGCCGCCCTGATCTATCGTCTCTCGGGCGACTACAATCCGCTGCACGCGGATCCCGATGTGGCCACTGCCGCCGGCTTCAAGGCGCCCATCCTGCACGGCCTGTGCAGCTTCGGCATCGCCTGCCATGCCCTGGTCAAGGCGCTCTGTGACTATGATGGCGACCGGCTGAAGAAGATGGGGCTGCGCTTCACCTCCCCGGTCTATCCCGGCGAGACCCTGCGCACCGAGTACTGGCAGGACGGCAACGACATCTCCTTCCGTACCACGGTGCTGGAGCGGGATGTGGTCGTGCTGAACAACGGTTACGCGACCATCGGCTGACTGCACGCCCTCACGGGTGGTGCAGATTGTGACCGGTCGGCAGCAATTCGTGACTCTCCGCAGTCACGAATCTGCCGACCAGCACGATTCACGGTGCAGTTCCTTCCCGGTGTCATGAACTGAAACAGGTCACCCCCTCCAGTTGCCTCACACCGATACGACCTGCAGGCGCGAGTCCCGATCCTGAACAATACCGATTCTGGCACAGTGATTGCTCCTCATCCGACAGACCGCAGAAGCGTTGAAGCGCCGCGGTTCAGCAGGAGAGGGCAGACAGATGACATCAGGACCGCAGAACCGCCGCAACCACACCCGCATCAATCTGACGGGACGCACGATCGTGGAACTGGGTGACAAGGCCCTTCGGCTTTCGGCCACGCTGCTGGACATCAGCCTGGGTGGTGCCCGGCTGAAGATCGGCGATCTTGCCGACTTCTCGATCAGACAGATCGAGGTGACCTTCAACGGTCTTCGGACAATCGCCGACATTGTCTGGTGCCGCGCCGGCGAGATCGGTCTCAGGTTCCGTGAAACCACAACTGACGCGCAGTCAGCCGTCACGTTCTTCGAGAGCGTGATCCTCTGTGAATACCGCAGCCACGCACCGACAGCGCGCTCCCTGCAGGACACGGCGGTTCATTGCTGAAACCCGCCGGTCAGCAGCCTGGTCACCATTCAGCAGCGCAGCTTGGGCAGAGCGGTATCGAATCCGTTCCGACCGCTCCGCAGGCGTCCCCGGATCGTTCCACCGCTTGACAGTGCCTAAAGCTGGGTTGATTCCGTGACGACGTAACGGTGCACTTCACGGCTGAGGAATTCCAGCTTCGACAGCTTTTCCCGGAACGCGGCCATGTGTGGCGTCTTGAAATGCGCCGCCAGCGCCGCATCGTCCCGCCACTCCTCGAACACCCGGAAGGTGCCTTCCTGCTCCAGATCGGCATAGAAGGCATAGGAGATACAGCCGTCCTCGCGACGCGTGGCCTGAGCCACCTCCAGGGCTGCCTCGCGGGCGGCCCCCAGGCTGGCGGCCGCGACCCGGATGACACCACTGACAACGATCATGCCGATCTCCCCCGTTCCGATGCCCTTACCCCGACAGCTCGCGAGGGTCAGTTCTTGTAGTAGTTCTTGTACTTCCCGTAGTAGTAGCTCGCGCCGGAATAATAGTAGCCGTAGCGGGCCTGCTTGGACATGTTGACCTGCGCCAGCACCGCGCCGGTCACCCGCACACCGTTCTCCTTCAGGCGGTCAATGCCGGAGGAAACGATTTCCCGCGGTGTGTCATCCCATTTGACGACATACAGCAAGGCATCGCTGAGCTGGCTGATGACGAGTGCATCGGAGACCGCGAGTGTCGGGGCGGCGTCAAGCACGACCATGTCGTAAGTCTCGCGCAACTGACCGACCATCCGCTCGAACGCCTTCGAGGAAAGCAGATCGATGGCCTGGGCTGCGGTTTCACGCGCCGGCAGGGCGTGCAGCCCCGACGGGTGATCCGTCTGGATCGCCTCACCCAGTTCGCTGCGCCCGGTCAGAACCTCCAGCACACTGACGGTATTGTCGAGCTTCAGCGTATGATGCAGCGACGGGCGCCGCAGGTCGCAATCGATGATCACCACCTTCTTGCCCTGGTTGGCAATGGCGTGGGCCAGCAGGACAGCGGTCGTACTCTTGCCTTCGGACGGTAGCGAGGATGTCACCAGAACCACCTCGGGCGGTGTATCGACGTTCGACAGGGTCAGCGACACGCGCATGCTGCGACAGGCCTCCGCCAGACCGGAGGTTGGCTTGTCGCTCACGTACTGCAGCACATCCGAGCGGTTCTTGCGGAACCCCTTGACCAGCGGAATCGTGCCGAAGGTCACCAGTCCAAGGGCGTTCTCCATCTGCTCGGGTGAGCGGAATGCGTTGTCGAGCTGTTCCAGCAACATGACCAGTGCCGCACTGACGAGCAGTCCGAGCGCAATGACAATCATCATCGAACGGGACCGGTTGGGACTCGACGGACGGCCTGGCAGATCCGCCGCCGAGATGATCCGCGCATCGGCCTGCTGGATTTCCTCCTGCTCGCTGGTTTCCTTGAAGCGCGAAAGGAAGTTCGTGTAGAGCACCCGCGTGGCCTCTGCTTCCCGTTCAAGCTGCCTCAGTTCGACCGAGGACTGGTCCTGGGTAAAGGCACGCTGCTCGAGCTGGCGCACGCTGCGCTGCAGGGTCTGCTCCCGCGCCGTTGCCACATTCAGCTCGGTACGCAGCGACCGGACGGCCTTCTCGACCTCGCGTTCGATGGCGGCACGGGTATCGGCAATCTCCGCCCGCACGTTCAGGATGCGCGGATGCTTCTCTGCATAGCGGGTCGAGAGCTCGGCATCCTGGCGTCGCAGGTCCGCCAGCTTCTGGTTGAGGTTCTCGATCAGGGGCGACGAAAGTGACTCGGCCGCCTCCGACGTGCCGCCGCCGCTGATCTGGCCCGCCACCTGGTTGTAGCGCGCCTCGGCTTCCGCACGGCTGGCCCGCGCCAGCACGAGTTCCGAATTGAGCTGCGTCAGTTGCTGCGATGTCAGGGCGGCGCCCTGTCCGGTCCTGTTGCTCTGCCGGGCCTTGAAGGCCTCGACTGCCGCTTCCTTCTGCTCGACCTGACTTCTCAGGTCCTCCAGCCGTTCGTTGAGCCAGGAAGACGCCCGCCGCGTCGCCTCGTATTTAGCTTCCAGCTGATCGATGATGTACTGCTCGGCGATGGTATTCGCGATCAGCTGGGCCTTCCGTGGATCGGGTGACGAAAATCCGACCTGAAGGGCAACAGTGCCCGGAATCGGACCTGCCGACATGCCACCGCGCAAGGCACCGACAATCGACCGTTTCAATGCACGCATCTCGGAATCGGAAAGGGCGACGCTCTCGGGCGCAGGTTCTGCCGTCGTGGCCGAACCCAGCAGGCGGTTGACCAGCGTGCTCGGCAGATAGGCTTCCAGCCCCATCAGCCGGTTGCCGGTCGCCTGCGGACGAAGGTGGTAATTGAACTCCGGATCAGCATCCAGCCGCAGCTTCTCGACCACACGCTCCAGCAACTGTGTCGATCGCAGCAGCTGTATCTCGCTGCCGACCGCCGTGTTGCCGGTCGACAGGCCCGATACGACACTGTCGATATCGACCACGTTGGTCTGCCTGTTGTTGAGCATGATCGTTGCGCTGGTGGAATAGATCGGTGTGATCCGGGACAGCTGGTACAGGCCGGCCAGTACGAACAGCAATGTCACGCCGGCAATGAGAAACTTCCGTCGCCAGATGATCGACAGGATCCGGCGCACGTCGATGCTGTCCGTGAGCCGCGAAGCCGCCGCAGGCTCGGACCGGACGGCGGGAATGTCTGTACCGAATGTCGTATTGCTCATGCCCAACCAGATGCTAAGGAGAAGGAACAGCCGAATTTTGCGCGGACCATACCCTTGGGCAGACGGTTTCACAACGCCATGCGTGACGGTGGGAATACAGGCGTGATCACCATCATGAAGGTCTTGCGCGATCCCGCAGCGCACAGCCATGGATCAGTGTTGCGGAATCCGTGACGGTATACCTCTCCAAAGTCCTGCAGATGCTGATCTTTCCACTCGGCATTTCGATTGCCGTGATGGTCCTGGGGCTGCTGTTTCTGCTGTTCCGGCGGGCCCGTGTCGGCACCGCCGCGATTGGTGGTGGTCTGATCCTGCTCTGGGTCGCCTCGATCTCGCCGACAGCCGCCTGGCTGACCCGTCTGCTGGAACAGGATTATCCGCCGAGGTCCGTTGCGGACACACCGCAGGCCGACCTGGCGATCGTGCTCGGTGGCGCGCTCGGCGGCGCCGCGCCGCCACGGGTTGCCCCCGATCTGGGCGACGCCGTGGACAGGGTATGGTTCGCGGCCCAGTTGCACAGGCAGGGCAGGGTTCCGCGCATTCTGGTCGTGGGCGGGAATACGCCATGGACGCCCGAGGCCCCATCGGAGGCCAGTTCCATCCGGAATCTGCTGGTGGCATGGGGTGTGCCTGCCGGGGACGTGGAGATCGAGACCGGCAGCCAGAACACCTGGGAGAACGCACTGGGCGCCCGCCGCATGATCGGGGAGGGCGTTTCCGGGCCCGTGCTGCTGGTCACCTCCGGCACGCACATGCGCCGGGCGCTGGCAACCTTCACCAGGGCAGGCCTGAACGTGATACCGGCAACGGCGGAGGTCAGCCTCACCGAGGGCGGGCGGTTCACGGCACTCGACCTGATTCCCAACGCCGGAGCCCTGGGCCAGACCACGCTGGCGTTCAAGGAGCATCTCGGGCTGATCGTCTATCGGCTGCTTGGTCGCGCGGATTGACGACCACCAGCCTTCAGGGACCTCCCCCGCTTTCGCGGACAGCGTGACGGCTGCCGCGAACACCGGCATCACGGCATGACGCACGCTTGACGCGGGGCAGGCCACACCTATAGACAAACCAACCGTCGAGCGCGGGTTGCAGAACCCGTTCGCAGGCGGCTGGAAGCGGTTTGCCGGAACGGGCGCGCCGTGTGTCTGAGAGTTTTTTTCGGGATGTGCAGATGAAGCAGCTGGAATGGTTCGTTACCGGCATCGTCATTCTGGCGCTAGCGGTTGTCGGGGTCCTGTACCTGACATCCGGCCGGAGCCCCGAAGAGGCGAAAGTGGCCGAGCGCCAATCGACAATCACGACCGGCATTCGGGCAATGCTGGACGATCTGTCGGGTCTGCAGGTCATCACGCTGGTGCCCGGTGTCCAGGTAAGCGCGGGCGAGTGGGATTTCCGAGGCAGCGCGGAAGCCGACGGACGCACCGAACCCTTCTACGGCATCGCTCAGCTTGTCTGTGACCGCATCCAGACGAGGGCGAATTGCTGGCGTCTGGTCCGGCTGGATCGCGACGGACGGTCCGTGATTGGCCGGGACGATGTCACGGCACTGCCTTCAGCCACCGCATCAGGCAATGGCGGCACTGCGGCAGCGCCGGAGGCCGGCAACCTGCGCACCGAGACAGTGACGCGCCGTGACCCGGAGCCGACGATTGAATCAGAGACAGCCCCCTCCGCCCCTGCGCAACCCGCCACGATCTGGCGTGTGACCGGCGCGACCGTGAACGGCAGGGCAGGTCCCGGAACGTCATTCCCGATCGTCGCGCGCCTGGGACAGGATCACCGCCTGGAACGGCTGGAGCTGGACGAGGGCTGGGGTCACTACCAGATCCTGGAACCGGCGGCTGACGCCGGTCAGGAAATCTGGGTCTGGGCCGATCTCGTTTCCGAGGCCCAGTGAGGGCGCCACGTGGCGGTGATGTCGCGCTGCTGGTTGCGACACTTGCCTTTGTACTGCTCTCCGTTGTTCCGCTCGGCGGCTACCGGCCCTGGTTCTGGATTCCGCTCTCACTCGCTGCAGCACTGATATTCCTGTTCTCGACGGTCTGCGACCTGACAGACCGCCGCTCAGCCATCGAGACCATGGAACGCCTGCGCTGGCCGATCCTGCTGTTTCTGGCCGTCGCCCTCTGGAGCCTGGTGCAGACCATGGACGGGCTGCCGGAAATGCTCTGGCATCCGGCCTACGACCGGATCGAAGCCGCTGGCCGGATCACGCTGGATCAGGACCGGAGCAGCCAGTTCGCCATGCGACTGATCTCCTATGCCATGATCTTCTGGATCGGATGCAGGCTGGGACGATACCAGACCCTGGCGAACACGGTCCTGCTGGCCGTTGCCCTGTTCGGTCTGGCCTACAACGCATACGGGCTGATGGAGTTCGCGGCGGGCCGCAACGAGATCTTCGGCGTGGCGCGTCGGACGCTCGAACCCGTCGCCGCCGCCACGATCGAAAGCCCGAATACCTACGCGTTCCATGCCGGCATGTGCCTGATCTGCGGCACCGCGTGGCTGTTCCGGTCCTATCTGGCCGCGGATGGCAAGACCGCTACCTTCAGCACGACGGTGGAGCGGACCTTGCGTATCATCCTGCTGCTCTCCATTCCCGTTGGCCTGGTCAGTATCTGGTTCGCGGGTTCCCGTGCCGGCCTTGCAAACAGTCTGGCAGGCATGGCCGCGCTGCTGGCCCTGGCATTCCTGCCGCCCCTGCTGCGAAAGGCAACCGCCCGCGTGCTGCTGGTGATTGCCATTGCGGCTCCGCTGGTGCTGACCCTTGCCATTGCCCAGTTGAGCGGCACCACTGTCGGAACCGCCGGGTTGCTGGAGCGGGCGATGATGTTCAGCACCGGTATCGACATGATCCTGTCAGGCCCCCTCGCCGGAACCGGTCTCGGCACCTTCGAGATCGCGGCAGAGCCATGGAAGTTCGAGGAGCTGTACTTCTATCGCTGGGACTCAGCCCACAACATCTTCATCGAGCACCTGGTGGAGATGGGGCCGGTGGTGGCGCTGATGTTCTGGGTCGCGCTGGCCTTGCTCGGCCGACGGCTGTCAGCCGGTTTCATCGAACGGCGGCGTGACAACCACTATGCGGCACTGGGCCTTGTGCTGTTCGTGATGGCGGCGCTGCACAACACCATCGACTATCCGCTGCACCGTCCGGCAGTCGTGTACCTGTTCGTCCTGCTGGTCGGCGTCACCTGGGCGCAGAGCTGGTCCACCGCGCCACGGCGTTCGCCGGCCTGATCATCGCGCCGACACATGGGCATCCAGCGAGGCCCGGTTGTTCAGAGCCTCCGGCACGAAACCGGCAGTCATCTTGTAGCGGGCGGAGACCTCCTCCAGTTCCGCGGGACTGATGACGTCGTGAACATCGCCGAATCCCTCCGGCGCGCGTTCCTCGACCATCTGCATCACCTGCTCCGGTCCATTGCCACGGTTGGCCAGAACGATGGCGGAGGTCGGGGGCCGACGTTCCGCATCGAACAGGCGCAGCGCCTGCTCCGGCGTTTCGCTCAACGCCAGATGCCGCGCCAGGACCCGGGCATCGATGATCGACTGTGACGCGCCGTTGGAGCCGATGGGATACATCGGGTGCGCCGCATCACCGGCCAGAACCACCCGCCCGAAGCACCAGGACGCGACAGGGTCACGGTCAACCATGGGAAATTCGTAAATCGCCTGGGCGCGGCGGATGATGTCGGGCACCTTCAGCCAGCCGAAATCCCAGTCCATGAAGGCAGGCAGGAACGTGTCGATGCTGCCTGGTCGGTTCCAGTCCTCCCTCGGCCAGGGTGTATCGGTCGGATACCTGATCTCCGCGATCCAGTTGATCAGCGACTTCCCCTGATCATGCAGTTCACGGCTGACCGGATAGCAGACGAACTTCTGGTCGGCGTGTCCCGCCATCACCATCGACCGGCCCGTCAGGAAAGGCTCCCCCACCGTCGTTGCGCGCCAGAGGACGCAACCGTTCCAGATCGGATCGCCCTCGTCCGGGTAGAACTGTCCGCGCACGGCGGAGTGAATGCCGTCCGCACCGATCAGGACGTCGCCCCTGACCGGGTCCGCCATACTGCCGTCACTGCGGTGGAGAAATTGGGCCACGACCCCTGAATCATCCTGATCCAGGCGGACAAACGCATGATCCGTGCGGATCGCGGCGGCTCCCAGCCGGTCCCGCACGGCCTGCAGCAGGATCATCTGCAGATCGCCCCGGGCCAGCGAATATTGCGGCCAGTTGTAACCTGCATCCAGGCCGCGCTGCTCCTGCCAGATGCGCTGGCCATGCCGGTTCGCATAGATCAGCTCAGCGGTCGGGATCGCCACCTTTGCCAGTTCGTTGCCCAGACCCAGCTCAGCCAGTTCCCGCACTGCATGGGGCAGCAGGTTGATCCCCACACCCAACGCACGCAGTTTTGCCGCCGCCTCGAATATCGTGCAGTCGATTCCCGCCCTGTGCAGGCTGAGCGCCGTGGTCAGACCGCAAATGCCGCCGCCGACGATGATCACCTTCATCACGCCCTCCCCCGATTGCCGACCCTCTCGACCGCCATCAGTCTGCACCATAGACGGCTGTGGCGGGGAGCCATCCCGCACGGCCATCGACACTGATCCTGCACCATGACGCCCGGCAGGCCTCTACTGTCACGATCACCCGCCGCTCAAGATACATCAGCACGGGGGCGGCTTCATCCGATCCGTCGCGCAGCGCCACCAGATCACCACGAACCATGGCAGTGCGCCGCCCGGAGAGAAGACTGGAATGCAGCCAGCCCTCCTCTCCCCAGGGATCGCGGACCTCCCGCCAGTTCTCGTGCTCGCCCACGATCTGGACAGGCAGGTGGCGCCGCATGTAGGTCCAGCGCACCGGATACTTCCGGCCCGGCCCGGCGCGCAGGTTGGCCTTTCCCGCCTTGATGGAGACGAATCGCGGCAGGGGCAGCCCGGTCACACTGCCTTCGGTCGCGGCAGGGCCTTCAACCGCCTGAACGGCGCCGGGTGGCAGCAGCAGCCACGCCGACAGCAGGCAAAGACAGATCAGGGTACGCGGCAGCATGAAATGGCCCTTGGCTTCGACGGTATCGGGAACACGAACAACCTGTCATGCCCTGCCCCGGGCGTTGCCTCAAGCCTTCTCGACGATGAGATTGATTCCCCGGAGCCCGACCACGCGCACAGTCACGCCGGCGGCCAGGTCCGGCCCTTCGATCTGCCACGTTGTTCCACCTGTCTTCAGGCGGGAGGTGCCATTGGTGATGGCCTGTTGCAGCACGTACTGGCGTCCCACAAGGTCGGCGCCTCTCTGGTTGAGGCCGGAATGTGAGGTCAGAATCGGGCGCCAGCGGAAATATCGCCGTCCCAGAAGTGTCGAGACAACCGAAAGCACCGCGAATATCACGAGTTGCAGTTTCCAGCCGAGGTCAGGGAGGACCGCAACCAGCAGGGCGGTCACGCCCGCTGCAATGCCGATCCAGAGAAAGAACGCGCCGGGAGCAGCCACTTCCAGCAGGATCAGGACCAGCCCGATGCTGGCCCAGGTCCAGTGTCCATGATCCTGCAGCAGATCGATCACGAACATGGTCTATTCCTCGACGCGGGGAACGCTGCCTGCCCTGACGGTCCGGGCCTCCGCCTGTTTCTGCATCGCTTCGCGCGCAAGTTCACTGACGCCACCTATGGCACCGATCACGCTCGACGCTTCCAGTGGCATGAAGAACATCTTCTGATTGGGGGACGTCGCGATGCGCCCCAGCGCATCGACATATTTCTGCGCGACGAAGTAGTTGATCGCCTGCACATCGCCCTCCGATATCGCGATCGACACCATGCGGGTCGCCTCCGCCTCGGCCTGGGCCTCGCGTTCCCGTGCCTCCGCATCGCGGAAAGCGGACTCCCGGCGACCCTCGGCCTCCAGAATGGCGGCCTGCTTGGCACCGTCAGCCCGCAGGATCGCTGCCTGCTTGTGACCATCGGCCTGCAGTATGTCGGCACGCTTCTCCCGTTCCGCCTTCATCTGCCGGGCCATCGAATCAACCAGGTCACGCGGGGGATTGATGTCCTTGATCTCGATTCTCGTGATCTTCACGCCCCAGGCGTCGGTGGCTTCGTCCACGACCGAAAGCAGGCGGCCATTGATCTCGTCGCGCTTCGACAGCAGTTCGTCCAGATCCATCCCGCCCATGACGGAGCGAATGTTGGTCATGGTCAGGTTCAGGATCGCAAGCTGAAGCTGGCGCACTTCGTAAGCCGCCTTCGGCGCATCCATGACCTGGTAGAAGACAACGCCATCCACCGCGACCATGGCATTGTCCTTGGTGATGATCTCCTGCACCGGAACATCCATCACCTGTTCCATCATGTTCAGCCGACTGCCTATGCGATCAATGATCGGCAGGATCAGATGCAGGCCTGGCGGCAGGGTGTTGGTGAAACGTCCGAAACGCTCGACAGTGTACTCATTTCCCTGCGGGACCACTTTCACCGCAGCCATCACCAGCACGATCGCGAGAATGACGAGAATGACCACAAATACCGCCGACGTCGTGAACATGCTCATCACCTCATTCATGCTTGTGTAATCCTTCGAACTATTCCCCGTCGCGCACCCGCTTCGCAACACGACGCAACAATCGACCGGCCACTTCCGCGTTCGAGGCCTGTTCCCCGGCCCGTTCGCGCGCGGCGTCGATGTCGGCACGCAGCAGTTCGCGTTGCCGCAGGGTTTCCTCCCCCGCCTTGCGTGCAGCCGTCTTTGCCCGTGGCAGCACTTCCTGCTGCGCGACATTGACCGCACGGGCGCGCAGCTCGGGATTGCTGGCGATGCGCCGCGCCGCCTCCATCAGGATTGTTCGCACGATCGGCATTGTGACCTTCCTGCAATACGGTCAGACCATGAATCATCATATGGTAACGGATTGCAATCCAGGAAGATTGCACCTCAGCGATACGCATGCCAGAGAGACCGGCGTGATGGCGGTTCAATCCGACGGGACCATCGCCATATGATGCTGATGCCCGGTGCCGGAGAAGAACGGGAATGAACGCCAAACGCCCAGGGGGAATCGTCTGTTGCTGATGTATGGAATGGTGGCGCTCGGCCTCGTGCTGCTTCTGGTCGGTGGCGAGGCGCTGGTGCGTGCCGCCGTCGCACTGGCCGACAGGCTGGGTGTCTCGCGACTGGTGATCGGCCTGACCGTCGTTGCCTTCGGAACATCCGCGCCGGAACTTCTGGTCTGCATTCAGGCGGCGCTGGAGGACGCGCCGGGTATCGCCATCGGCAACGTCGTCGGGTCGAACATTGCCAATGTGCTGCTGGTGGTCGGACTGCCGGCCCTGATTGCCCCGTTCCTGTGTGCGCCCGGCGTGATGAAGCGGGAAGGTGTGGCCATGGTCGCCGCATCTGCACTGGTCATCGTGATCGCCTGGTTCGACGGCATCCGGTTCTGGCCGGGCCTGCTGCTGTTGCTGCTGCTGATGGGGTTTCTGTTCAACGCCTATCGCCAGGCCCGTCGCGACGGCAACCAGAGCCTGTCCGATGAGGTCGAGGAGCTTGGGGAAGGCGTGCCGGGCAACCCCATGATCATCATCGCGCTGATGATCATCGGCGTCGCGGGTCTTGTCGCCGGTTCGCACCTGCTGGTGGAGGGCGCGCGCGACATTGCCCGCGCCGCCGGTGTGTCGGAGGAAGTCATCGGCGTGACGCTCGTGGCGCTGGGTACCTCACTGCCGGAACTTGCGACGACAACCGTTGCCGCATTCCGGCGTCATGGCGATGTCGCCATCGGCAACGTGCTCGGTTCCAACCTCTTCAACATTCTCGGTATCCTGGGCATCACCGCCATGGTCAGTCACATTCCGGTGCCGCCGCAGATGCTGGACTTCGATCTCTGGGTGATGCTGGGCGCGGCACTGGTGCTGTTCCCCTTCGCGCTCGCACGCATACCGGTCGGGCGGGTTGCGGGGGTCGTCTTCCTGCTCGCCTACGCTGGGTACGTGATCGCCCAGTTCCACGGTGTCTCCGGCATGCCGATCAGCAAGCTCGCCGGGCTCTGATCATGCGCGGCAATGCCCCCACGACCGTTGGTGCATCCGCAGCCCTGATCACGGGTGGCGCGGTACGTATCGGGCGGGCTATCGCCCTGCATCTCGCCGCCAGTGGCACGGATGTGGCCATTCACTACCGGAACTCCTCGGAAGAGGCCGAACAGACTGCGTCGGAGGTCCGGGCGCACGGCGTGCGGGCAGTGACGGTGGCGGCGGACCTGACGGACAGCGCCGCTGCGTCAGACCTGCTGCCCAGGGCCGCAACCGCGCTCGGCCGGCCCATCGACCTGCTGGTCAACAATGCATCGCTGTTCGAGAACGACTCGATTCGGTCCCTGACGCCAGACAGCCTGGATGCCCACCTCTCCGTCAATCTGAAGGCGCCCCTGCTGCTCGCCCAGGCCTTTGCCAGAACGCTGCCAGAGGATCGGGGTGGCAACATCATCAACATCATCGACCAGAGGGTCTGGAAGCCGACACCCTGGTTCACATCCTACACCGTCTCCAAGGCCGGGCTGCTGTCCCTGACCCAGACCCTGGCGATGGCCCTGGCCCCCAGGGTTCGGGTCAACGGGATCGGACCGGGGCCCGTGCTGGCGAACGAGCGGCAGACGGCGGAGCAGTTCGAAAGGCAGTGGCAGTCAACCCTGCTGCAGCGCGGCGCCGGGCCGGACGAGATCGCGGCCGCCGTGACCTTCCTGCTGAATGCCCCCGCCATGACCGGTCAGATGCTCGCGCTGGATGGAGGCCAGTTCCTGCCCTGGCCGCCACTGACGGGTGAAGTTGCCGATCTGGACGGGTGACACAGGCCACAGGAAAGTCACAGACAAATTGATCCAACCCTGTTTTCGCGGGTTGACTCCCGTAATTCGATTTGCACAGGGACGGGGGTGGAGGCGCACAACCCCCGGAAACACAAGGAATTTCCCTTTGCATTAACTGAAATGCAGAAAAATACCAAGCAATTCAATATGTTAAATATATTGCATAAAAAACAGGCAACGTAACGAAACCGTAATGTTTACGGGCGACTAGACCTTCTGTCTGGAATTGACCAACAAGGTTATCCACAGGACTCGTGGAGCATTTTTCCCGTCAATGATCCTGACCTTTCCGTCTGCCTGATACGATTGTGGTCAATCCCCGGGCAGTGAACGGGCCGTCGTGCAGATCAGGTCCCAGGCGGCATCGGCATGGCGCTGTTCGGTCCGCGTCTGACCGATCGAGATGCGGATGGCATAGCGTCCGTTGACCCGGTTGGGCGTGAAATAGGCATCGCCGGAATCGTTGAGGGCATGCAACAGACGCTCGTTCAGAACATCGCACGCATCATCATCCGCACCGTGCGGCCGGAAGCGGAAGTTGATCAGGGAGAGTACGCGGGGCGCCACCAGTTCGAAATCCGGCGCGGCACCAATCTCCGTCTCCAGTCCCTCCGCCATGGAAATATGGTTGCGCAGGATCTGCTGCAACCGCTCGACGCCATAGCTGCGCAGCACGAACCAGAGCTTCAGTGCTCGGAACCGCCGTCCCAGTGGCACGCCCCAGTCCCGGTAATCGATCACCTGCCGCCCCTCCCGGCTCTGCAGGAACGCGGCATCGATGGCGAAGGTCCGGATCAGGGCTTCCGGATCACGGACATAGTGCGCGGCGCAATCGAAGTTGGTCAGCAGCCACTTGTGCGGATTGAAGACCAGACTGTCGATCCGGCCCTGCCCTTCCAGCATCCAGCGATGCTCCGGCAGGATCAGGGCGGAACCTGCCCAGGCGGCATCCACGTGGAAGAAGATGTCATGGCGGGCGCAGATCTCGCCGATGGCACCCAGCGGGTCCACTGCGCCGACACCGGTGGCTCCCAGGGAGGCCACGACACAGGCGGGGCGGATACCCGCCGCGATGTCCGCTTCAACAGCGGCTTCAAGGGCCTCCGGCCGCATCGCGAACTGCGCGTCGGTAGCGATCTTGCGCACGTTGCGACGCCCGTAGCCCGCGATCTTGGCGCCCTTTTCCGTCGCCGTATGGGTCTGGTCGGAGCAATAGACCGCCAGCGGCGCAGCACCCGCCAGCCCGTTCTCGTTGGCGTCATCGCCGGTCACCCGTTCCCGCGCGGTCAGCAGGGCGCAGAGGATCGCGCCGGAAGCCGAATCCTGAATGACCCCGTGAAACCCGTCGTCGAGACCGATCATCTGGCGCACCCAGTCCAGCACCCGGGTCTCCATCTCCGTCGCGGCGGGGGAGGTCTGCCACAGCATGCACTGGGCCCCGATGGTGGCCGTCAGCATCTCCGCAAGCACCGAGGGCGGGCTGGAGTTGGCCGGGAAATAGGCAAAGAAACTGGGATGCTGCCAATGGGTGATGCCGGGCATGATGTCCCGGTCGAAATCCGCCATGATCGCACTGATCGGCTCACCATGCTCCGGTGCGGTGCGGGGCAGGGTGGCATCGACATCCCCCGGCCCGGTCTGCGCCCGGACAGGCAGTTCCTCCACCCGATCCATGTAGTCGGCCATCCAGTCCACCATCTGATGGGCGTGGCTGCGGAATTCGTCTATATCCATGGCAATGTCCGGCACCGTGCTGTGATCGTCGGGGACACAACTTGACATGCGCGCCGAC
>BQJF01000091.1 GCA_021604565.1 Minwuia thermotolerans | reverse complement strand
GGCCGCCCCCTGGCCGACAAGTGGCAGGAGGGTCCGAAGACCTATCTCGGCCTGATGACCGCCGGGTTCCCGAACATGTTCATGGTGACCGGTCCGGGCAGCCCGTCGGTACTGACCAACATGCTGCCATCCGTGGAGCAGCACGCCGAGTTCATCGCCGACTGTATCGCGCATATCGCGGAGAGCGGCCTGAAACGGATCGAGGCCGAGACCGAGGCCGAAGAAGCCTGGGTGGCGCACGGGGACCAGGTCGCGGGCCTGACCCTGCGGTCAACCTGCAGTTCCTGGTACATCGGCGCGAACATTCCGGGCAAGCCACGGGTCTTCATGCCCTACATCGGGGGCTTTCCCGCCTATCTGGACAAGTGCGCCGAAGTGGTCGCGAACGGATATGAGGGCTTTCGTCTGAGCTGAGGGGAGCAGGCCGCCCGGTGCCGGTCCTTCATCGACGGTGCGCGCTATCCGTTGGCGCTGGCCAGACGGGAAGACCGGTCGGGTTGCGCACAGAGATCCGCCACTGTCCCGCCGCCGGACCCACTGGGCAGTGCGGCATCAGGCTGCAGCAGCCAGCGGCCCACATCATGCTGGACAACCGGGCCCTGCAGGTCGCGAAACAGCAGGTGCCAGCCCTCGTCATACAGGGCCAGGTCCGGTTCCGTGTGGAACCGCGCCAGGGTCATCTCGACCGCTTGACAGGGCACGATCTGGTCCCGTCGGCCATAAAGCACCAGCAGGGGCGTCCTGATCGCCGGGACGGCGTTGTAGGCGGCGTCCATCAGGTCAACCAGGCCAGACACCGTGTCGAACCGCGTTGCCTTGATGAACAGCGGATCCGCACCCATCGCCCTCAGGACCATGTCGTTGTCCGAGGCGCGCACCCCCAGGCCGCCGCCCGTGGCGGTGTATCCCGGCATGGCCGACGAGAAGAAGTCCAGCGCCCATCGGGCAAGACCGGTCATGGTCTTGCGGCTCCAGACCGCAGGCGCAGACAGCACCGCACTGGCCACGCGGGGTGGTTCGGGTGATCCCAGGGCCGCCATTACCACTGCGCCGCCCATGCTTTCGCCCACCAGATGAACCGGCAGGTCCGGGTGGCGCGCCTGGACCATCGCCACGACGCTGGCCAGGTCCCGTGTCAGGGTCGGCACACCGGGCCAGATTCCGCGATTCTCGGTTTCGCCGAAGCCGCGCTGGTCATAGGCGTAGACGGCAATGCCCTGACCGGACCAGCGGGTGGCAGGTTCCGCCCAGGCGCGGCGGTGATCGTTGAAACCATGCAGGGCGATCACCACTGCCCGCGGATCCATCGGCGCCGACTGCGTGTAGGGCAGTTGATAGCCGTCCGCCATCACGAAGTGGCTGCCTGTCGCGTGTGGTGCGGCGACGCTGGGGCCGGCCGGCTGTTGCATGGCGGTGCAGGCGCTCAACATCCCGAGGGCCATTCCGGCGCAGAGCAGTCTGTTGAAACGCATCGCGTCGTGGTTCAGCCGCAGCGTATTGATACAATTCATGATCATGGTCGCTATGATGCCCGGATGACGGATGAAATCGACCCCAAAGATCACCTGTTGGCGATTAACGAAGCGTTCTACGCCGCCTTTGCCAGTGGAGACCTGGGCTGGATGACCGATATCTGGTCCGGACGGCAGGACATCACCTGCATTCATCCCGGTCACCGCGCCGGTCATGGGCGGACCGAAGTGCTCTCAGGCTGGTTCGATATCCTGCAGCAGCCGCCAGGGATCAGCTTCGCGGATCCGGTCGCCTACCTGCATGACGACACAGGGTTTGTCCTTTGCACCGAACGTATCGGACCGCACGCACTGGCGGCCACGAACATCTTCTGTCGTGAGGCCGGACGGTGGCGCATGGTGCATCATCAGGCCAGCGCCATACAGGTGCCACCAGCCGATACGGATCCGGACGGCAACGGACCCGGCAGATTTCACTGAGCTTGCGCTGACTGCGCGACTGCCAGGGGGCGGTGGTTCGGCGCCAGCCTGAGGGACCGTGGGTCACCGGAGACCGGCGTCGGTCAGTCGGTGTTCAACAGGCCCGCAACACGTTGGCGCAGGGCCGGTATCACCTCCGCCTCGAACCAGGGATTGCGCGCCAGCCAGCCATTGTTGCGCCCCGAAGGATGCGGCAGCGGCAGATAGTGCGGCATGTAACCTTTCCATGTGGCCACCGTTTCGGTGAGGTTCCGCTGCCGACGATCACCGAGATGCCAGTCCTGGGCATATCGACCGAGGACAATCGTGAACTCGACCCGCGGCAATGTCCGCATCAGCCGGGTATGCCAGGCTTCAGCACATTCGGGCCGTGGCGGCAGATCGCCCGAGCCCTTGACCGTGCCCGGATAGCAGAAGCCCATCGGGATGATCGCGAACCGGGTCGGATCATAGAAGGTATCCCGCCCGACCCCGAGCCAGGCGCGCAGACGATCACCGGAGGGATCATCCCATGGCACACCTGAACGGTGGACGCGAATTCCGGGGGCATGGCCCGCGATCAGGATCCGGGCCTGCGCTGTGGCGGCCAGCACGGGACGGGGCTCATGAGGCAGATACCCGGCACAGATCCGGCAGGCACGGATCTCCGCCAGCAGCCGGGAGAGTTGGTCGCTCATCTGTCGTGCCGTGGCGGAGCGAGGGAGGCCTGTGCCCGGGACGGCAACGGGGCGCACCCGTCGTTTGACCGGCACGCCCCGCGTTCGTGACTGAATGCTGTCATGGCCTGTTGATCAGGCATCAAGCTCCATGTCGGACTTCGGTGTCGAGATACAGGTCAGGCAGGAGCCCTTGTTGACCTCGGCACTGGGCTCTGTCGCGTAGTTGACGTCGCCCTTCAGCACCGCTGTGACACAGGTCCCGCAGGCACCTGCGCGACAGCCGGAGTCCATGTCGATATCGTTGGCTTCCGCGAACTCGAGGATGGTGTCCGCCGATCCGTCCCAGACGATCTCCTTCTCGGAGCGGACGAACTTCAGCTTGAAGCCCGTGGCCGGGGCCGCGCCGGCATCGGCAGGGGCGTCGGTGGACTTCTTGGACTTCACCGTTGCGGGGCCAAAGGCCTCGAAGTGGATATTGCCCTCCGGAACATCCCAGTCACGCAGACCGTGGAACAGGCTCTCCATCATCGGGGGCGGTCCGCAGAAGTAGTAGTCGTAATTGTTGGACGGCAGGACTTCCTGGAACAGCGGAGCGCCAACGCGCGCCTTGTGGTGATAGTCCTTGCCCTCGACGTCCGTGTCGTCGGGACCGGAGTAGCAGATGCGGACGTGAACGTTCTCGTGCGCCCGGTCAATGGCCTCCAGATGCTCCCGGAACACATGCTCCTTGCCATTGCGGACACCCAGGAAGAACCATGTTTCCCGCTTCGAACCGGATTCGACAATCGCGTTCAGCATGGAGAGCACCGGCGTGATGCCGATGCCGCCACCGATCAGCACGACCGGGGTCTGGCGATGCATGTCGAGGAAGAAATCCCCGTTCGGCGCCAGGACGTCGAGGATATCGCCCTCGTTGATGTTGTCGTGGAAGAAGTTGGAAGATGACTTGCCGACATCCGCCTTGGCCGGATCCTTCGGCGGCGGATTGCGCTTGATCGAGACCCGGTAGTATTCGCTCTTCGGGCTGTCGGAGAGTGAATAGCAGCGGGTGGTCACCTTCTTGCCCGAGGGCAGGTCGAGCTTGAACGTCAGGTACTGGCCGGGACTGAACGGCGGCAGGGGGCGTTCGTCATGCGGGTGCAGGTAGAACGAGCAGATGTCCTTGTTCTCGGGGTTCTTCCGTTCCACCCGGAACTTGCGGATGCCGTTCCAGGAGAGTTCGTTCTTCTGCTTGTCGAACTCGCGCACCGCCTTGATCTGTTCGACCTTCTGGCGCAGGAAACCGATTTCCTCCTGCACCCCGCGATCGACAATCCCCGCCGTGCGGAAGTTGTTGTAGATCAGGCTGAGTATGTAAAACCCGAGCAAAGCCAGTACGGCGAATGCTGCGGTATTGACCAGTCCGAATTCCATCCCGTCCCCCTTTGGATATCGCAGGTCAGTCCCGACCGGCGGTCGGGCAGGTGAACCATGCCACCCGCCCGACGCCGCGTCCGGTCAGAACTTCCGGCGTACTTCGAACCGGACACCACCGATGTCGTCGTCGTTGATACGTACACCATACATCGCGTCGGCACGAAGGATCCACGCCTTCGAGATCGGCAACTGCCAGCGCACACCCAGGGCGTACTGGTCGCCGGCGATGTTCGCCTGCTCACCATACTGCTGCACCGTCGCCGCCTCCACCACGAGCTGCTGGTCGAGGTTGAACAGATACTGCAGGCCGATGGCACCACCGAAGGTGTCAGCCGCGGTATCGTCCAGGAACGGGAAGCCGGTCAGGCCGTCGGTCTCGAAGTTGATGCCCGTGTTGATCAGCAGGCCCTCGGCGTTCGCGAGCGGCTGCGGCCGGTTCATCCCGAAGAAGAAATTGGCGTAGGGGATGAAGGTATAGGGCTTCGACGTCATCCAGCTGGTTTCCAGCAGGAAGGCGAGACCATTGCCGAGATCGCGCCCGCCGTCCTTGCGGTTCTGGCGGCTGAGGAACGTGCGGAAGGAGTAGGAGAGTATGTTCTGGACACGCGATGACCAGGAAACACCGAGACTCTGCAGGTCCTGGTCACCCAGCTTGTCGGCATTGGCATTCAGGAGACCGAAACCGATTTCCAGATAGCCTTCCTGCGCCTCGATGAAGGCATGGGCACCATAGGCCTGGACACTGTGATCAGCGACGCCGCCACTCAGGTCACGGATCGCCGCGTTGTTCACGTCATTGAAACCGTAAAACAGCGTGAAATCCATGTTGGAGATGTCGAGCACCGGAGAATTCAGCGCCGGGAAGGAGAAGGCGCCGCCGAAGATCGCGTCATCCATCCACAGGCCGTTCTGGAAGAACAGCGGCACAAAGCCGAAGGTGAAGGGACGGTCGGTCTTGTAATAGTCACCCGTGATGCCTGAGAGAATGTTCGAGAAGTCTCCTTCGAAGAACAGTGTCTCCAGGTTCAGGTCTGCCTGAAGCTTGCAGCCCTGGTCCTTGTCATTGCCGGCAAGTTCGCAGCGTGTGAAATCGGCACCGCTGTCGAGGGGGCGGATGAATGCATGCACCCGTTCCGTCGACGTGATCTTCATGTCGATGTCGATGTTCAGGCGGGTGGCGATTTGGGCAAGCTCGTTGTTGCCGAAATCATTGAAGGCAACGGCGGTTCGCCAGTCACCGAAGGCCTGAACCGCGAAATTCGTGGGGTTCAGCTCACCGAAGACCTCGCTCGGCTCCGGCAACTGGCCAGGCACATACTGCTTGCGACCGAGTTCGAACAGCGGGCGCGGCGCCTCGACTTCCGACTTGCCACCATAAATGGCGAGCTGCGCGTTGATATCATATTCCTGATCCTCATAGACCGGATCAGACTTGAAGGCATCCTCCTGCAGCTCAACACGCTTGGCGCCGGATGACATCTTCGGATTGTAATCTTCAGCGGCCCATGACGGTACGTTGAAAACGACTAGGGCCGCGACTGCCGTGAGGCTCGCGACTGACCGTCGTACGAGACGGAGATCCAGAATACCCAACTTCCCCTCCTGCTCCACAAAGAGCACCTGTTATGTCCGATGGATGCATCGGGGCGGTCCGCCGACCGCCCCGGCACCAATCGCCTGAGGTCCTTACCTGACCTCGATCTCCACAGTGTAGGGATGCATATCCAGCATCCACTCGTTCATCGTCTGCTCCATCTCCTTCGTCGCGCCGACGAAGCGCATGAAGTAGATGGGTTCGGCACGGCTGCGCATGCGCGCCGACAGACGATAGGTTCCCGGCTTGGTAAGCAGCTCACCCGGCACCGAGTACTTGGCACGCCGATCGCCAAGCGGCGGGATCGAGCGGCCCTCCATCCGGATGAAGGCCGGATGGTTCAGCACGGTGGTCGGAATGTTCGGCTGACGCAGGAACGGACGCTGGTCGATGTCGAAGTTCACCGGCAGGAACATTTCCCGATCCGTACCTTTCAGGTTCGTCGTCAGGAACTTGGTCTGCAGGTTGAACAACTGGTCATCATACTCGATCAGGCCAGCCTGAACGTCCTGGGAGTGCTGGTCCGCCATGTCACCGGCACTGTCCACATAACCGGATTCCCAGATACGATTGCCGTCAGGATCGCTCAGGGCAACGTTCAGCCAGATCTCAGGCTGGGCACCCAGGCTGCCGGAAGGCAGGTTGTGGCCGGAGTTGATGTTGGTGACCAGGTAGTTGAAGTCGAAGTCCTGCCCGGCAACCGGCGTGCCATCGAAGAACGGACCATCGAGATGGCTGCCGTTCTCCATCACTGCGCGGCGCAGTTCCCGCTTGTACTCCAGACCCTCGATGTTCTCGTCGATGATCTCGCGGGCTTCGAAGCGGTCATCCTCGTGGCTCCAGACATCAGGGAACTCGACCTCGATCTCACCGTCGTAGATCTTGTTCTCGAACTCCTCCGTACCCCAACCGGCGCGGAAGTCGAACTGCAGCCATTCATCAATGGTCCAGTTCTCCGCCGCAGGATTGTGCGGGAAGATGCCCGGATGCGCGATCGGATAACCAGGGCCGTAGAAGGCATGGTTGTGACGCTCACCGTCAGGATTGATCTCCTCACCATTCACGACAGCAGCGGGTCCGCGGGCATAGCCGTTCGGCAGACCCGGATCCTTGCCCATGTGGCATTCCTGGCAGGTGACGCCGGCGGCATTGGCCGGGCTGTCACGATACTGGTCCCAGACAACCTCAAGCTTGATGCCGAGGTTGACCGCCACCTGATGGCAGCTGACGCAGAATTCCGACTTGGAAATCTGGGTGAACTTGACGACCTCGGTATGGATCTGGTTGCCGCGCTCCTCGTCGCTGGTTGCAACGCGGTAGAAGCTCTTGTCTTCCAGAACCTTCTTCAGGCCTTCACCATCGGAGTTCGTATAGACCGGCGAATAGATCTTGCCCGGTTCGATACGACGCTCACCATTTGCCTTGGCGTAAGTATCCTTCACGCGGTGGCAGGTGATGCAGGTGATGCCCTCTCGGGAGACCTGGCTGCGTTCCCAGAGCGGGGCCGCCCGGCTCTCGCCGATCGTCGTGCCGACACTCTGGTGACACCGCACGCAGAACGTGCCGATGGTCCCTTGGGTCAGGTTGGTAATGGCCTGCTCGAACTTGTGGAACATCGGGGAAATCGACGCATAGGCATGGTTCGATGACGACCATTCCCGGTAGATTTCCTCATGACATGCCGCACATTTCGAAGCACTCGGGAACACCTCTTCCGAGAAGAGTTCCGTATGTGCTGCGTCAGCCTCGCTGACTTCCTGCGCATCAACCTGCGTTGACACGCCGAAGAACAGCATTGCTGCGAACAGCGCAAGAAACAGACGGGCCGACTTCGTGGCTACACGATGACCCTCAAACGCGTCTAACATCCTCAACCTCCTTCCCTGCCGGTTTCAGGTTTTCCCCGGGCCTGATGCTGAAAGCCCATCGTCCGATTGAAACCTGGCTCCAGGTGGTACTCATGACAAAGCTGACAGTCCTGCCGGACCTTGCCCGCAGTATGACACTGCGTGCACGTTTCCTGCGAGACTGGCAGGAAGCCCGGCGCGAATTTCGTTGCGTCATGTTGCCTGTAGGACGCAGCGAACTCCGCTTGCAGATCCTGCTTGTGGCAAGTGGTGCACAGAGTGCCCGGCCCCAGCAGGTTAACATGCGGCCTGTGGTCGTACTCGACGTACGGGCGATCATTCACTGATTGATAACCCCATTCCACTTTCAGGCCAGCAATATTCTCCGCTGCTTCCGACCCGGTGTCGGTGACTTGGGTCACAGCGTGGCATTTCGTGCAGTTCCCGAGACCGTATTCGGAGGTCAGCAGATCGCTCAGTGCCGCCGCCTGCTCGATCACCAGATCGTCGGCATCGGCGGCCTCGGCGGCCTGTTCGGCATTGATCGCGAAGTCGAACCAGGCGCGCGCGACCGGATCGGCGTGACCGCTCGGCTGATAGGTGACGGCAAGGCCATCCGATGACCAGCCACCACCGCGAACATCACTTGGTGTCTCATGCTCGATCTTCTGCATCCAGGCGCAGGCAGCCTGACGCAGGAGTTCACCGTCCAGGCCGGCCAGCATCATGCTTGTCCGGTGATCACCGGGCAGGGCATCGATACGGTCGAAGATGGCGTCGACGCCGGTTTCAGCCAGTTCGGGATAGAGCGCGCCGATGGCATCCAGGTATCCGTCCGGGTCATCGTTCGCGACACCCAGCGCCAGAGCCAGGGCGGCCGGAACATTGTCGCCATTGTCCTCGTAGAAGTACTCGTCGGGTTCCAGCTCTTCCAGCTCCCCGGTCGCCGCAGCTTCCCGCAGCAGTTCCACTTCCTCGGGCGTCGGGGCACAGAACTCCGCCACCGCATCAGGATCGAACGGATCCTCTTCCATGTAAGGCACGTTCACGAGCGCGAGCCGCCGATCGACGATGCCACTCAGATGGCAGGAGGCGCAGTTCTGGTCGAAGCTGCCCGGCGGCACGGTCAGGCCGGCCTTCTCGATCTGATGACAGTCGACACAGCCACGCGTCTCGCCTTCCGGAAGCTTCTCCGGAAAATGCTTGCTGAAGTGGGTGGTGTGATCGAAGGCAATTGCCGGGCGCATGTCGTGCGGAAAGCGGTCACCGAATGCCGGGTGATCCTTGCCGAAGGACTTGATCGACTGCACGTGGCAGCTGTTGCACTGCGCGTCGCGCATCGGTGCAATATTGGCTTCCTGGCCCTTGTGTTCCGTGTGACACATCACGCAGTCGGTCTGGACGTCCGCACTCGGTGAATTGACCGAGAAGGCAGCGCCGGCTGCAGCGGTGAAGGTCGCGTTGTGGGGAGAAGTCGCGGCGCCCCCGAAGCTGTGGCAGTCGACGCAGCTCTCACCGACCGACTGGTTTGTCACGAAGGCGTTGGCCCAGGCGACCACACCCTTGCCATGGTTCTCGTGACAGGCGGCGCAACCCTTCTCCTCCAGCGCGAAGTTCGAGTGGGCACCCGAGAGCGCACCCGGACTGATCGAAGACAGGACAGCCTTCTCACCGACGAACGAATCCGGCGAAAAGTGCAGGAAGGCACCGATGATCGCGACCACGAAGGTCGCCACCAGCCATGAGATCTGCTGGCGACGCCGGCGCAGGGACGGGCGCGGCTTGCACGGCGGATGCGACTGACAGCAGGAGCCGTCGGGCAGCGGACCATCCTGGCACGGCCCACCGGCACTCGGCGGTCGGCGGCATTCCCAGCGGTCACCGTTCCGGAACGGACGGCACTCGGTGGTGCCACCGCACGATCCGTCGAAATTGGGCCCGCGGCTGCATGGCTTGCCGAACGCGCAGGCCCGCCCGCAGACATAGGGAAATGTCGGACGCTCGTAGGCGCTCTTCTGGTAACTGAAGCGATCGGAGTCTGTAATCATAGCAGATACACATGCACCAGAATGATGTGCCAGATCATCACCAGAAATATACCGACGGCGAGGGGCACGTGGAAAAGAAGCCAGATCTTGAGGAAGCCGTTCACCGCATAGGCGAAGTCGAGCCGGTTCTTGATCTGGGCCAGATCTTCGAGCTGGCGCAGATAGGTTTCTTCCGTGTCATCGACATAGCGGCGCATGGCTGTGAACTCGCGCCTGATCCATGCCCGGCCTGACTGAGCGCCGAAGAAGTGGCTGAACATGAACCGCGGGCGCCGGAAGAACCAGGCGAGGGTTTCGATGTAATATTGCGCAAGCGTGTCCGAAGCGGCCTTGTCGGCAGCCTCCTCGACAATCGCCTCGGCCTGGTCCCGGATATCGGAGAGTTCGTTCGGGATCCGCTCCCAGATGATCTCCATGCCGTTGTCGGTCAGGCGCTTCGGCATGATGCGCTGCAGCCAGTAGCCCAGGATCCCGGACAGGCTGACGAGATAGAACAGCACCGTGAACAGCTGCTCGTAGGCGCCGTCGGGCCAGAACACGCCATTGGTATGCACGAAGAACACGGCGATCGCGAAGATGCCGGCGACGCCATGTGCTGCCGTCCAGTAGGCACCGCGTCCGAGCGGAATCATCGACAGGCGCTTGCGCATGTTGAACAGGGTCAGGAAGACGAAGATACCGGCAAGCGTATAGCCGGTGACAACGGCGGGCTCGCCATTGTGCAGCCATGTCTGCCACGCGTTCCAGGCAACGAAGATGAAACCCGCAATGGCCGCGAGCCAGAAGATGATGAGTGCGCGGTGCAGGGACCTCATTGATAGGGACTCCTGAACGGATCCGGGCCGCGGAAATCGACACGCCGCAGGGCGTCATGCGGACAGGCCCGCTGACAGGCCGGGCCGCCCGGATTTGTTGAGCAGAAATCGCACTTGGTCGCCTTCATGATCGGCTTGTGCTCGTCATCGACCAGCGGCTCGCCGGAAAGGTTCGCCACCTGCACCAGACGGATATTGTCGTAGGGGCATGACGCGGCACAGGTACCGCAGCCGATGCAGGTATCATCATTGATGACGACCGACCCGTCGTGCATGGAGCGATGGATCGCCCCTGTCGGGCAGCCGATCATGCAGACCGGATCGGCGCAGTGCATGCACGAATTGGCTACCATCCAGTTGTCGAATGTCTGGCCGTGACGAATGAATCGCGGGTTGCCGCCATGCGTCGAGGCGCAGGCCCGGACACAGTCATCGCAGCGGGTGCAGCGGTTCAGGTCGATCAGCATCGACCGGGTGCCATTGATGTAACGTCGACCGACGGCCCATTCCTTCAGGGCATCGGCGCTGATCTCGTCACCGGCCTGGTCCTTCAGGCTGGTTCGCGGCGGTGCCATGTCGGGGAAGACGAACTCCTCCAGCACCTGGCGCGGGATGCGCAGCAGATCGACATAGCCGAGTGCCGTCAGGGAACTGCCGAAGACGGTATCGGGATCCTGGTTCTTCCAGGCGTGATAGAGCTCCTCCAGCCCGAAGAAGTCCCCTGCCCCGAGATAGGTGAGCGTGCGCTCGCCATTGCCGAGATGGGTCGAAACCCGGGCGAACCCGGCCCGCACCATCAGGATACCGTCGGGATAATCACCCTCGTTGGCGATCGGCGTGCCGTGCTCCATCTCCCGGCCCTGCGCCAGCATGCGCTTGTAGCTGGTATGCCAGTCGAAGGCGCCGTGGGTCTCGAACAGGGTCCTGTCCGCCACCTTCTTCAGCTGCTCCGGCGAGAGATGCTTGAACATCGGTGATTCGGAAAGCGCATTGCCCAGCGCGTTGTTGCGATAGGCCGTGTCGATCTTGGTCTTCCAGGTGGGATCGAACCGGCGCAGTTCGCGCAGACCCTGCCAGCGGATTTCCAGAACCCGCGCCTCGGTCTCCGCGAAGACGGTCGCCGTCCGGGGAATGCGGCCAAGAGCGGCAAGTTCGCCGAAGATCATCTCCGGCCCGAGTTGCGCCGTCTGATGCTTGTCGAGGATGACCGGAATGTCCTGCAGGAACGATGTCGCGCCACCGGCAGAGGACGCATGGACCTGCTGTGCGGCATTGTTGTAGCGGTCGGGATCGCGCACTTCGGGACGCCACGAATTACGCCACAACTGGCTCAGCGCCTCGAAGAAGCCCTTCTTCGATGCACTGGCGCGACCAAGCAGGTTCTGGGGCAGATCGGGACTGATGACGACGCGCAGGTTGCCATCGAGAATCAGAAAGGCCGAATTGCCGTAATCCCCTTCGCGGACGACAATGTCGCCGGGCTGGAAATTGATGACCCTGGTATCGTTCCCCAGAATGCCGCGCAGAGGCGTGTTTCCCGGAAACCGATCTTCGTCAATATCCCCGAAGATGGGATATTTCATCAGCTCATCAATGGTCTCATCGGTCATGTCCGGCCCGAACGGTGTGGACCACCGTTGCGGACGGGCCATCGTCTCGACGGCTGTCACCATCTGATCTCAACCCTCCAATGATGCCCTTTGCCACACATCATTCCCGTGTGTGCCGCCGGAACACCAACCCCTTTTCCCAGCGTCAACAATACCGGCCTGGATGGCAAGCCCCCGCATGCCGGTACCGGGT
The DNA here is from genome assembly GCA_021604565.1 of Minwuia thermotolerans. Lineage (GTDB taxonomy): Bacteria > Pseudomonadota > Alphaproteobacteria > Minwuiales > Minwuiaceae > Minwuia > Minwuia thermotolerans_A. Next base: position 3,225 of record BQJF01000091.1, on the reverse strand, counting down.
GAAACGGGGACGAGGTGGTGCCATATGGCTACACCACCCCGTCCGCACGTTCCGATCGTGAGCGGACGCCTACTTGTAGGTAGAGGGCGCCGGCAGCATCGAGCCGACCTGACCGGTCAGATCCATCTGCTCGCTGTAGATCTTCGCCACCAGTGCGCGGGCATTGGCCTCGCTCGGGTCCGCGATCAGTGCCTCGGCCTCCGGCAGGCCGGTTGCCTTCAGCGCGGCCTTGGCCTTCTCGGCACGCTCCTGCTGCACGCCGACATACTTTGCATGATCGGTCTTGCTCATGGCGTTGTTGGCCTGGACAAGGGATGCAGCCTGACCGGTGACGAACCAGCGGGACTTCTCGGCCTCGCTCATTTCCTCATTTTCGGTCGCGCTGTTGTAGAAGCGGTGCCGCACCTGACCCTGGCTGTACTGCACCAGTTCGAACGACGCCTTCAGCGGATGGCCCGCATCAAGCATCTTGCCGGCGGTGTCGCCGTCCAGGCTGTCCCGCGCCATGCCGTGGCAGTTGAAGCAGTTGGCCGCGACATCGAAGTTGATGTCGGCAGGCATCGCCGGAATGTCCTGGCGCCAGCGCGGCCACCGCATGCCGGCATCACGGGCCTTCTGGAAGCGCTCGCTCTTGTGCGCGTCCGACTCGTCAGCCTTCTTGGTACCCTTCGGGCCATAGACATTGTGGATCTCGATATACTCGGAACCCGGGCCGTGGCAGCTCTCGCAGGACGGGCCGAAATTGTTCCCGACCCGGCCACCCGGCTTCTTCGGCGCCTCGGTATAGTGACACTGGCCACAGGTATCGGAGCGCTTCATGCTCCGCTCACCGATGGCATCCGTGACCTTGTCGGCAAGATCCCTCTTGTGGATGTCCTTGTACGACGTGGAATGGGCCATTTCTTCCCACACCTTGTACTCCGGCGAATGACAATCCTTGCAGGCATCGGGTCCGACATTGGTCGGCTGCGCGTTGACCGCAGCACCTGCCACCATGAAGCCCGCCGCTGCGAACAGCGCCAGGCCGAATTTGCGTAGTCCAGACATGAGCACGTCTGCCACCCCTTGAATCTGTTTACCACCACAGTTCACTGCTGCGCCTGCCCGCCCTGTTATTGGCCTTGTCTGGACGGAACGCTTCGTGACGCGACGTTAGTGTAACAGCCCCCACGGCTGATGAAAGTATTGATTCGTCACGATCTGTCGTCGATATGACCGCTGTCGCACTATTCAACAGATTGGCGGAGCGGAATGCGCAACACATTGAACCGGACACCTGGCGGAAACTGGCTGATTGTCGTGGCCGTGGCAGCGGCCCTTGGCGCGGCGGCCTATGGATACAGCACCACCACCGCCGGTCAGGACGGGACGGGGGCAGTGCCGACATCGGCGAGCGTCGCCGAGCTCACCGCCGCGACCGGACGTGATCCGGGCAACCCCGCACTCTGGAAGCAACTTGCACAGGCCCATCGCCGCGCGGGCGACCGGACCGCCGCGATCTCGGCCCTTGTACGGGCTGCGCGCCTTGCGCCGGGCGACCGGGAGATAAACGCCGCGCTGCGGGACCTTGCGGACAGTCGACCCTGACCGGATCCGGCAGTCCCCCGATTGTGTGTCCTTCCAGCAACATGATGCCCGGAATTGGGGTGCTGACGTGGGTGAAACATGGCTATCACGGCAGCGTCATCCATTTTTTTATTATTATTTTCAATGAGATAAATAGTCTACAGACCATGTACCGCGCAGTCATCCGGATCCGATGGCGATCTGCAGAGACGCTTGCACCCGCCGTCCTGCTGGCGTAACAGACATTCAAGTCGCAAATCGGTGGGGAAGGGCCCCGACGAATGCGACGGAGGAAGTGCGTATTTCCTTTAGGAGGGCAATTAAGTGAACCATAAGCACCTGCTCGCTGGTGTTGCAGCTACTGCGCTGCTGACCGCCGGCTCCGCGTTTGCTGCGTCGCATAGTGGCGACCAGCTCCAGGCTCAGGCCGCCATGATCGACGCCCTGTCGAAGAAGGTGGAACAGCTGAGTGCCAACCAGGGTGGCGTTGTCAATGGCGTCAAGGGCGCGACCGTGAAGATCTCCGGTCATGTCAACCGCGCCGTGATGATCGGTAGCGACAACAACGACAACACCTTCTTCCAGTTCGTTGACAACGACGCCTCCTCGACCCGCTTCACGTTCGACGTGGACACGCCGATCAGCGCCACCAGCTCTGCCGGTATGCGCCTCGAGGCCCAGGTCGAGTCCAACTCCTCGATCGCCGCGAATGCACCTGGTCAGGTGAACGCCGACACGGCCACCAATGGCCTGCGCCATGCATATGTGTACGTGAAGGGCAGCTTCGGCGGCCTGGTGCTTGGCCAGCAGTCCGACGCGTCTGACGGCATCACCCAGCAGGGCTTCAACTATGCCGCCCTGGCGGACATCAACCCGGAAAACACTGCTGGCCAGAATCTGGCCGGTGCCGGCATCGGTTCGTTCGGTGACGGTGGTCGTACGGACAGCATCCGTTATGACACCCCGTCGCTGGGCGGCTTCAAGGCTTCCATCAGCGCCGAAGACACGGGCCAGGTCCATGTCGGTGCCGTCTATGGCGGTCAGGTCGGTGGCATTGGTGTGCTGGCCGGTCTTGCATACCTGGGCGAAACTGCCGGTTCCGACGGCCTGGTGTCCGGTTCGCTGGGCTTCAACTTCGGTCCGGTGTCCCTGAACACGGCATTCTCCACGAACGCCAGTGACGACAACGAGGGTTCCGACCGGTTCTTCTGGTATGTCAGTGCCGCGCATCGTGGCAGCTATGTCGACATGGGTGCGACCAGCATCGCGATCGACGTGCAGGCTGTCCGTGGTGTTCAGGACGGTGGCGGTGCAGCCCGCTTCGCGACTGACGGCTTCTCCGTTGGCCTCGGCCTGGTCCAGGGCATTGCGCCGGGTGTTGACGCCTACGCGATGGCTCGCCAGTACGATCAGGAAGGTGGCGGCGACGCCACTGTCGGTATGGCTGGCATGCGCGTCCGCTTCTGATGCGTCTGGTTCTTCGTACCTTCGGGACGTTGGTGGTGGCTGGCCTTCTGGTCAGCTGCTCCCACCGGCCCCTGGAGGATCAGCCAGAGAAGTATGATGCTTCCGGACATGGTCCCGGTGTTTTCAGCGGGGCAGATGGAAGTTTCACGATCTTGGGCAATACGAAGAAGAAAAAGCGATACTGACCGAATT
>BQJF01000090.1 GCA_021604565.1 Minwuia thermotolerans | reverse complement strand
GAGGCGGAGATGCTCCGTACCCCGAACTTCGGTCGGAAGTCGCTGAACGAGATCAAGGAAGTGCTCGGTCAGATGGGCCTGCGCCTCGGCATGGAAGTGCCGGGCTGGCCGCCGGACAATATCGAGGAAATGGCCAAGCGGCTCGAAGACCACTACTGAGGCGGACCTCCGGTCGGCTTCCTTTGAAGAAGGTTTCCAAATCATGCGTCATCGCAACAAGGGGCGTCGGTTCAACCGCTCCAGCTCGCATCGGAAAGCGATGCTGTCGAACCTCTGCAACGCGCTGATCAAGCACGAGCAGATCAAGACCACACTGCCGAAGGCGAAGGACCTGCGTCCGGTTGTCGAGAAGCTGGTGACCCTGGCCAAGCGCGGCGGTCTGCACGCCCGTCGTCAGGCCTATGCCTATCTGCCGGAAGAGAAGGTGGTGGCCAAGCTGTTCGACGAACTGGCTGGTCGCTACGCGGATCGTCCGGGCGGTTACACCCGCATCATCAAGGCAGGCTTCCGCTATGGCGACGCCGCGCCGATGGCGATCATCGAATTCGTTGATCGTGATGCGGACGCCAAGGGCACGGACAGCGGTCCGGTCCAGGGTGACGACGAGGATGATTTCGAGGACGCCGCCTGATCAGGCCAGTCCGGTTCCGCTGACGCGGGGCCACTGAGATGTCAGAATGGGGTGGTCCGGGTGACGGATCGCCCCATTTTCGTTTCCACCGAACGCTGGAGTCGATCCATGCGCAAGATCCTGACCATGCCCCTGCTGGCTCTCGCGGTGACCGTGACGGTCGCTTCGGCCTCCGCACAGACGGTGCCGCAAGACCGTGCTGCTTTGACACAGAGCTTTGCGCCACTGGTGGAGCAGGTGGCACCGGCAGTGGTGAACATCTACGCCAAGCGCATGGTGCGGCAGCGGAACAATCCCCTGTTCGACGACCCGTTCTTTGGCCGCTTCTTCGGCGATGTGTTCCGGCGCAACCGCCCGAAGGAGGAACGCTCCCTCGGGTCGGGCGTGATCATGGATGGAGCGGGTCTGGTGGTCACCAACCATCATGTCGTCGCGGATGCGGAGGACATCACCGTTGTCCTGAACGACCGGCGGGAGTTCGAAGCCCGGCTGGTGCTTTCGGACAAGGATACCGATCTTGCCGTACTCTCGATCGAGCCGGAGGGCAGCGATCTGCCGTTCCTGCGCGTTCGCTCGTCGGATACCATTCGTGTCGGCGATATCGTGCTGGCGATCGGCAATCCATTCGGTGTCGGCCAGACTGTCACCAGTGGCATCATTTCCGGACTTGCCCGCAGTCAGGTGACTGATTCCGGCGGACCACAGTCATTCATCCAGACCGATGCAGCCGTCAATCCGGGCAACTCGGGCGGTGCTCTGGTCGGCGTTGACGGGCTGCTGGTCGGGGTCAACACCGCGATCTTTTCCCGCTCCGGTGGCAGCCATGGTGTGGGCTTTGCCATTCCGGCCGATCTGGTGGCCGCAGTTGTCCAGGCCGCGCGCAATGGCACCGGACTGGTGCGGGCCTGGGTTGGCATGGAAGGGCAGGATCTGACAGCCGACCTGGCCCAGGGCATCGGTCGGGAGAAGCCGGGCGGTGTGCTGGTGGCCGACCTCTATCCGGGCGGCGCGGCGGAGCGTGCCGGTCTGCGTCAGGGTGATGTTGTGCTGCGTGTTGACGGACGCGAGGTCCGTGACCCGGCAGAAATGCAGTTTCGCATCGCGACGCTGCCGATAGGCGGCGAGGTCGACCTGACGGTCTGGCGCCGGGGTGAGACACTTTCCCTTGCCCTGCCGCTGGAGGCAGCGCCGGAGGACCCGCCGCGCGACGTCGTGGATCTGGCAGGCAGCCATCCCCTGCAGGGTGCGAAGGTGGGCAACATGTCGCCGGCCTTTGCGCTGGAGCTGGATCTGGACCCGATGCAACGCGGGGTGATCATTCTTGGCGTGCGACGTGGTGCACCGGTCTCTCGCTTTGACTTCCGGCCGGGCGACATCATCCGCGGGATCAATGGGCAGCCGGTCGAGGGCACCAGGGGGCTGGACCGTCGGCTGGCCGACGAGCCGGAACAATGGGTGATCGATGTCCTGCGCGCCGGTCGCGCGCATCAGGTCCGTGCCAGGCGAAATTCATGACCGGAACCCTGTTCGAGGCGGCGGGCGTTGATGACGGCATCCCCCGGCCACTGGCAGACCGCCTGCGGCCGCAGACACTGGAACAGGTCGTGGGGCAGGACCATCTGCTGACCGGGGAGGGGCCGATTGCCCGCATGGCCGCGCAACGCCGCCCGGGTTCGGTGATCCTCTGGGGGCCGCCGGGAACCGGCAAGACCACCATCGCGCGGCTGCTGGCCGGTTCGGTCGACATGGAGTTCGTGCAGCTTTCCGCCGTGTTCTCCGGCGTTGCCGACCTGCGCAAGGCCTTCGATCAGGCGCGGGCCCGACGCGGCGACGGGCGGGGCACGCTGCTGTTCGTTGACGAGATCCATCGGTTCAACCGCGCCCAGCAGGACGGCTTCCTGCCGGTTGTGGAGGACGGGACCATCGTCCTGATCGGCGCAACGACCGAGAATCCGTCGTTCGAGCTCAATCCCGCGCTGCTGTCGCGCTGTCAGGTGCTGGTGCTGCGACGACACGACGATCAGGCGCTGGAGGCACTGCTGACCCGGGCAGAGGCACTGATGGATGCGCCATTGCCGCTGACTGGCGACGGACGGCTGACCCTGAAGGCCATGGCGGACGGGGATGGCCGTTACCTCCTCAACCTGGCGGAGGAACTCTATCGTCTGGCCCCGCCGTCACCGCTCGAGCCGTCGGAACTGGCGGAGGCGCTGCAACGTCGCGCACCCATCTACGACAAGGGGCAGGAGAGCCACTACAATCTGATCAGCGCGTTGCACAAGTCGCTGCGCGGATCGGACTGCGATGCGGCGCTCTACTGGCTGGCGCGGATGCTGGCGGGGGGAGAGGACCCGCTGTTCATCGCGCGCCGTCTGGTCCGTTTCGCATCCGAGGACATCGGACTGGCTGACCCGGAGGCGCTGCATCAGGCACTGGCTGCCAAGGCGGCCTATGATTTCATTGGCTCGCCGGAGGGGGAGCTGGCGCTGGCGCAGGCGGTGCTCTATCTGGGAACGGCGCCGAAATCGAATGCCGCCTATGTCGCCATGAAACAGGCGCAGAAGGCCGCGCGTGGGACCGGCTCCCTGTCGCCGCCGATGCATATCCTGAATGCGCCGACGGGCATGATGAAGGATCTGGGCTATGGCAAGGGCTATGCCTATGACCACGATCAGGAAGACGGGTTCTCCGGGCAGAACTATTTTCCCGACGACATGCCGCGGCAGCAGTTCTACCAGCCGGTGGAGCGCGGATTCGAACGGGAGGTGGGCAAGCGCCTGGCCTACTGGAACAGGATCCGTGACCGCCGAGCGGGGGAAGATGAATGATGTCGCCGGGCCTGATCGTCGCGATCGCGCTGGGCGGTGCTGTGGGGGCCGTACTGCGCTACAGTGTGGTGCAGACCACGCTGCGGCTCTGGGGTACGGGTTTCCCGGTGGGCACGCTGGTTGTCAATGTTGCCGGCAGTCTGGCGATGGGGCTGGCCGTGGAATGGCTGACCGCACGCGGCATGTCTGATGCGTGGCGCGGATTTCTGACCGTTGGCCTGCTGGGCGCCCTGACCACCTTCTCCACCTTCTCGCTGGATGTGGCCCTGCTGCATGGGCGGGGGGAGATGGCGCTGGCGGCGCTGTATGTGATGCTGTCGGTGTGTCTGTCAGTGGGCGCGCTGTTTCTTGGACTGTGGCTGGGGCGGGGGATGTTTGCATGAGTGGTGTTCGCCAGGAACGTGTCGGTCGCGACGAGGACGGCATGCGCATCGACCGCTGGTTCCGCAGCCGCTTCCCCGACGTGACGCAGGGGCGGGTGCAGAAAATGCTGCGCAAGGGCGAGATCCGTCTCGACGGCGGGCGGGCGAAGGCCGACACGCGGGTCGCTGCGGGGCAGCAGGTGCGCGTGCCGCCGCTGGCCCCCGTGCCCCGCGCCGAGCGCAAGCCGCAGACCCGGCCCGTCACGTGGACCGAGGCGGAGGCGCGCGAGCTGCAGAACATGGTCATCCATCGCGACCCGGAGGTGCTGGTGATCAACAAGCCTGCCGGGCTGGCCGTGCAGGGGGGCAGCGGCATCAGTCACCATCTGGATGGCATGCTGCCCGTACTGACCTTCGACGCCGACGAGACCCCGCGTCTGGTGCACCGGCTGGACCGGGATACCTCCGGTGTGCTGGTGCTGGCCCGCACCCGGCAGGCGGCGCAATGGCTCACCCGCGCCTTTCGCGACCGGGCCACCGTCAAGACCTACTGGGCCATCTGCATCGGCGCACCACGCCCTGCGGAGGGAACCATCGATCTGCCCCTGCTGAAGGAAGGGGGGAATTTCGGTGAACGTGTGGAGGCGGTGCCCGAGGGCGGGCAGCGAGCCATCACGCAGTACATGACCGTTGCCCACGCCGCGAAGCGTGCTGCCTGGCTGGCCATGCGCCCCGTGACCGGGCGGACGCACCAGTTGCGCGTCCACGCAACGGAGATCGGGCACCCGATCATCGGCGACGGCAAGTACGGCGGTGCCGACGCGCACCCGGGCGGCTTCGACAGCCAGCTTCATCTGCATGCCCGCCGACTGGAACTGCGCCGCCCCGACGGGCGCATGCTGGATGTGACCGCCGACCCGTCGCCGCACATGCTGAATGCCATGGACCTGCTGGGTTTCGATCTGAACGACATCGCTGCCGACATCATCTGGCCGGACCCGTGATTGCAAACGGTTGAACGGTGTTGACCGGCACCGGATTGATCGGGGTGTCATCCAATCGACCCGGATATCTGTAGATACTGGTGTCGGAATCACAGGAGTACTTGCCCATGCGTCCTCGCGTTCTTCTGACTTGCGTGTCCCTGGCCGCGATCGCTGTGCTGGTTGCCGGTTGCAGCCTGTTCACGTCCCTGCCAAGGCAGACGAGCACCGAGGAGCGGATCTCCGGCCTGCCGACTACGGGACTGGACCTGCAGCGACCTGTCGAGGTGCGATGGAACAGCCACATGGTACCGTGGATCACGGCGGAAACCGATGACGATGCGGCCTATGCGCTGGGACTCGTCCACGCCCACCTGCGACTGGGGCAGATGGAGATCGCCCGCAGGCTGGCCGCCGGTCGCCTTTCGGAGATCGGCGGGGTGCTGGCCGCCGATATCGACGAGACCATCCGCATCATCGGTTACTATCGGGGAACCCGGGACGCGTTCGCGCGGTTGCCGGAACCGACCCGGCGCTGGTTGCAGCGCTTCACGGACGGCATCAACGCCTACCTGGGACAGCTGACCGATCTGCCACACGAATACAAGCTGTTCGCCTTCGAGCCGGAACCCTGGACCGTCTATGACATCATGGCGTTCGGTCGGCTGGCGGGATCAGACGTCAACTGGCTGACCAGCATCGGCATGCTGGCCCTCAGCGACCGGGTCGACTGGCCCGATATCTGGGCGCAGGCGATGACGTTCAACGGTGGTGCCGTGCCGAGCGTGGCTGTTGGTGGCGCGGCCGAGGAGCGGCAGAACGCTGCGCGTCTGGCGGCGATGCTGGACATGATCGGTGCCCATGCGCGCAGCGGCTCCAACGCCTGGGCCGTGAGTGGTGAGAGGTCTGCGAGCGGCAAGCCTGTGCTGGCTACCGATCCCCATCTCGGCATCCTGGCCCCGAACCTATGGCTTCTCGCCGGGCTCAAGTCACCGGGTCATGAGGCCGTGGGCATGATGCCTGCCGGTCTGCCGGTATTCGGGCTGGGGCGCAGTCAGCATCTTGCGTGGGGTGCGACCAACCTGCGCGCGCGATCCAGCGATCTGGTGGACGTGACGGACCTGCCGGAGAGCGCCTACGAGATCGAGCAGGAGACGGTCGAGATTCGCTTCGGATTTGACCGCGACGTGGAACGCCGGGTCTCGCCCTATGGTCCCCTGATCACCGACAGTCCGCTGGTCAACGATCCAAAAGGGCGTCGCATTGCCCTGCGCTGGATCGGGCACCTGCCGTCGGATGAACTGACCGCCTACATCGCCGGCGCGCAAGCCACCAGCATTGCGGAATTCCGTGCCGCCTTTGCCGACTATGCGGTTCCGGGCCTGGCGTTCGTGGTGGCCTCGGCCGATGGCGACATTGCCATCGGAACCGCGGCCAGACTGCCTGGCCGTCCGCTGGATACACCGCGCGACCTGGTGCAGCCTTTCCCGGTCGAGGGGGTGGATCCCTGGGACCGTGTGCTTGGGGCCGCGGACTTGCCGTGGATCATCAATCCTGCCCGGGGCTATGTTGCCTCCGCCAACAATCCGACGGCGAAGGCGACCATTCCCCTGACCCTGTTCGATACGCCGCCGGACCGCATCACCCGGCTGAACGCGCGTCTGGCCACTGCGACAGCCGTCGATCGTGACTTCATGGCGGAACTGCAGCGCGATACCTATTCCATGTCGGCGGTGTTCCTGCGCGATGCCATCGTGGAGGTCGCCCTGGCGGCTGGCATGGCTGACCGGCTTCCGGCACGGATGGTTGCCTGGGATGGCCAGTACACGGTCGATTCCGAGGGCGCGCTGCTGTTCGAGGCGATGCAGGCAACCCTGGCCCCGACCGTCTATGACGCACTGGATGAAGCGGATGTCTTCGATGTGGTGAGCGGCTGGTCGTGGTTCCGCTACAAGCTGGCTGCCGACATTCGCCGGCTTTCAGCGGAACAAATCCGGGACATCATGCCCGCCGCGCTGAACGCCGCCGCCAAGGCGGATACGGAGTTCGGTGAGTGGGGACAGATGCATCGCCTGCACCTGCGTCATGTGCTGGCCAACGCGCCCGTGCTTGGCGGCCGCTACGTCTTTGCCGACGTGCCCACAGGCGGATCGAACGAAACGGTGATGAAGTCCGCCCACAATCCGACGACCGAGCGCCATCCCGCCCGCTATGGCAGCCAGGCGCGCCAGATCAACGACATGGCGGATCCGGATGCGAACTGGTTTGTCCTGCTGGGCGGTCAGGATGGCTGGATGAATGCGGAAGCCTTCACCGACCAGCTACCGCTCTGGCAGCGCGGGGAATACATCCGCATCCCGTTGACCCGCCCCGCCGTGGAGGCCGAATTCGGCAGGGTCACGATCCTGCAACCGTCCAGCCGGTAAGCGCTTCACCCGTTCTTGCGGAACGGGTGCGCGCGGTAGACGCCGAGTTCGCGGACGGTGGTGGAGTAATAGCGCAGTTCGTCCAGGGCGCGGGCGACGGCAACGTCGGACACATGCCCCTCGATCTCCGCGTAGAACTGCGCCACCGTGAAGCTCATGTCAGTGATGTAGCTTTCCAGTTTCACCACGTTGATGCCGTTGGTCGCGAAACCGCCGAGCCCCTTGTAGAGCGCGGCAGGCACGCTGCGGACCTGGAACACCAGGCTGGTGATCGCGGGCTCGTCGGGGGGCGAGTCCATGCGCTGGCGGGACATGATGACGAAGCGGGTGGTATTGCCGATCCGGTCCTCGATCCTGCTGCGCAAAGGCTTCAGGCCGTAGAACTCCGCCGCGAGCGATGATGCGACGGCGGCTTCCTCCGGGTTGTTGCGCTCCGCCACTTCCTGTGCCGCGCCTGCGGTGTCGGCGGCCACCACTGCCTCGATCCCCAGTTCGCGGATAATGTCGCGACACTGGGCCAGGGCCTGTTCGTGGCTGTAGACACGCTTGATGCTCTCCAGCGTCGCGCCCTCCGGAGCCAGCAGCATGTGCTGCACGCTCTGGAAGTGCTCACCGATGATATAGAGGCCGGAGTTGGGCAGCAGGTGGTGAATGTCGGCCACGCGCCCGCCCAAACTGTTCTCGATCGGGATCATGCCGACATCGACCTTGCCGGTCTTCACCGCATCGAAGGCGGCGTCGAAGGTCTTGCAGGCCACGGCCTCCGCGTCCGGAAACACTTCCCGGCAGGCCAGGTTGGAATAGGCACCGGGGACGCCCTGGAAGGCGACCGTCTTGGGTGAAACCTGCATGTTCATGGGACTGTGTTTCCTGTCGGATCGGATCGGGAAGTGGTTGGGTTGGTTCGGTTGGTCGGGATCAGGGGTTGAAGCCTTGGCCGTGGCACCGGCCAGCGACCTGTTTCAGATGCGGCGGCTGGCAAACAGGGCCCGCATCCGCGCCAGATCCTCAGGTGTATCGACCCCGAACGGAATTGTCTGCACCCTTGCGGTGTCGATGCGCATGCCGTTCTCCAGCGCCCGCAACTGCTCCAGCTTCTCGCGCTGTTCCAGCGGGCTGGGCGGCAGGGCGACGAAACGCTGCAGTGCGGCCCTTCGATAGGCGTAGAGGCCGATATGGTGCCAGTGGGGTCCGTCGCCACCAGGCGCGCGCAGGCGCGTGAACCAGAGGGCGCGGGCGATCTGCTGCCCGGCTTCGAAGGCTGTCACCACCTTCACGGCGTTGGGATTGTCCACCTCCGCCGGATCGTCGATCTCCGCCACCAGGGTGCCGATATCGACGCTGCTGTCCGCCTGCAGGGGGGCGAGCACTGCGCGGATGGTTTCGGGGTCCAGTGCCGGCAGGTCGCCCTGCAGGTTGATGATCGCGTCGTGGTCCCCATCGGGGTCGGCGTGGTTCAGCGCCTCGAAGATCCGGTCGGAACCGGAGGGATGCGCCGGGTCGGTCAGCACCGCCGTGCCACCCGCGTCCTGCACGACGTCGCAGACTTCCCTTTCCGCCGCCGCCACCACAACGGGACCCAGATCCGCCTCCTGCCCCCGCCGCAGAACCTGCACGATCATCGGCACCCCTTCGATCTCTGCCAGGGGTTTTCCGGGCAGACGGGTGGAGGCCATGCGGGCGGGTATGATCAGGATCGGGCGCATGGCCATGTCATCTTCCGCGTGGGGCCGAGGGTCTATGCGGCGTTTGACCGCATCATTCCGAGGGGGGGCGAAAGGGTATCACCAGACGCGTATCGTTGTGGCCCTGCGAGGGGACGCGCGATCACTGGCGCCGCCTGATTGGCATCCAGAAAACCGGAAGGATCGAGCCGTGAAATTCGACATGTTTGAGTTCAACAAGATTGCGGGCGCAGTCCTGTTCACCGTCCTGATCGGCTTTGGTGTGTCGGAGCTTTCCGGCATTCTGATCCACCCGGCCGGTCACAGCGACACTGTCGCCTATCCGGTTCCCGATATCCCGGAGAGTGGTGCAGTCGCGGCGGAAGTTGCCGACGAGCCTGCGGTCTCCATCGGCACGCTGCTGGCCAGCGCCGACGCCGCCAAGGGTGAGAAGGTCTTCAAGAAGTGCGCGGCCTGCCACTCCATTGATGATGGCGGTCCCAACAAGGTCGGCCCGAACCTGCACGGTATCCTGGACCGTGACATCGGCTCCATCGGTGGTTTTGCCTATTCCGCCGATCTGGCCGAACTGGAAGGTGACTGGACCTACGAATCACTCAACGCGTTCCTGCTCAAGCCGAAGGATTTCGCAGCGGGCACGAAGATGGCCTTCGCGGGCATCAAGAAGGATATCGATCGTGCCAACGTGATCCTCTACATGCGTGCGCAGGGCGATGCCGACACGCCGCTGCCGGCCGAGTGATCCCGGCAACTGCCCCGATACCGGTACCTGATCCCGAACTGATCGCGTTCGCGCACGATCTTGCTGATCGTGCGGGCGCGGTCATCCGGCCGCTGTTTCGCCAGCCGCTGGATGTTGATACCAAGTCCGATGACAGCCCGGTCACGGTTGCGGATCGCGGCGCCGAAGCGGCAATCCGTGAACTGATCAACGACCGCTACCCGGAGCATGGCATCCTGGGGGAGGAGTTCGGCGCGGAACGCGCGGACGCCGACTGGGTCTGGCACCTGGACCCGATTGACGGTACCAAGTCATTCATCTGTGGCTCTGCCCAGTTCGCGACCCTGATCGCGCTGGCCTGGCGGGGGGAGCCGGTGATCGGCATCATCGACCAGCCGATCCAACGTGAACGCTGGGTCGGGGTGGCCGGCAAGCCGACCCTGTTCAACGGCAAGCCCGTGCAGACCCGCGAATGCGCCGGGCTGGACCATGCGACCTTCTTCTCCTGGGGGGCGGAATGCTTCGAAGGGGACAGGGGTGCCGCACTCTGGCGGCTGGCGGAGGGAACCGCGCTGCGCCGCTACAGCGCCGATGCCTATGCCTATGGTCTGCTGGCGCTGGGCTTCGTCGATATCGTCGCCGAGAACGATCTGAAACCGCATGACTATCTGGCCCTGGCGCCTGTGGTGAATGGTGCCGGTGGCCGCATCACCGACTGGGAAGGCAATCCGATTCGGTTCGGAACCGGTGCCGAGACGGTGGCCGTGGGTGATCCCGCGCTGCATGCACAGGTGATCGCCCGCCTGAAAGGTTGACGCGATCACGGTTGCGCGTCTTTCGCCCCGTGCCCAACTCTGGTCATAATGAAGCGGCAAGCCGCTGTGACTGTTGCGAACAGGTGGAGGATGATGCCGGTGAAGCTTTCGGGTTCGAAGACCATTCTGGGTGCTGCCCTGTTGCTGGCCGCGATCGGCATCGATGCCGCGCCTGCGCGGGCGGAGAATGTCGAGAAGACCCATGCCCTGTCGCTGCTGGGGGAACCGAAGTATCCGCCGGGCTTCGACCACCTGAGTTTCGTGAACCCCGACGCGCCGAAGGGCGGTACGCTGCGCCTCAGCGCCTTTGGCGGCTTTGACTCCCTCAATCCCTATATCCCCAAGGGCAATGCCGCCGGGGCTGCGGCGCAGGCGGTCGAGACACTGATGGACACGCACCTGGGCGAGCCGTCGGCGGAATACGGGCTGATTGCTGAAACGGTGGAAGTGCCGGAGGATGACTCCTGGGTCATCTTCAACCTGCGTGAGGAAGCGCGCTTCCACGACGGGTCGCCGATCACTGCAGAGGACGTGGTATTCAGTTTCGAGCGGCTGCAGGAGGAAGGCGAGCCCTTCTACCGCTACTATTACCGCAACGTCGTCAGTCATGAGGTCCTTGGCCCCCGACGGGTGAAGTTCACCTTTTCCAGTGCCGGAAACCGGGAACTGCCGCAGATTATGGGGCAGTTGCCGGTGATGTCGAAAGCCTGGTGGTCGACCCGCGAGTTCGGGGCCACCACGCTGGAGGCTCCGATGGGGTCCGGTCCCTATCGTGTTTCCGAAGTGGAGCCGAACCGTCGCGTCGTCCTTGAACGGGTCCCGGACTATTGGGGTCGCGATCTCGGTCTGTCGAAGGGGCGCTACAACTTCGACCGCATCCAGTACGAATATTTCGCCGACCGCACGGCGCTGCTGGAGGCGTTCAAGGCGAATGTCTACGACTTCCGTTCGGAGAACAGTTCGAAGGACTGGGCCACGGGCTATGATTTCCCGGCCCGCAAGGACGGTCGGGTAAAGCTGGAACTGGTGCCGCACAACCGACCCACCGGCATGCAGGGCTTCATCTACAACATGCGCCGACCGTTGTTTCAGGATCCTGCGCTACGGCAGGCGCTGGCCTATGCCTTTGATTTCGAGTGGGCCAACCAGAACCTGTTCTTCGGGCAGTACACCCGTACCCAGAGCTTCTATTCCAACACGGAACTCGCCTCGGCCGGCCTGCCTTCGCCGGAGGAACTGAAGCTGCTGGAGCCACTGCGCGGACAGATCCCCGATGCGGTGTTCACGGAGGCCTATGAGGCACCATCGACAGATGGCAAGGGCGGATTGCGCAGCAACCTGCGTCAGGCCAACCGAATCCTGAAACAGGCCGGTTATGTAATTCGCGACGGCAAGCTGATCGACCCGGCAACCGATGCGCCGGTGACCTTCGAAGTCCTGCTGATCGATCCGGGGTTCGAGCGGATCGTGCTGCCCTTCACGCAGAACCTTGCCCGTCTGGGTGTCGATGCGACGGTCCGCGTCATCGATTCGGCGCAGTACCAGAACCGGTTGCGGGCCTTCGAGTTCGACATGATTGTCGGCTCCCTGCCGCAGTCGGCCAGTCCTGGCAATGAACAGCGTGATTTCTTCGGGTCTGCCGCAGCGGATCGGGAGGGCAGCCGCAATCTCATGGGACTGAAGTCGGAGGCGGTGGACAAGCTGATCGAGCATGTGATCTTTGCCGACAGCCGCGAAGCCCTGATTACCGCCACCCGCGCCCTCGACCGGGTGCTGCTGCATTCACATCTGGTAATCCCGCAGTGGCATATCTCCGCCAGCCGGATCGCCTACTGGGACAAGTTCGGCAGGCCGGACACCAATCCGTCCTACGGCGTCGACATCTTCGCCTGGTGGGTGGTGCCGGAGAAGGCAGCGAAGATCGGGGGCAAGGCACAGTGAGGCAGACCGCGAGGCGGACCATGCCTGTTCTGGCAGTGCTCACGCTGGCTTTGATGATCCTGCTGCCGGGGGGGCAGGCAGTCTCGGAACCACGCCACGGCATTTCCGTGTTCGGCAAGCTGAAGTACGGGCCGGATTTCCAGCACTTCGACTGGGCCGATCCGACCGCGCCGAAAGGCGGGCTGCTGCGCATCCGCGACCTCGGCACTTTCGATACGGTCAACCTCTATATCCTGAAGGGCCGCCGCCCGAGTGCCGTCCAGGTGCACGAGATCCGGTTGCACGAGCGGCTGATGGTGCGGTCGTATGACGAGCCGGATGCGCATTATGCGCTGGTGGCGAAGACCGTGGACGTGGCGGAGGACGGACGGACGGCGACATTTCAGCTGGACCCGCGCGCACGGTTCCACGACGGCAGTCCGATCCGCGCAGATGATGTTGTCTGGAGCCTGAACGCGATCCGCGACGAGGGTCACCCGGTGCTGCGCAGCGTCTTCGCCAGGGCAACGGCGGAAGCACTTGCGCCGGACAGGGTACGTTTCAGCTTCGCAAAGGGGGCGCCGCGCGACCTGGCAGTGCGTGTTGCTGGCGATCTGCCGATCCTTTCCGCGACGTACTACGAGAGCCATGACTTCACCGAGACCACTCTGGACCCGCCGCTTGGCTCCGGTCCCTATCGGATCAGCAAGGTGCGGTCGGGCAGCAGCGTGGAGATGGAGCGTGTCACGGACTACTGGGCCGCTGATCTGCCGGTCAACCGGGGCCTCTGGAACTTCGACACCATCCGCGTCGACTACTATCAGGATCGCACCTCCGCCCTGCTTTCCTTCTTTGCCGACGAGTATGACTTCCGGGAGGAATTCACGTCCAAGAGCTGGGCCACCGAGTATGACGACAAGAAGCCGGTGCAGGATGGGCGGATCGAACGGCTGACGCTTTCCGACGGGCGTCCATCCGGCGCGCAGGGCTGGTTTGTCAACGCCCGACGCGCGCGCTTTGCCGATGCCAGGGTGCGGCGGGCGCTGGACCTGGCATTCGATTTCGAATGGACCAACAGGAACATCTTCTACGGCCTCTACAAGCGTACCGGCTCGGTGTTCGAGAATTCGGAACTGGCACAGGATGGCCCACCGTCTGCTGCCGAACTGGCCCTGCTGGAGCCCCTGCGCGGGCAGGTGCCGGACGGTGTGTTCGCAGACGCATACCAGAGCGCATCGACAGAGGCCCGGGGTGGCATTCGCGGGCAGTTGCGTCAGGCCGGACGTCTGCTGAAACAGGCGGGTTGGGAAATACGGGACGGGGTGCTGGTTGACGCGAACGGGGAACCCTTTGCACTCGAATTCCTGATGTACCAGCCTTCCTTCGAGCGGGTGATCGGCCCCTATGTAAAGAATCTGGAGCGGCTGGGTATCCGTGCCACCATGCGCTTTGTCGATGCGGCGCAGTATGTGGAACGGGTGAAGGCCTTCGATTTCGATCTGGTGACGGCGCGCTTTTCACCACCGGAAACACCGGGGGCCGAACTCTACAGCTTCTGGGGCAGTGCTCAGGCAGACGTGGCAGGCTCCAACAACTACGCTGGGGTCAAGGATCCGGCGGTGGATGCGCTGATCGAGAATGTGCTGTCCGCGCCTGACCGCCCGGCCCTGCTGGCCGCGACACGGGCGCTGGACCGGGTGATCATGTGGAACAACTACATCATTCCCCAGTGGTACAAGGGGGAGCACAATCTGGCCTATTGGGACCGTTTCGGCCGCCCGGCGGCGCCGAAACCCGATTACCATCGTGGCGTCGTGAACAGCTGGTGGTTCGACTCCGACAAGGCTCGCCGGACCGGAGGCAGGAATGGCGGCTGATCCGATGAAATCGGCTCGAAGGGTTGATCCCGTCTCTACCGCCGGGCTTCCCTCCCACCTCGATCCTCCCCCGCCAGGGGGGAGGAAGACCTGTGGTGGTGACGCCTCTTCCTCCTTCCCCCTTGATGGGGGAAGGCCCGGATGGGAATGGGGGTGCGCCCGCATGGCGATCGGTCCGGCGGGAGCCGCCCGTCCATGATCGCCTATATCGTCCGTCGCCTGCTGCTGATGATCCCGACCCTGTTCGTGATCCTGCTGATCAACTTCGCCATCATCCAGTTCGCCCCCGGCGGACCCGTGGAGCAGGTGATCGCGGAGATTCAGGGGACGGCGGTCGGTGCGGGCGCACGGCTGACGGGTTCGGGGGGCGGCGAGGTTTCTGGCGGTGGACAGCCGGGGTCCGGCGTTCAGGACAGCAGCTATCGCGGCGCCCAGGGGCTGGACCCGGAGTTCATCAAGGAACTTGAGGCCCAGTTCGGCTTCGACAAGCCACTGCATGAGCGTTTCCTGCAGATGGTCGGCAACTACCTGGTGTTCGATTTCGGCGAGAGCTATTTCCGCGACGAGACCGTGGTCAGCCTGGTGCTCGACAAGATGCCGGTGTCGATCTCGCTCGGTGTCTGGACCTTCCTGATCGCCTATCTGATCTCGATCCCGCTGGGCATCCGCAAGGCGGTGTCGGACGGTTCGCGCTTCGACATCTGGACATCCACCATCGTCATCATCGGCTACGCCATTCCCGCCTTCCTGTTCGCGGTGCTGCTGATCGTGCTGTTCGCCGGCGGTTCCTACTGGCAGATCTTCCCGCTGCGCGGCCTGGTGTCGGAGAACTTCGCCGAACTGGCCTGGTACGAACAGGTGATCGACTATTTCTGGCACATCGCGCTGCCGGTGACGGCACTGACCGTCGGGGCCTTTGCCAACCTGACGATGCTGACCAAGAACTCGTTCCTGGATCAGATCAACCTGCAATATGTGCAGACCGCGCGGGCCAAGGGGCTGGCAGAGAACCGGGTGCTCTATGGTCACGTGTTCCGCAATGCGATGCTGATCGTCATCGCCGGTTTCCCCTCCGCCTTCATCGGCATGTTGTTCACCGGCACCTTCTTCATCGAGGTCTTCTTCAGTCTCGACGGGATCGGCAGACTGGGATTCGAGAGCATCGTCAACCGCGACTACCCGGTGGTTTTCGGAACGCTCTACGCCTTCACCCTGATGGGCCTGGTCATGACCCTGCTGCGTGACATCACCTACGCCTTCGTCGATCCGCGCATCGATTTCGAGGGCCGTGATGTCTGAGCCCGTCCGTATTCAGGC
>BQJF01000089.1 GCA_021604565.1 Minwuia thermotolerans | reverse complement strand
CGCCGCCGCGACCAGATCCGTCTGATCCAGCGGCTGCTGATCGCGCGCGGTTATGATCCGGGAGAGCCGGACGGACTGCCGGGCGAACAGACCAGGGACGCCATTCGTCAGTTCGAGACCGACAATGCGATGCAGGTCACGGGCAAGATCACGGAGAGAGTACTGCAGGCGCTTCAATCCGGCGGTTAATGTCCTGAATCCTGCGGATTCCTTGCCGATTCAGTCTGACTGTGAGCACACTGACCGAATCATGTCGGAATGAGCCCTGAAGCAGAAAATGTCATCAGAAACCCCCTGGAGCGTACGTGGCGTCGAGCCCGAAACGCGTGAGGCCGCAAAGGTTGCCGCACGTCGGGCCGGACTGACACTCGGCCAGTGGCTCAACAGGACGATCCGGAGCGCGGTTGCCGAGCAGCTCGGGTCGCGGGAAAGCGCTGACGACGCCGGACAGTTGCCGGCGCTGGCCAACGAGGTGCTGCTGGCGGCAATTCAGGAACAGCTCGACGCGCAGCGGGAAGCGCTCGAAGCCACCTTCCAGCAGGCGCGGCCAGCCGGTGCGCATGTCGAGACAACACATCTCAGCGAAGTGCAGGAGACCCCGACGGAGCTGAGCACGCGGCTGCAGGGGGAACTGGACGAGATCAAGTTGCTCATCCACGACTACCTTGGATTACTGTTGCCGGTGGCGGAACCGGTGCAGGAACTTTCAAGACAATTGCAGGATATCGGCAGCCTGTCGCAGGATGTGCGCCGCGCTGCCGATGCGGCGGAGAAGGCGGCAGCCTCGGTGCAGCCGCTGGAGCGTGCCGTCATGCGAATGAGCGGCGGATACAGGACGGAAGAGGCGGACCAAGCGCATGAGCGCCGTGGCGGCGGGTTGGGAAAACTGTTCGGCAACTGAGACGTCTTATCGGCAGATTGTCGGTATGCGGCTTGTGACAGGCTAGGCGCGTCCGGTGCAGATCTACCTCCCCATTGCCGAGATGCCCGTGAACATCCTGCTGCTGATCGGCATGGGCGCGGGAATCGGCTTCCTTTCAGGCATATTTGGCGTCGGCGGGGGCTTCCTGATGACGCCTCTGCTGATCTTCATGGGCATCCCGGCCGCCGTTGCCGTGGCCACGCAGGCCAACCAGATCGTCGCGGCCAGTGTCTCGGGGGCCATCGGTCACTGGCGACGCAAGAATGTCGATATCCAGATGGGGCTGGTGCTGCTGGCCGGGGGGCTCGTCGGGTCCTTCTGCGGCAGTCTGATCTTTGCCTGGATGAAGAGCCTGGGGCAGGTCGATCTGATGATCCGCCTTTCCTATGTGGTCTTCCTGGGCATCATCGGTTCGCTGATGTTCGTGGAGAGCGCGCGGGCGCTGCTGCGCCAGCGTCGCGGCGCGCCCAGGCGGCGCATGCGGCAGCATTACTGGGTGCATGGCCTGCCTTTCAAGATGCGCTTCCGCCGTTCCAAGCTCTACATCAGCGCCCTGCCGCCGCTTGGTGTCGGCTTCGTGGTCGGGCTGCTGGCCGCGATCATGGGCGTGGGGGGCGGCTTTGTCATGGTGCCCGCCATGATCTACCTGCTGGGCATGCCCACGGCGGTCGTGGTGGGAACGTCGCTGTTCCAGATCACCTTCGTCACCGCAGCGGTGACGATCATGCACTCCATCAACACCCAGACGGTGGATGTGCTGCTGGCACTGCTGCTGCTGCCCGGTTCGGTCATCGGGGCGCAGATCGGTTCACGCGTCGGCGTCAACCTGAAGGCGGAGCAGTTGCGGTTCCTGCTGGCGGCCATGGTGCTGGCGGTCTGCATCAAGCTGGGTATCGACCTGTTCCTTACCCCGGATGATCTCTACAGCCTGTCGATCGGTGGGGCCGGGTGATGCGGCAGTTGCTGATCGCCATTTCCGTGCTTCTGGCCAGCAGCGCTCCGGCGCAGGCTGATGCGACACTGGTCAGCGATATCTCCTCCCATCGGATCGGCATAACCTCCAGTTACACCGGCACGGAATTGCTGCTGTTCGGGGCGCTGGGCGAAGGGGGCGGCGACGTGGTGATCGTCGTGCGCGGACCGGACCAGGACCTGACCGTCCGGCGCAAGGGCCGTGTCGGTGGTGTCTGGCTCAATACCGATGCCGTCAGTTTCAGGGGGGTGCCGGGTTTCTACGCCATCGCCGCCAACCGCCCGCTGTCGGAGATCGCCGGCGAGAGGATCCTTCGGCGCAACGGGATCGGCATGGCCAGCATGCGGTTCGCGGGCGAGACCTCGACGCCGGACACGCCGGACGTATTCGCCGACGCCATTCGCCGCCGCAGGCAGGCAAACGGTCTCTACCGTTCCGATGAAGGGGCGGTCACCGTCATCTATGACCGGTTGTTTCGTGCCACGATCCCGTTTCCGGCCAATGTGCCGGTCGGGAACTACAGTGCCCAGATCTACCTGTTTCAGGATGGCCAGGTAGTGGTCGGTGAAACCAAGCCGATCATCATCGACAAGTCGGGCATCGAGCGGGCGATCTTCATCTTTTCCCGTCGTCAGCCTGCCCTCTACGGCATCTTCGCCGTCATCGTCGCCTGCCTGGCAGGTTGGGGGGCGGCGCAGTTCTTCCGCAAGCGCTGAAACCGTCGCCTGATGGCCTTGGCGACCGTCTCTCTCAATCGCTGATCGCTGCTGAAACGGCGTCCTGAATGGCCTGATAGGGCAAAAGAACGCAGTGATGACGGCTGATGTGGGCCTTTACGGGCTCGAAATCGCTGTAATCGACCGGCGCTTCCGACTCGCTCTTCAGGTAGGCGCGAATGGCTTCGCGCTGCTCGGACAGATCGCTCAGGGTGCGCCCGACAGCGGTTTCACCGACGATGGAGGCCGAAGCCTGACACACCAGGCAGGCCCGGATCTCGTAGCCAAGCGCGACGATCCTTTCCCCGTCCAGTTTCAGGTCCATCGTGATGCGGTCGCCGCACATGGGGTTGTGGGTGGTAGCCGTGGCGTCCGGGGCATCGAGCCGTCCGGCCCCGCTGGCTCGCCCGGCGAGTTTCAGGAACGCGGTCTGATAGATCTCGCTCACAGCAGTGCCCTTACCTGTTCCAGCCCGTGCAGCAGGGCGTCGATATCGTCCGTGTCATTGTAGAGCGCGAGGGAGGCGCGGACGGTGCCCGCAATGTCGCGGCTGTCCATGAAGGGCTGCGCACAGTGGTGACCACCGCGCACTGCCACCCCGTGGCTGTCCAGGATCTGCGCCACGTCATGCGGGTGCAGCGGGTCCATGGTGAAGGAGATCACGGGCAGGCGCGCCTGTGAACCGGAAGGGCCGATGACGCTGATCCCCTTCATGGCCGAAAGCCCGTCGATGGCCTGTGCGGTCAGGGCCGCCAGATGAGCCTCCGCCCCCGCAAGGTCCTGGCCGGTCAACCATTCCGCCGCTGCCGCCATGCCGATGGCAGGAGTGATCGGGGGTGTCCCGGCCTCGAAGCGCATCGGTGGCTCGGCATAACGGGTCCGGTCCAGCGAAACATGCGCGATCATCTCGCCGCCGCCCATGAAAGGCGGCATGTCGGCCAGCAGGTCGGACCGGCCCCGGAGAACGCCGATGCCGTTCGGTCCGAACATCTTGTGACCGGAGAAGCAGTAGAAGCCGACCCCGAGCGCAGTGACGTCGAGTGGCCCGTGCGGCACCATCTGGGCACCATCCAGCAGCACCTCCGCCCCGACGGACTGTGCGGCCTCCACCACGCGGGCGACATCGGTCACCGCGCCGGTGACGTTGGCGGCGTGGGTCAGCGCGATCAGGCGCGTGCGGGGTGTGACCAGGTCGTCCAGACGCTCCAGATCGATGCGCCCGTCTTCTGTCGCGGGCAGAGCCTTCAGCACGATGCCACTGCGCTCCCGCAGCATCTGCCAGGGCACGATGTTGGAATGGTGCTCCAGGACGGACACCAGAACCTCGTCCCCCGCCTGCAGCCGTGCGCCGAAACAATGGGCGACAAGGTTGATGGCCGCCGTGGTGCCGGAGGTGAAGACGATCTCCTCCGCCGCCGCACCGACAAAGCGCGCCATGGACTGGCGCGCGCCCTCATAGGCGCGGGTTGCAGCTTCCGCCAGCCGGTGAACCGACCGGTGCACGTTGGATCGGGCGGTTGTTTCATGCGCCTGCATCGCGGCCAGCACGGCGTCAGGCATCTGCGCCGTCGCCCCGTTGTCCAGATAGTGCAGTGGAGGCCGACCGTCAGCCGTGTGGTTCAGGATGGGAAACTGCGCACGGACGGCTGCGACATCGAACGCCATCAGTCCCGTATCCTCGCCAGTGCCTCGGGCGTGTCGACATCCATGAAGATGGAATCATCGTCCACGGCGATCTCCGCCACCAGATCCTCGTGCTGACCGATCAGGTGCCGCGCACCGGTGTCGCCTGCAACATCCCGGATCGCGGCGAAGAAGCGCCGGTCGAACAGCACCGGGTTGCCGCGCTTGCCGTGCCGGGTCGGGATGACGATGGCGCGGCCCTCCACCGGGTTGAAGGCAGCGATCATGCGGTCCAGCAGGGCGGAGGTGACGCGGGGCATGTCGCCGAGGCAGACCAGCGCCCCGTCGCAGCCTTCCGGTACTGCGGCGATTCCCGTCGCCAGCGATGTGCTCAGTCCCTCCGCGAATCGCGGATTGTGCGTGATGGTCACCGGCCTCTGGTCGCCGAGCGCTGCAGTGACCTGTTCCGGCTCATGCCCGGTGACGACGATCAGCGGTGTCGCGGCACTGGCTTCAACCGCTTCGATGGCGTGAAGCAACATGGGTCTGCCGCCCACGTCGGCCAGCAGCTTGTTGTCCGCACCCATGCGGCGTGACTGCCCTGCAGCGAGCACGATACCGGCCACACGCGGCATTCTCTGTGCGCCTGAGTCCATGTCCGTCTTTCCGTCCCGTGGGGCGCCGCGCTGCACCGTGTCCATCAGCAGGCCGCCGACCCCCATTCCCATGACAGCCGTCGCAGCCACGTCCTGTCCGGCAAGCAGGCGGTTGAGAACCCAGTCGAAGCCATTGGGTTTCGGGCTGCGGGCACAGCCGGGTGCGCCGATCACGGGCACCCCCTGCAGGTCACCGATCAGCATCAGGTTGCCCGGATCGACGGGCATCCCGTAGTGCCTGATCGTGCCCCCTGCTGCGACGATCCCGGCGGGAATGACATCCCTGCGGTCGGTAATGGCGGAGGCGGCGAAGATCACGATGGGATTGTTGCCGCGCGCATGCTGGTGCCGGATGGTCTTCGCCAGCGCATCCTCGTGATGGTCGACCGTCTCGACATCGCCCACCGAACTGCTGACACGGCGCAGGCGCAGGTCCATGATGTCGGCAGCCTTGGCGATCACGGACGGCTTGGTTTCAGGCAGGCGCGTGGCAATGACGCCGACCCTGTGTGGCGTGAAGGCGGCGAGGGCAACCGCCCCCTTCGCCAGTCCAACGACGGCAGCAACGGTTTCAGCCGCAACCGCGAAGGGAATGATCTTGATGGTGGCCAGCATCTGCCCGGCCTCCACGGTTGCCCAGGGCTCGACCGTGGCGATGGTGATGCTCTCGTGCACCGCATTCATCGCGTCGATCACCTGGCGGTCGATCAGCACGACGCCCGCCGCATCCGCGTAGATGTTGCAGCGCCCCGTGAAGGGGGCATTGGTGCGGGTGCCATCGCCTGCACTGGCGGTGGCCACCTGCTCTGCCGCCAGGTCTTCCGCAATGTCTCCCGGTCCGGCGCGGGCGGCCAGCACACTGGTGGTCCCGTTGGCGCGCAGCCATGCGATGTCGTCAGCAGTCAGCGCATGGCCCTTCTTGCGGCGT
This sequence comes from Minwuia thermotolerans, assembly GCA_021604565.1. Classification (GTDB taxonomy): domain Bacteria; phylum Pseudomonadota; class Alphaproteobacteria; order Minwuiales; family Minwuiaceae; genus Minwuia; species Minwuia thermotolerans_A. The sequence goes on along the minus strand of BQJF01000089.1, from coordinate 9,907 downwards.
CGCCCGTCAATGGTCAGGCCATGGGCAAGCCAGGCACCCAGAGCCTCCTCCAGCGGCAGGCGTCCGAAGATCACGCCGCGGCTCCTCGCAGGGCAGCGGTCACCTGTCCCATGATGGAGACAGCGATTTCCGCCGGGGACTTGGCCCCGATGTTCAGACCCACCGGCCCATGGATGCGGCTGTGTCGGCTCTCGTCGAACCCAGCCGTTTCGAGCCGCTGGATCCGTTTTGCGTGCGTGCCCCGCGACCCGAGGGAGCCGATGTAGAACGCATCCGACGACAGCGCGGCCTGCAACGCCGGGTCGTCCAGCTTCGGGTCATGGGTCAGGGTGACGATGGCGGTGCGGTGGTCCGGTTTCAGTTCCGCCAGCGCCTCGTCCGGCCAGGCATCCAGGATGCGGATATCGGGAAACCGCTCCGGCGTGGCCCAGGCCTGACGCGGATCGACGATGGTCACGTCATAGCCGGTCATGGCCGCCATGGGTGCCAGGGCCTGCGCGATATGCACGGCGCCGACGATGATCATCCGCAGCGGTGGATTGAAGACGTTCAGGAACACGTCCCCGTCTGCAGTCTCCACCGTGCGCGGCTTGTCGGACCGGATGGCCAGCGCCGCCTCTGCTGCCAGCGGGTCATTGTCGCCGGGATGGATCAGGCGCTGGTCGCCGCTGGCCAGATGGGTGGCCACGACGACGGTACGCTGTGCCGCGCGGTCGGCCAGCAACCGGTCGAGAAGTTCGCGTTTCATGGTCTATTCCAGCCGTTCGACGAAGACGGAGATCTTGCCGCCACAGGCCAGTCCGACTTCCCAGGCCTCGTCATTGCTGACGCCGAAGTCGAGCTGTTTCGGGGTGCCGCTGCGCATGATCTCCAGCGCTTCCGCCACGACCGCGCCCTCGACACAGCCGCCGGAGACGGAGCCGACGAAGTCGCCGTTCTCCGCGATCGCAAGCTGGCTGCCGGCCGGTCGGGGCGCAGAGCCCCAGGTGGAGACCACGGTCGCGAGCGCGACCTTGCGGCCGGCGGCCTGCCAGTCAGCGGCGCTTTGCAGGATGTCGCGTGTTTCGGTGCTCATGCCAGTTCTCCTGACCAGGTGCGGGCGGCTTCGAGACGACGCGGTCCCATGTCGCCCAGCGCTTCTGCAAGTTGTGACAGACTCTCCAGATTGTGGACCGGACGGAAATCGTCAACATGCGGCAGGATCGCACGGATGCCCCGCGCCTTCGGCTCGAACCCCTCGAACCGCAGCAGAGGGTTCAGCCAGATCAGCCGCCGACATGACTTGTGCAGCCGTTCCATCTCCAGTTCCAGCCCGTCCCCGGCGTCCCGGTCCAGCCCGTCCGTGATCATCAGTACGACCGCCCCCTGACCCAGCACCCGGCGCGACCAGAAACGGTTGAACTCCTCCAGCGTCGCGCCGATGCGGGTGCCGCCGGACCAGTCCTGTACCTGCTCCCCGATCCGCTCCAGCGCCACGTCGATGTCGCGGTGGCGCAGGTGGCGGGTAATGTTGGAAAGGCGCGTGCCGAACAGGAAGCTGTGAACCCGGTCGCGGTCGCTGGTCATGGCGTGCATGAAGTGCAGCATCATGCGGCTGTAGCGTTCCATGGACCCGGAAATGTCGCACAGCACCACCAGCGGCGGATGACGTTCGACCCGCGCCCGACGCTCCAGCGGCATGGCATCACCGCCGGATTTCATGATGGCGCGGAAGCTGCGGCGCATGTCGACGCGGCGTCCGTTCCGTTTCGGCTGGAACCGTCGGGTCTTCACGTTCATCAGGGGCAGGCGCATCCGCGCCATGGCCCGCCGCGCTTCCTCCATCTCGGTATTGGTCATGTCCTCGAAATCGCGGGTCTGCAGCCGTTCCTCGTCGGACACGGTCAGGGTCGCGTCGATCTCGATCTCCTGTTCGCCATCCTCCGGCGCTTCCCGGCGCGACTGCGGGGCCAGTGCCTCGGCGATCCGGCGCATGGTCTTCTTGCGCTCCGCCTCCTCAGAGCCGTCGATGTCGGGGCGGACTTCGGGCAGCAGCAGCGACATCATCTTCTCGAGCAGCTGCGGGTCACGCCAGAAGATGTGAAACGCCTGGTCGAACAGTTCCTTCTGGTCGCGGCGGTTTACGAAAACCGAATGCAGGGTCCAGTAGAAGTCCTTGCGATGGCGCAGCCCGGCGGTTTCCACCGCGCGGATCGCGTCCAATGTCCTGCCGGGGCCGACCGGCAGCCCGGCCACCCGCAGCGCGCGGGCAAAATGCATGATGTTCTCGGGCAGCCGACCACCCTTCGGCCCGTCGGGCGCAGCCTCACCATCCGCAGGTGGAACCGGTGCCGATCCGAACATCAGCCTGCCACCGCCTCCGCCCGCACCTGCTGCAGGATGCGCGACGCTTCGCTGCCCTGCATCTTCACGATGTCGTCCTGATACTTCAGGATCACGCCCAGCGTGTTGTTGATGGTGTCGGGATCCAGCACGATGACGTCGAGTTCGGTCAGCGCCCGGGTCCAGTCGATGGTCTCCGCCACGCCCGGCTGCTTGAACAGGTCCTGCTTGCGCAGTTCCTGGATGAAACCGACGATCTGCTGCGTCAGTTGCTCAGGCGCCTCGGGGGCCTTGCGCCGCAGGATCTCCAGTTCCCGCTCCGCATCCGGATAGTCGACCCAGTGATAGAGGCAGCGGCGTTTCAGCGCGTCATGGATCTCGCGGGTCCGGTTCGACGTGATGACCACCAGCGGTGGTTCAGGCGCCTTGATGGTGCCGATCTCCGGGATCGAGATCTGGAAGTCGGACAGGACTTCCAGCAGATAGGCCTCGAACGGCTCATCCGTGCGGTCCAGTTCGTCGATCAGCAGCACCGGTGCTGCGCCCGGTTTCCCGTCCAGGGCCTGCAGCAGCGGACGCCGGATCAGGAATTCCTCCGTGAAGATTCCCTTGGACAGGCGGTCGCGATCCGTCTCGCCTGCCGCTTCCGCCAGTCTGATCTCCAGCATCTGGCGCGCGTAGTTCCATTCGTAGACGGCGGAAGCGACATCCAGCCCCTCGTAGCACTGCAGCCGGACCAGCGGGCGGCCCAGCGTGGTCGAAAGCACCTTCGCCAGCTCGGTCTTGCCGACACCGGCTTCTCCCTCCAGGAAGATCGGCCGTCCCATGCGCATGGAAAGGAAGGCAACGGTGGCGAGGCTGCGGTCAGCGACGTAATCGGCCTCCGACATCAGGGTCGCGGTCTCGTCGATGGAACTCGGCAGGGCACGGGGCAGGGCGCGGGGCGCATCACTCATGAAACAGGATCTCCGGCAGGCATTGTGGTCTTCGGGTTCTTCCGCGTGGCAGTCTCAGGCAAGCCACAAGGTATACAGCGTGACGGCGGCGACAAGGATCACGGCCCAGAGCAGGGGGCTGAGACGCCCCGACTTCCGCCGGTTGCGCGCCGCATCTTCCGCAGCGCGCATTGACCGGGTCGTGATGCTGTCCTGATCCGTGTCTTCAGTCATAGCTCTTCTTCAACTGGCGCAGGCGGCGGATCAGGCTGGAGGTATCCCAGCGGCCACCGCCCATGGCCTGCACGTCGCCGTAGAACTGATCGACGACAGCCGTGACCGGCAGGCTGATGCCCATGCGCTTCGCCTGTTCCAGGCAGATGCCCAGGTCCTTGCGCATCCAGTCCACGGCGAAACCGAACTCGAACTGGTCATCCAGCATGGTCTCGTAGCGGTTTTCCATCTGCCAGGACTGCGCCGCGCCCTTGGAGATGGTGTCCACCACCTTGCGTCCGTCCAGACCCGCAGACTGGGCGAAATGCAGTGCCTCCGACAGGCCCTGCACCAGACCTGCGATGCATATCTGGTTGACCATCTTGGCGATCTGGCCGCTGCCGGCCTCCCCCAGCAGTTCACAGGCGCGGGCATAGGACATGATTGCGGGCTTCGCGGTGTCGAAGTCCTTCTCCGACCCGCCGCACATGACGGTCAGCACACCATTCTCCGCCCCGGCCTGGCCGCCGGAGACCGGGCCATCGACGAAGCCGATGCCCGTTTCCGCGGCCTTCGCCGCGATCTCCCGCGCCACATCGGCGGAGGCGGTGGTGTGATCGACCAGGATCGCACCGGACTTCATGCTCGCCAGTGCCCCATCGTCACCCAGCACGACACTGCGCAGGTCGTCGTCATTGCCGACGCAGGCCATGACGAAGTCGGCACCCTCGGCCGCCTGCCGCGGGGTTGGGGCACTGCTGCCGCCATACTTGCCCACCCATTCATCTGCCTTCGCCGCGGTGCGGTTGTAGACGGTGGTCTCATACCCCTTCTGCTGCAGATATCCGGCCATGGGATAGCCCATGACGCCGAGACCGATGAATGCTGCTTTCTGTGCCATCGTGTGTTTCCCCTGCCCGGTGTTTCCCTTGCCCCATTCCTACACTGCGCAACGGGGGACCGGAAGGCCCGCGACTCGCAGGCTGCGCGGTTGACCTGCACGGCAAAGGGGCCATGCTCGTGAGCATGAGCGATTCGGGATTCCTGCGGCGGTAATTCAAATGAAGTGGCTGTGGCGACTGTTGTTCACCATCGTGCTGACGCTGGCCATCGCGGTCGTGGGCGTCTTCATTGCTGGTCGCATGTCGCTGCCCGAGTATCAGGGCACCGTTGCCCTGCGGGGGCTGGAGAACACGGTACGCATCGTGCGCGACCGTTTTGCCGTGCCGCACATCCGCGCCCAGAACCGTGCCGACAGCCTGTTCGCACTGGGCTATGTGCATGCGCAGGACAGGCTCTGGCAGATGGAGATGCAGCGGCGCATCGGACAGGGACGGCTTTCGGAGATAGCCGGGCAATCCACGGTTTCCACCGACATCTTCCTGCGCACCCTTGGCGTCTACCGTGCGGCGGAGCGCACCGTGGAGCACCTGGACGCCGAAACCCGCGCCCTGCTTGACGCCTATGTCACGGGCATCAACGCGTTTCTGGACAACCGGGAGGGGCTGCTGCCCCCCGAGTTCCTGATCACCGGCATCGAACCGGAGCCCTGGCGGCCAGCAGATACGCTGGTCTGGCTGAAGATGATGGCCTGGAACCTGAGCGGAAACTGGGCCAACGAGGCACGGCGGGCGGCACTTGCCACCCGTCTGAGCCCGGAACAGCTCCGCGACCTGTGGCCCGACTACCCCGCCGATGGCCCGACGGCGATCCGGAACCTGGCCGGTGCCATGCCAGCCGACTTCTGGTCCGATCTGGCGAAGCTGGAACCGTTTCCGCAGGGACCGGGCACGGGGTCGAACAACTGGGTGGTCAGCGGCAGCAGGAGCGCCACGGGCAAGCCGCTGCTGGCCAATGACCCGCATCTTGGCCTGCAGACACCCGCCATCTGGTACTTCGCGGCCATGGATGACGGCACGGACGCCACCATCGGCGCGACCCTGCCCGGGGTTCCCTTCGTGGTGCTGGGGCGCAACCGCCATATTGCGTGGGGGTTCACCAATACCTCCCCGGATACGCAGGATCTCTACATAGAGCAGGTGAACCCGGACGACCCGACGCAGTACCGCACGGAGGACGGCTGGGCGCCTTTCGAGACGGAGCAGGAAGTCATCCGCGTCAGCGGCGGTGACGCGGTTACCATTACCGTGCGCAAGACACGGCACGGCCCGGTAATGTCCGACGTGACGGAGCGGCTTTCGGGCATCGCGCCCGAAGGTCACGTCGTGGCGTTCCGCTGGCATGTCCTGGATGACGACGAATTTTCTATCCGGGCCGGTCTCAACATCCATCCTGCCCGCAACTGGCGCGATTTCCGCGAAGCCATGCGCGACTTCACCGGCGCGCAGCAGAACATGGTCTATGCCGATGTGGCCGGAAACATCGGCTTCATCGCGGCGGGCAAGGTGCCGGTGCGCGTGGACCAGTCCGACTGGCAGGGCATGCTGCCGGTCAAGGGGTGGGAGCCGGAGGCGGTGCGTGTCGGCTACATCCCCTATGATGCCCTGCCGCAGACCTTCAATCCGGCGAAGGGCTATGTCGTCACGGCCAACAACCGCATCGTCGGTGACGGCTATCCCTGGTTCATCACCAACGAGTGGGCGGCCCCCTATCGGGCGCAGCGGATCACCGACCTTCTGGACGCGCGGTCGATCCATTCCATCGAGAGCTTCAAGTCGATTCAGGCAGATCAGGTGTCCCTGTTCGTGCGCCAGATGAAACCCCTGATGACGGTGATCGCGCCGGAGCGGGAGGACCTGCGGACCATCCTGGCGGACCTGAAACTCTGGGACGGTGACATGGATGCCGACCGGACGGAGCCGACGATCTTCGTTGCCTGGTACCTTGAACTGGTGCGCCAGTTGATCGTCGATGAAACCGGAAACCAGATCGACCAGGTCTTCGGCTTTCGCCCGACCTTCGTCCACAACGTGCTGACCGACCGCAACGGGGCCAGCCGCTGGTGTGACGATGTGGCGACGGACGGCGTGGAGAACTGCAACGTGATCATGATGCGCGCGCTGGACCTGGCCATGGCCGGGCTGGAGATGCGGCACGGCACCGACCGGGCGGACTGGCGCTGGGGCGACATTCACCGGGCGATCAGCCCGCACAATCCGTTCGGGCGGGTCGATCCGCTGAAGCAGGTGTTCGATGTTTCGGTTCCCGTCGGCGGTGGTTCCTTCACCGTCAATGTGGCGCATGGGCGACCCACCAGCCCGGAGGGACCGATGACCACCGGGCATGCGGCCTCGCTGCGCGCGCTCTACAACCTCGATAACCTGGATGCGTCGCTCTACATGCATTCCACGGGGCAGTCGGGGCATCTGCTGTCGCCGCATTACGACGACTTTGCCGAACGCTGGCGGCAGATGGACTACATCCCCATGTCCCTCAGGGCGGAGGATATCGAGCCCGGTGCCATCGGCACGATGGTGATGCAGCCGCTTCGGTAAGTTGCCGTGGACGAAGGCACTGCATCGGCCCGTTCCCAAACGGTGTCAGTTGCTCTATGCAGCGCGCATGAGTTCCGCGCCCGACAGACCCTCCGCGACGCTGGCCACGACCGTGCTGATGCCGGCGTTGTTCGTGTTCCTCTGGTCGACGGGTTTCATCGGCGGCAAGCTCGGCCTGCCACACGCGGAGCCGATGACGTTTCTCGCCATCCGCTTTGCCATCGTTGCCGCCGGGCTGACCTTGGTCGCGCTTGTGTTCCGTGCTGCCTGGCCCCGGGACTGGCGGCAGATCGCGCATCTCGCGGTGGTCGGAATCCTGCTGCACGGCCTCTATCTCGGCGGTGTGTTCGCGGCGATCCATGACGGGGTGGAGGCCGGAACATCAGCCCTGATCGTCGGCATCCAGCCGATCCTTACCGCCATTCTCGCCGGGCCTGTGCTGGGGGAGCGCGTGACCCGCCGCCAGTGGGCCGGATTCCTGCTGGGGCTCACCGGCGTCGGACTGGTGGTGGAGCAGAAGCTGGGGCTGGGTCTTGGCACCCCGTTCGGCATGGGCCTCTGTATCGTTGCCCTTTTCGGCATCACGCTGGGGACGCTTTACCAGAAGCGATTCTGCACGGCGATGGACCTCAGAACCGGCAACGCCATCCAGTTCGGGGCGGCGTTCCTGATGACCACGGCCATGGCGTACATCTTCGAGACCCGGGTGGTGAACTGGACGCCGGAGTTCATGATCGCGCTGGCCTGGCTGGTCATCGTCCTCTCGTTCGGGGCGATCACCTTGCTGATGGTGCTGATCCGCCAGGGCGCGGCATCGCGGGTTGCCAGCCTGTTCTTCCTGGTGCCACCCTCCGCCGCCCTGATCGCCTGGCCCCTGTTCGGCGAGACCTTCGGCCCGGTCGCGATTGTCGGGATGGTGCTGGTTGTCATGGGCGTCGCGCTTGTCAATCTGTCACCGGTTCGCCAATGATCGGGGTGTTGCCCCGACCTTCCTTCGCCAGACCCCGAGCAGCAAGAGGCTCCGCCATGTCCGCCCCTGAAGACCAGCGCATCTTTCCCGTCCTGCTGTCCGGCGGTTCCGGCACACGGCTGTGGCCCCTGTCGCGCAAGCTCTATCCGAAGCAGTTGCTGGCTCTGGGTGGCGATGCCACCATGCTGCAGGAAACGGCGTTGCGTCTTCCGGATGACGGCAGCCTGCGTGCACCCATGGTGATCTGCAACAATGACCACCGCTTCATCGTGGCCGAACAGCTTCATGCCATCGACCGCCCGCCGCTGACGGTGATGCTGGAGCCTGTGGGCCGCAACACGGCCCCCGCCGCCGCCGCCGCCGCGCACTACTGTGGCGGGCTGGACAAGGACGCGATCATCGTGCTGCTGCCGGCCGATCACGTGATCCTGGACCGCGAGACCTTCCGCGCCCGTCTGGCAGAGGCAATCGCGCTGGCCGATGAGGGCCACATCGTCACTTTCGGCATGCGGCCCGACGGCCCCAACACCGGCTATGGCTACATCCGCGCGGGAGAACTGATTTCCGGCGATGCCCACAAGGTGGCGCGGTTCGCGGAAAAGCCGGATCTGGCAACCGCGCAGGAGTACGTCGCCAGCGGAGAGTACCTCTGGAACAGCGGCATGTTCGTGGCGCGTGCCGACATCCTGCTGGGCGAACTGGAAAGCCTGCGCCCCGACATCCTCGGCGCGGTGAGGACGGCAGTCGACAAGGCTGAACCGGACCTCGACTTCCTGCGCATCGACGCCGATGCATTCGCCGCCTGCCCGGCCGAATCCATCGATATTGCCGTGATGGAGAAGACGGATCGCGCGGCGGTCATCGCCTGTGATTTCGGCTGGTCGGACATCGGGTCGTGGTCGGCGCTCTGGGACGTTGGTGAAACGGACGCCAATGGCAATGTCACGCTGGGCGACACCATCCTGCATGACGTCCGCAACAGCTACGTCCGTACCGAGAACGCTGTGGTCGCCGCCATCGGTGTGGAGGATCTGGCCATCGTGCAGACGGCGGATGCCGTGCTGGTGGCGCATCGCGACCGGGCGCAGGACGTCAAGATCGTGGTCGACCGACTGCAGCAGGAGGGCCGGGCCGAGCACGAGACCCACGTACGTCACTACCGGCCCTGGGGGTTCTACGAGACCCTGGACGAGGGACCGCGGTTCCAGGTGAAACGCCTGATGGTCAATCCGGGGGCGGAACTTTCACTGCAACTGCATCATCACCGCGCCGAGCACTGGGTGGTCGTGTCCGGCACCGCGCGGGTGACGCGGGGTGAGGACAATCTGCTGCTTTCGGAGAACCAGTCGACCTATATCGCTGTCGGCATGGCGCATCGCCTCGCCAATCCCGGCAAGGTGCCGCTGGAAGTCATCGAGATACAGTCCGGCAGCTATCTGGGCGAGGATGACATTGTCCGCCTGGATGATCCCTACAACCGCGCGGATCACGAGACGAAGTAGCGCCGCGTGACTGTCATGAAGCATCCGTTACTGCTGTTTCTTCTGTCTCTTGCGGTCTTTGGTCTGGCCGAAGAAGTTCCGATCTCCTCTGATGCCACCTTCATGTTGAGGGACTACGGCAAGCGCCTGATCATCATCGCATTGTGTTTCTGGTTCTACGGAAGGCAGCTTTTCGCAGACAGCGCCACCGCCGGTTCCGGGGCGCTCTGGCGGAGTGGCAGGCTGTTCATCTCCTCCCTGCTGCTCCTTCTGGCCTGCATACTGGTCAACATATTCCTTTTCGGTGAGTCCATGGAGCGGCCAGGGCACACTCCACCGAAGTATCCTGCGGCCGACCTGTTGTTCGCCATCGACATGACGATTGGCCTTGTGCTGGTGGCAGTCTCCGAAGAACTGGTTTTCCGGAAGCTCGCACGCGATGCCATCCGGCGCATCAGCCGGTTCGGCATTGTTGCTGTCGTCATCTCCGCATTGGCCTTTGCCAGCATCCATATCAGCAGTGGTCCGGGC
>BQJF01000088.1 GCA_021604565.1 Minwuia thermotolerans | reverse complement strand
ATGGCCGAAACCGCAACCGGTGTCAGGGCAAGCGCACCCATGGTGAGGGCCACCGCAACGCCGCGCGTAAACTTCGACATCATTAAACTCCTTCACGTGGTTTGATCGTGACCGGGCTGGTGCAGACACTACCGGATATCGTTGCGCAGGACAGCCGCAAAAAAGCCGTCCACCCCGTGACAATACGGTGACAGCCGCAGCTCCCCGGCCTCTGTCACGGCCCCTTCAGGCAGCGATACTCCGACCTTTTCGGCCATGTCCCGGCAATCGACGCGAACAAGATGCGGAAGCTGCCGCATCAGTTCTGTGATCACGATCTCATTCTCGGCACGCAGGATGGAGCAGGTGACATAGATCAGCAGGCCGCCCGGCTGCAGCAAGGCGGCGGCACGCCCGGCAATCCGTATCTGGCGCGCCTGATGCTGTTCCAGTCGTGCCGGATCCAGCCGCCAGCGCTGCTCCGGCTGGCGACGCCAGGTGCCACTGCCGGAGCATGGCGCGTCGACCAGCACCCGATCCATGCGTCCGGTCAGCTCCTGCGGCAGATCCCCCTCCGGATCGATCCGTCGGCTCTGCACATTGCGCAGCCCGGCGCGGGTTGCCCTGGCCCGCAACCGCTCCAGCCGCCGTACATCCACATCCAGCGCATGCAACTCGCCGCGGTTCTCCATGCGCGCGCCCATCGCCAGGGTCTTGCCCCCTGCCCCGGCGCAGAAGTCGGCGACCTGCTGGCCCGGCTCCGCCCCGACCAGCGCGGCGACGAGCTGACTGCCCGCATCCTGAATCTCGATGGTGCCGTCGGCGAGCAGCGGATGCGCATTCAGGTTCGGCCGCCCTGCCAGACGGATCGTCGTACCGGTCCAGCCCGATGCGGCGGCGCCGATCCCATCGGCTTCCAGTTGGGCAAGCACCGCCTCCCGGTCGGACTTCTGGCTGTTCACCCGGATATCGACGGCAGCAACGTCCTGAATCTGTGCCAGCAGTTCCTGCTCCAGCCCTTCGCCGTAGGTCTCCGTCAGGTCCGCAAGCAGGTGCGCGGGGAAACCGGCACGGTCCGGCAGGGGCGCTTCGGCGGTATCGCGAGACCGGGCCAGTTCCAGGGTCGCAGTCTCCTCCGCAGTCGGCGGAACCGGCCCGTGAGTCGTCTGTTCATCAGGCAGCCCGGCGACATCTTCCTCCAGCAATACAGAAAGAAAAGCACGCAACCGATTGTCATTGTGCAGATTCGCCTGCGCCAACTGCCAGTCGATCAAGCCGCGCTGGCGCAGGACCGTGAAGACGATCTGGCCGACAGCGCGACGGTCACCGGACCCCGCATAGCGGCGTTTCCGGAAATAGTCGCGCATGATCCAGTCGGCAGCCGGGGCCTCCGTCTCGATCCGGTCAAGCAGTTCGATGGCGGCCTGAAGCCGGGCGGCGGGGGTCACGTGCCGGTGCCGTCGCGATCAGTGTCCGCCGCCATAGTTCGGAGCCTCCCGGCTGATCTCCACGTCATGGACATGGCTCTCCCGCAGGCCCGCATTGGTGATGCGCAGGAACTCGCAGTCCTGGTGCATGGTCGGAATATCGCCGCACCCGGTATAGCCCATGGCAGCCCGCAGCCCGCCAACGAGCTGGTGCACGACCTGACTGACCGCGCCCTTGTAGCCGATGCGCCCCTCGATTCCTTCCGGCACCAGCTTCAATTCGTTCTTCACGTCTTCCTGGAAGTAGCGGTCGGCGGAACCACGCGCCATGGCACCGAGAGAGCCCATGCCGCGATAGGACTTGTAGGACCGGCCCTGGTACAGGAACACTTCGCCTGGTGACTCGTCGGTCCCGGCCAGCAGGGAGCCGATCATGGCGCAGGACGCGCCTGCGGCTATCGCCTTGGCCAGGTCGCCGGAGAACTTCACACCGCCGTCCGCGACCACAGGAACCCCTGCATCCTGACAGACACTGACCGCATCCATGATCGCGGTAAGCTGCGGTACGCCGACACCGGCCACGACGCGGGTTGTGCAGATGGACCCCGGACCGATACCGACCTTCACGGCGTCGGCCCCGGCATCGACCAGGGCGCGGGCGCCGTCGGCTGTGGCGACATTGCCGGCCAGCACCTGGGTGTAATTGGACCGCTTCTTGATCTCCGACACCGCTTCCAGCACCCGCAGGCTGTGGCCGTGCGCGGTATCGACGACGACGAGGTCGACCCCGGCTTCGATCAGTGCCTCCGTCCGGCGCAACCCCTCCGGTCCGACCCCGGTCGCAGCGGCGACACGCAGCCGCCCCTGTGCATCCTTGGATGCATGCGGGTGCGATTCCGCCTTCTCGATATCCTTCACGGTGACCAGACCGACGCAACGATAGTCCTCGTCCACCACCAGCAGCTTCTCGATGCGATGCTGATGCAGCAGCCGCTTGGCCTCTTCCCGGTTCACGCCGCTGTCCTGAACCACCACCAGGTTTTCCCGCGTCATCAGTTCGGAAACCGGCTGACGCTTGTCGGTGGCGAAGCGGACATCGCGGTGGGTAAGAATGCCGACGAGACGCCGTGTACTGCGCTCCACGACAGGAATACCGGAGATCGACCGGGTACTCATCAGGGCCAGCGCGTTGGCCAGCGGCTCGTCGGGGAAGATGGTGACCGGATTGACCACCATGCCGGACTCGTAGCGCTTGACCTTGCGCACCTCCTCCGCCTGTTCCTCCACAGTGAAATTCTTGTGGATGACGCCGATGCCGCCCAGTCGCGCCATGGCAATCGCCATGGGGGCCTCCGTCACCGTATCCATGGCGGCTGACAGGACCGGCACGCCAAGCGCGATCTCCCGTGTCAGGTAGGTGGCGGTGCTGACTTCCCCCGGCAGGACACCGGATTCACGCGGGGCGAGCAGGACATCATCGAATGTGAGGGCTTCACGGATCGTGATCACGTCGGAACTCCTATGACGGCTCCGTCAGCGACGGAAACGGAGTAGCCCAACAGGCGCGAGACCGGAGAAAATTCCGTTCGCGGCAGTCGCGGGCTGGATTGATTGTTGTGCGACTTATGCCATCAGACAGGCTTGGCAACCAGTTCCGCGATTGCGCAGAACCCCGGACCAAGCGCCGCAGTCCCGGAGCGACGAACCAACCCCTTGGGAATCAGGCGTTCTCCGCCTCTGCCTCGGCTGCGAAATCACCGCTGATCGCGGTCCCGTCATCGAACATGTAGGGGTAGATCTCGCGAAAGCAGTCGCGAATCTCGTCAAAGGGCATGTCATTGCGATGCCCGCGCTCCTGCACATACTCCATGTGTCGGTCTCCATCCGCCGTGAACGGGTGAAACACGGAATCATTCTCGCCATCGAATTCCAGCGGCATGATCCGGAACTTGTCACACAGCTCGATGTTGAACGCCGGTGTCGCCTTCACCCACTTGCCGTCGATGAACAGCTCCGTGAAGCCATGGTAGTAGAAGACGTCTGTACCCATCTGTTCGGTCATGCGCTTCGTGGAGACATGATTGCGCACATCGGCAAAGCCCAGCCGCGCCGGAATGCCCTGCCCCCGCGCCGCCGCCGCCAGCAGACCGGCCTTGGTGATGCAGAATCCGCTGTTGCGCTCCAGACAGGCGCTGGCGCGGAAATGCCCCGGCGTCATGCGCACGCCATAGGGGTCGTAGTAGAAGTCATCGCGAACCGCGTAATAGAGCTTGATCGCCTTTGCCTTCGGATCCGTCTCCGATCCCACCACCTTCTCCGCGAAGGCAACGATTCCCGGATGGTCGGAATCGATCAGATCCGTCGGTTTCAGACATTCGGCAATTTCGGCTTCGCTCCGGTCGCTCATGCTTCACCTCCCCATGGCGCGTGAATTGATAATCCAGCGTACGATCTCTGACGTCAACTCACCGGTTACCGTCCCACCGCACCATCCAGAGGAACGGAATGACGGCGAGCGAGACAACGCCGAACAGCCAGAAGGCGTTCAGATAGCCGATCATTGATGACTGGCGCCCGATCTCACCCGCGAAAGCCGCCACCCCCTGCAGACTGTCCAGATTCCAGGCGCCGGCGGAGGATGGGTACTGGAAGTTCTCGTTGAACGGCGAAGCATGGGTCGTCATGTCGGAATAGTTGATGTTGCTGGTCCGGATGACCACGGCAATGCTGATGGAGATGAACAGGCTGGAACCGAAATTGCGGATCAGGTGAAAGACCGCACTGCCCTCCCCCGCGTCTCTGGGGTCGAGTGTTGCAAAGGCAATCTGTGTCGTCGGCACCCAGGTCATGCCCACCCCGAAGCCCTGCAACATGCTGGTCCAGGCCACGTCGAAGGCCGTCAGGTTGATGTTGAAACCGGCGATGTAGAGCCCGGCGATGCCCTGCACCAGAAAGCCGATGGTCATCCAGAGTCTGGGATCATATTTCGACAGCCAGACCATGGCGGTGAAGGCGATCAGCGTACCCACACCGCGCGTCGCCAGCAGCCAGCCAATGTCAGTGTCCGGGAAACCGCGCAGGTGTTGCAGCATCGGCGGAAACAGCACCATCGGGGTGAAGTTCAGCATCCCGAAGATCAGGATGAACAGCATTCCGAAGGCATAGTTCCGATCCCTGAAGAGCTTGAAGTTCAGGAACGGCTTGTTCGATGTCAGGCTGTGGACGATGAAGATGTAGAACGCCAGCGCGGCGAGACCGAATTCCAGCATGATCTCGATGGATTCGAACCAGTCCTCCCGCTCGCCACGGTCCAGCATCAGCTGGGTTGCGGCCACCGCGACCGACAGGCTGATGAACCCGGTCCAGTCCAGGCGGATACGGCCCGGCGTGGCCAGGTCGCGCACGATCATCAGGATACCGACAAAGGCCACGACCGCGCAGGGCACGATCATGAAGAAGACCCAGCGCCAGCCATATTCCTCCGACAGGTAGCCACCGAGGGTGGGCGCAATGATCGGCCCCATAACCACGCCCATGCCGAAGATCGACATGACGCTCGCCTGCTTGTCCTTGGTGAAGGCCTGCAGGACGATGGACTGGCTGGTGGGTACCATGGGCGCGCCGCACAGCCCCTGAAACACGCGATAGATCACGATCTCGGTCAGCGACGACGCCATGCCACAGAGCATCGTCGAGATCGCGAAACCGGCCACCGAGTACATCATGACCTTGCGCTGGCCCAGCCGGGCGATCAGCCAGCCGGTCAGCGGTGTCATGACCGCCGTCGCCACGATGTTGAAGGTCACCACCCAGGCGATCTGGTCCTGCGTCGCGCCGAACTCCCCCTGCATCTTCGGCAGAGCCACGTTGGCGATCGTCACCGTCATGGCATAGAGCATCGTCGACATGGTCAGTGTCCCGACCAGCAGCGCCTGTGCCAGCGTCGTCTGTGGTGGTGCGACGACTGAAGGTGTGACACTCATGCTCGAGGCAGCTCCTGATGCAGCGCGGGGCGGTCAGGAAAGCTGACCACGAAGCGCCTGCCCTGCGGCGGGAATGGAGGTTGACCGAATGACGCTTCTCGTCATCCTCTGGCTGTGAGGCCATCGTCGTCAGAAAGGGTTTCGGGCGCAACCATGTCCAGAACAGACCAGCACCACGGAATTGTGGGGGCAGCGCGGCTGGCCCTCGTCGCACTGACCACGGCCCTGATCACCGCTGTGCCGTCCGCGCTGACCGCCAACGCAGCCGATTGTCGTGAAGTGCATCTGACTGACGCGAGCACCGGCGCGGTGCTGCGCGGTATCGAAGACCTGGTATGGCATGCACCCAGCAAGCGGATCATGCTGTCCGCCCATGACCGCTGGGCCGATGAAGATGCGGAGGAACCGGTTGCCAACGGCATCTATGCCATTTCCTTCCCGCGGCTGAAGCGGGAGTTCATCGAGGTCTCGCGCCCGATCGACCTGCCGGTTCCGAACCTCACGGAGCTGTTCCAGGAAGGCCAGGTCCTGCACCCGCACGGCTTCACCCTGTGGGAACCGGAATTGCCGAAGGCGGGGTTTCTGGACCAGCGCATTGGCAAGCAGACCGGGCGTCTGATGGTGATCAACCATCGCGAGATGGGAACCGCGCGGCGCGATGATGGCACTGCCGGCACATCGATCGAGGTCTTCTTCGTGGCCCCGAATGGCGAGCTGGATCATGAGGGCACCTATTCGCATCCCGACATTTGCGCGGCCAATGACCTGGACGCGCTGGACGAGAACACCGCCATCGTCAGTCTGGACCGGGGTGCCTGCGGCGGGATCAGAGCCTTCTTCGAGCTTCTGCTGGGACAGGAACGTGCAAGGATCGCCATGGTCGATCTGACACGCGCCGACGCGCCGGAGATCCTTGATGACCAGATGGCCTTCGCGAATGGCATCCATATCGACCAGGGCGACAAGCCGACGGTCTATGTCGCCGAGACGCAGGCCAACCTGATCCGGGCCTACGACCTGATCGACGGACGCCTGAAGCGACCGGCCAGGACCATTCCCGTGCCCGGCGGGCCGGACAACCTGGACATGGATGCGGACGGAAACCTGCTGACCGCCGTGCATCCCGACACGATGGACCTGTATTTCTACATGCGGAAATGGCCGTTCTTCAGCAGTGCACCGACACGACTGATCTCCCTCGATACGGACAAGCCCGATGGCTGCACCCTGTTGCATGATGACCCGGACGGCGATCCGATAAGTGGCGCCACCGGTGTGCTGCGGATCGACGGAATGCTGATTGCCGGATCCGTCAACGATGATGGGCTGCTGCTCTGCCGCGAGCCTGCGAAGACAACAGCCTGCGCGGAATGACCGATCTCGTCATCTTTGACTGCGACGGTGTCCTGGTGGACAGCGAACGTCCGGCCAACCGGCTGCTCACCCGCTATCTCAACGACCATGGTGTCGCGATAGAGGTCGAGGAGACGGAAGCGACATTCGTCGGCCTGTCCCTCACCACCTGCGCGGAGATGGTGCTGGAGCGATACGGAGTCCGGATGCCCGACAGCTTCGTCGATGACATCCGAGCCGGCACGGCCGAGGTGCTGGCACGGGAGGTGAAGGCCATTCCGGGCGTTCGCAATGCGGTCGAGCGGCTTGCGGTACCGACCTGCGTTGCATCCTCGGGCGAGGTGAGCAAGATGACGCTCACCCTCGGCACCACGGGGATCATCGATCTGTTCGCCGGGCGACTCTACTCCGCCACAATGGTGAAACGCGGCAAGCCTGCGCCTGACCTTTTCCTGTATGCCGCCCGCGCGATGAATGTCGATCCGCGCGCCTGCGTCGTCGTGGAGGACAGCCCCTTCGGCCTGCAGGCGGCACGGGCGGCTGGGATGCGGGCTCTTGGCTTCACGGGCGGCAGTCACCGGGATCATCACCGCGACCGCCCGATGCTGCTGGACGCCGGTGCGGACAGGGTATTTCAGCACATGGATGACTTGCCGGAGCTGGTGGTTCGCGTTTAACCTCTCAGGATAAATGAACGGCGGTCATCAATTCCGTCGATGATGCCCGGGAGGCACAGCATGAACGATCAGACACCGGTCGCCGACGCACCGCTCTTCAACCCGTTCTCGCCGGAGTTCCTGCGCAATCCCTACCCCTCGTTCGAGTTGCTGCGGGAAAACCAGCCGCTGATGAAGACTCCGCTGGGCTTCTGGGTCGCGTCCCGCTACGCCGACGTGCAGATGATCCTGAAGGACCGCCGCTTCGGAAAGGGATTCGAGGAGCGCATGAAGATGCGCAACGGTGATGATGTCTTCGACAATCCGGTCTACGCCAACATGCGCACATGGATGCTGGTCCAGGACCCGCCGGACCACAGCCGTCTGCGCGGCCTGGTCTCCAAGGCCTTCACGGCGCGCCGGATCGAGGGACTGCGCCCCCAGATCCAGACGCTGGTCGATGAGCTGCTGGACCGGGTGGCACCGCGTGGCCGGATGGATTTCATCAGGGACTTTGCCTATCCCCTGCCCGTCAACGTCATCTGCGACATGCTGGGCATCCCGCCGGAGGACCGCAGCCACTTCGAGTTCGGGTCCAAGATCTCCGGTCGGCTGATTGACCCGACACCGGTCAGCGCAGAGGAACTGCAGGAAATCGGCGACGGCTTTTCGCGGCAGGAAGCCTATTTCCGTGACCTCTTTGCCCGGCGACGTGCCGAGCCGCAGGACGATCTGACAACGGTTCTGGTACAGGCGGAGGAAGCTGGCGAACGGCTGACGGAGGCGGAACTGGTCGGAAACGTGATCCTGCTGTTCGGTGCCGGTCACGAGACGACCGTGAACCTGCTGGGCAACGGACTTTTCGCCCTGCTGCAGAACCCGGAGGAATACACCAAGCTGCGCGACAATCCTGACCTGGTGCCGGGCGCAATCGAGGAGATGCTGCGCTTTGATTCTTCCGTGCAGATGACCGGTCGTACCGCGATGGAAGATGTCGAGGTCAATGGTGTCACCATTCCGAAGGGCGACCACATCATCAACCTTCTGGGGTCGGCCAACCGCGACGGCGCCGCGTTCGATGCACCGGAAAGCTTCCGCGTTGACCGGAAGGATGTGCGGCCGATGTCCTTCGGTGGCGGCATTCACTTCTGCCTCGGCGCCCAGCTTGCGCGGGTGGAAGCCGATATCGCGTTCCGCAGCCTGCTGGCGCGACTGCCCGATCTGCGGCTGGAGAAACCCGATGAACCGGACTGGCGTCCGACCTTCACGTTGCGGGGCCTGACCGGTCTGCCGGTCGCCTGGGGCTGACACCATCCGGTCTGCCGCTCGCCTGGGGCTGACGTCCCGGACCGGCACATGGGGGATGCCCGCCATTCGTGAACCGGTCTGGACCTGTGCCATATCACTGGTATCTTCCGCCCTCGCCTGTGTAGAGCAATTGCTGGAGAACCATGATGGCCCTGTCCGAACCGGCCAAACGCGCCCACCGCCATACGCGCAAGATCGAGATCTGCGGGTATGAGAGGGAAGATGGCCTTTGGGACATGGAAGGCATGATCTCCGACCACAAGCCGGTGCCCTACGGGACCATGGTGGAACGGCGCGAAGACGGCATGGTTCACAAGATGTGGCTGCGCCTGACCGTTGACGAGGACATGATGATCCATGCCGCCGAGGCCTGGTCGGAAATCACGCCCTACAGCATGTGCAAGGAAGTCGCGCCGAACTTCGCCGCCCTCGCCGGTCTGCGGATCGGTCCCGGTTTCAACCGGAAAGCCCGTGAAAGGGTCGGCGGCACCGCTGGCTGCACACATATCGTCGAGCTGTTGCCGCAGATGGCGACCGCGACCATGCAGACCATCTGGCCGATCAAGAACATGGGCGGCAAGAAGGCCGATGGACGCCCGGGCATCCTGAACACCTGCCACGCCTGGGCCGACTACAGCCCCGTGGTGAAGGAAAGATTCCCGGACTACTACGTGGAACCGAAAGCGGGCACGATCGACGCCTGACACCGGAAGCTCACGCCGGAAAAGTGCAGGACCAGACTCTCCTTTCACTCATTTGGGGTGATTGGTACTGTTTCCGCACGGTTCTTGCATACTCGCCAGGGTTAACAGTCGAGACGTCGGATCGGTAACGATTTGGCACATCTTTCATGTCACCTTCGCGTTTTGGAGTCGGGGAGTGTCAGACATCGGTTCGGGGCGACAGGCAGGACGGATTGGCCAGGGGTGGCTGCGATATGCAGCGCCGCTGATCGCCATTGCCGGTGTTGCTGCTGTCGTTCTGATCTTCAATGCCGACCTTTTCGCGAGCGAAGGCAAGATCGCCATCGGTCCCAAGTCCGTCAGCGCCCTGGTCATCATCATCGTCCTGATCGTGGGTGTCCTGATCGAGGATGCGCGACGGAAGTACATGCGGCTCAACAGCCAGAATCACCGCATGACGGAGATGGCGGACCGCCTGTCTGAGACGGTCGAACTGCTCAACGACATGAACTCCACCCTCCGCGCCAACGAGGAACGCTATCGCGGCCTGGTGGAGACCCAGCATGACCTGATCGTGCGGCTGGATTCCCGCGGTCGCCTGAGCTTCGCCAATGAAGCACTCAGCCGGACCCTCGGCATCGACAACGAAGACGCCATCGGCAATCCCCTGACGGTCAATGTGGCGGTGGAGGAAGGCTCCCAGCCCTTTGACCTGCAACGCATCAGCATCCCCCCTTACCGCGCCAGTTACGACCAGCGTGTCCTGACCAGCGAAGGCTGGCGCTGGATCGCCTGGGAGGATGTGGCACTGCGCGATCCGGACGGCCGCATCACGGAGATCCAGCGGGTCGGGCGCGACATCACCGACCGCAAGGAGACGGAGCGTGAGCTCGGCGTCGCCCGCGACGAGGCGGAGGCCGCCAACCGCGCCAAGTCCGGCTTCCTGGCCACCATGAGCCACGAGATCCGCACCCCGATGAACGGTGTTCTGGGCATGACCAGCCTGCTGCTGGATACCGAACTGACGGCGGAACAGAAGAACTATGCCGATGCGGTTCAGGAATCCGGCCAGTCGCTGCTGACCCTGATCAACGACATCCTCGACTTCTCGAAGATCGAAGCAGGTTACCTGGAATTCGAGAGCATCGACGTCGATCTGGCTGGCCTGAGCGAGAAGATCGCCGAACTGCTCGCCCCCCGCGCTTTCGAACGGGGTATCGAGGTCATGGCCATGGCCGACCCGGACATTCCCCGTCATCTGATCGGCGATCCGGGCCGTCTGCGGCAGGCCATCGTGAACCTGGCTGGCAATGCGGTGAAGTTCACGCATGAAGGCGGCGTCGTCATCGCCCTGCGCCTGTTGCAGGACCGGCCCGATTCCGCCGCGATCCGCGTGGAGATCATCGACAGCGGCATCGGCATTCCCGACGACAAGCAGGCGCAGTTGTTCGAGGAGTTCACGCAGGTCGATTCCTCGGTCTCCCGGCGTTACGGCGGCACCGGCCTGGGCCTCGCCATCACCCGGCGCATCGTCGAGAAGATGGGTGGCGAGATCGGCCTGATCAGCAAGAAGGAAAAGGGCAGCACCTTCTGGTTCGAGATCGAACTGAAGAAGGCCAAGGGTAGCTCCTCCCCCCGCCCCGAACCGCGCCTGGACCAGAAACGCATTCTGGTGGCCGAAGCCAACCGCATCGCCCGCTGGGCACTGGCGGACCAGTTGATCGACGGCGGCGCGACGGCCAAGCGCGCCTCCGGCGGCGGGGAAGCACTGGAACTGCTGCGCGCCGCTGCCGCCAGGGGCACACCGTTCGATTCAGTCCTCTTCGACGGTGCGCTGGAAGACATTCCCGCGACGGCGTTCATCGAACAGTTGCGGGCCGACCCCGTGCTCGCATCGACGCGGGCCATTGTGATGCTGCCGGTCAGCCGCCGCGCCGAGAACGAGCCGCTGAAGGATGCCGGTTTCGACGGCTATCTGACGAAGCCGATCCGTCGTCGCTCTCTCTATCGCCTGCTGACGCCGGAACTGGAGACAGACGACCAGATTGACGCGAATGACGACGACGATGCCGCCGACGCCCGGCCCGCGAAGACCACCAGTTCCGGTCCGCTGCGAATTCTGCTGGCGGAGGACAACGAGATCAATCAGATGCTGGCCCTCGCCCTGCTGGGCAAGAGCGGCCATCAGGTGACCGCGGTCGAGAACGGTGCCGAGGCCGAGATCGCGGTTCGCGACAACGAGTTCGACCTCGTGCTGATGGATATTCACATGCCCGAAGTCGATGGTCTGGAGGCGACCCGCCGCATCCGGTCGCTGGATGGCGACAAGCTCGATATCCCGATCATCGCCCTGACCGCCAACGCGATGGCCGAGGACAAGCAGATGTGTCTCGACGCCGGCATGGACGACTATCTCGCCAAGCCGATCAACGAGGCGGAACTGAACGCCGCCATGGAACACTGGCGGCCTGGCCGCAGCGCCGGTCCGCGCACCTGACGCCCCGCCGTCCGGTGGCCTGATCTGATCGCATGCCGTCGGGGATGCTTGCCAGCCCCCCGACTTTACCGATAGAGCTTTGGGACATGATCACGCCGATCATCTGCTGAAGGGGATGCACCATGTCAGGCAAGGATGCTTTGCTGGCGAAGATCAGCGCAGCCAATCAGGCCAACCCCCTGCGCAGATCGCCGGAAGAACTGGCGGCTCGCATTGCTGATCCGAAAGCCAATCTCATCCCTGCACGCGCCGACCGGCCCGAGCCGGAACGTTACGCCCTGTTCCTGGCGAAGTGCCGCGAACTGGCAATCACCATTGACGAGATCCCGGACCCTGAATCGGTTCCGCAGGCGATTGCCAATTACCTGAAGGACCTGAACCTGCCCGGCAAGCTGAAGCTGTCGCCGTCGCCTGACGTGACAGACCTGCCCTGGGACAGCGCACCGCTGCTGGAGGTTTCCGCCGGAGCGGCCGAGATTGCCGACCAGACAGGCGTCACACCTGTCTTTGCCGGGATCGCGGAGACCGGAACGCTGGTCTTTGCCTCCAGCCCGGAGACTCCGCCAACCCTCAACTTCGTCCCCGACAATCATATCGTCGTCATGCGCCGCAGCCAGGTCGTGCGGGCCATGGAGGATGCCTTCGGCAAGGCGCGCGAACGGTTCGGTGCCGGGGTACTGCCACGCACGCTCAATCTCGTTTCAGGACCGTCCCGCACCGGCGACGTGGAGCAGAAGATCGTCATGGGGGCACATGGCCCGCGGCGACTGCATGTCGTGATGGTGGATGACATGGCCGACGGTGTCGGACGGGATACCTCCGGCGAGGACTGAGAGCATGGCGCGCGCGCCCCGCAAACCGAAGGGCAAGACCGGCGACAGGGATGATTCCGACCTGTGGCAGCGCGTGGCGCAGACCGTGACGCCCCTGCCCGCGACGACGGAACGGCTGAAGGATCTGGAGCGTCTTCGGGCGGAGGCCGCTCAACCCCCATCCGGTGCAGAGACAGCGAAACCCGCCGTATCCAGGGACAGCGGCAGGAAGAAGATGGCGCCACCGCCCGCGGGGACAGCCGCGCCCGCGCTGTTCACCGGAACGGGACCTGTGCCCCGTGCCGATCCGCAACCAGCCGTCACCCGTGGACGCATCGCCGGACTGGACCGGCGGACTGCAGAACGCCTGCGCAAGGGCACCTTCCAGATCGACGCGAGACTGGACCTGCACGGCCTCAACCGCGAACAGGCGCATGCCGCCCTGCGCCAGCGGGTGCGCGCCTGTCATGCCGCCGGACAGCGTTGCCTGCTGGTCATCACCGGCAAGGGCAACAGGGGCAGGACGGAAAGCGACAGTCCCTACATCAACCCCGAGCCCCCCGGTCGCCTGAAACGCGAAGTGCCGGGGTGGCTTGCGGCTGGCGACCTTGCGCCACTGGTCCTGTCCACCGCCCCTGCGGTGCCGCGCGATGGTGGCAGCGGCGCGCTCTATGTCCTGCTGCGACGTCGGCGCGACGACCAGCGGGATGACAGGCGATGACACCCTTCGGCACGCGTGTGAGGGCGCTGCGCAAGCGCCGGGGACTGACACTCAGCCGCATGGCGGCGGACCTGCAGCTCACACCCGCCTATCTCTCGGCCCTGGAGCATGGTCACCGCAGCCGACCGAGCTGGTCGCTGGTGCAGCAGATCATCGACTATTTCAACCTGATCTGGGAGGACGCGGACGACCTGCGCGAGCTTGCCCGCATGTCCCACCCGCGCGTTGTCATCGACACTGCAGGTCTCAGCGCCAAGGCGACACTGCTGGCCAATCGCATGGCCGCAGAGATCGCTGCAACTGATGAGAGTGTTCTGGACAAGATGCTGACTGCTCTTGACCATGCAGAGCAGCCAGACAAGGCCGACACTGATCAGGATTCGTCCTGAAGGCCTCTATTCCTGCTGGACGCCCAGCAGCCCATTACCGAACAACTGCTCGAAGAAGCCCAGTTTCTCACCCTGTGTCGGCGTCGTCCGGGACGCGACCCGGATATCCTTGGCGTCCTTCAGGTCATATTCCCTGATCTTCTCGACACGCCCCACTTCGTCGAAGTCGACGGCGACGACCTGTTGGCCCACAACCTCCGCGTCGAGCTCGGTGATGCTCTCGATCTGTTTCGAGATGTAGTACCAGGTGTCCGCATTCTCCCGGAACGTGGCCACGCTGGACGGGCTGCCAAGAATGTCACCCACCTGTTGCTGCGTCGTGACGCCGGGCTGGATGCGATCGATGCGTTCCCGGTCGAGGTGATAACCCTCGACATGCGTGTCGGGTGTGCAGGCCGCGAGCAAGCCCGCAACAACGGCCAGAACCATGAAATTCCTGCGTCCAAACATGTCGTTCCGATCCACCCTGACCGTCCGGCCATTGACGCCGGGCCCTCGCGGACCTAGCTGTTGCTTTCCGATTGCCCGAACCGCACCGTCCGAGTCAACTGCGGAACCCCGAAGCCTGCTGCGGAAGACCCCAGATATCATGTCCCTGTTCGATCTGATCAAGCCCGACCCGATGCGCAAGACCGCCCACACGCTCTACAGCATGGCGGGCGAACAGGCACGACTGCCCTTCTTCTACACCGACTGGAAAGTCGATGACACGTTTGACGGACGCTTCGACCTGCTGGTGCTGCACGTCCATCTGCTGATCCGCCGCGCGAACAAGGAGGCCCGGCCTGCCCCGCGCCTGGCCCAGCACCTGTTCGACGTGATGCTGAAGGACCTGGATCAGGGTCTGCGCCTCTCCGGCGTTGGTGACATCGGCATCGGCCACAGGGTCAAGAAGATGTCGCATGCCTACTACGGACGCGCGACCGCCTATGATGCGGCACTGGATACGGGTGACGCCACGGCCCTGCAGCAGGCGCTGCACAGGAACGTCTATCGCGCGGACGCCAGTGACGATGTCGTCCTGCCTGTGTTCGCTGCATATGTCATGGCCAACTGGGACATGCTTTCGGCACTGCCTTTCGCGGACCTGGCGGCTGAGCGCTTCACGTTCCTCATGCCGGACAGGGAGGTCTGATGATGAAACGCAAGGACGCGACGGATTCGGTCGCGGATGTCCCGCCATTGTTCAGTCACTGGGTCGATCTGTCCGATATCGACCTGAAAGGCCGGGACGTGACCCTGACACTCGACGAAGCTGCCCGCGCCACGCTCGCGGAGGCCTTCGAACTGCTTGATCTGCCTGCCGTCAGCGCGCAGGCAACGATCTGGCCGGTCGATGAAGGTGTCACCCTTCGGTTTCACCTGCGGGCACAAGTGGTGCAGCAGTGCGTCGTGACGCTGGAACCGGTGCCGGGCGATGTTGACGAGACGATCACGTTGCATTACACGCCACGGGCTGTTCTGGAAGAGACGCATCATGTTGTCGATATCGCAGACGACGATGATCCTCCGGAACCTCTGGACGGGGATCGGCTGGATCTCGGCGCCGCGGTTGCCGAGCATCTGGCACTGTCGCTTGATCCGTTTCCGAGGAAAGCAGACGCTGTCCTGCCGCAGTCCGCGACGGACGGACAGCACGAGGCTACCGGCCCCTTTGCGGCGCTGGCACGACTGAAGCGAGATGAGACATGACCCTGCCGCACGGGCGGAAGGGTTTTAAGGAGTAGAAATGGCTGTCCCCAAGAAGAAAGTTACGCGGTCCCGCCGGAACCAGAGGCGCGCCCACGATTCCCTGGTTGCGACCGGTTCGCACGAGTGCGCCAACTGCGGTGAGATGAAGCTGCCGCATCACGTCTGCGCAGCCTGTGGCCACTACAAGGAGCGTGAGGTGTTCGAGGCTGACGAGGCCATCTGAGCCCCGTCGCCTGAACAGGCACACGCAACATGAGCCGTCCCCTGACACTATC